>NZ_JAYRDJ010000030.1:0-53380 GCF_041909475.1 Niveibacterium sp. | reverse complement strand
TTCATCGTGGTTCGAGAGGCAGCGTTTCTGAGCTACACTTATCCACAAGCCAACCTATGTCAGGTGGCTATCACCCCTGGTCAAAATTCAACGCGCACAGGTGGTCAGATTTAAACGCGCGCCGACACTCGGTGAACTTGCGGTTATCGTCGCTGGGCGTAAAGGCCATCATTTCCTGCTCGGCCTGCTCCCCGAGGTTCTTCGTATCGACCAAGAACAGGATGCGCTTGGCCTTGGCGTGCTTGAGCAGGCGGTAGATGGCGGTGATGGCGGTGTAGGTCTTGCCCGCGCCGGTCGCCATCTGGATCAGGGCGCGCGGGCGATCTTCCTTGAACGATTGCTCAAGGTTGGTGATGGCGATTTCCTGGCAGTCGCGCAGCCCCAGAGCTTTGGCGGGCAGTTTTGCCGGATTCAGAGGCGGGACGTGCTGCAGGCGCTGGCGCAGGCTATCGCCTTGCTGCAGCCATTCCTTGATCGTTTCGGGGCGGTGAAAGCTGAACACCCGGCGTGAGCGAGGCTTGGGGTCATGGCCATCGGTGAAGCGGGTGAGGATGCCTGTGCTTTCGTAGCGGAAGCGCAAGGGTTCTTTGTTGTGCACCCACTTGAGCTTGGCGGCTGCGTAGCCGCCAGATTGCTCTTCGACTTCGGTCAGCTTGTGGCCCAGCTCTTCCTTCTTGGCTTCGATAACGCCGACCGCTTTGCCATCAACGAACAGCACGTAGTCCGCGGGGCCCACGTCAGTCTGGTACTCACGAACGGCTTGGCCCTTGCCTGCGTTGAAATTGATCGTCTTGACAGTCTGAACGACCCAACCCGCCTGCTTGAGCTGTGCGTCGATATGGTCGCGGGCGATCTGCTCGGGGTTCTGGTTTTCGGACATTGCGCGGGCGTCAAAGCTGATAGCAGAAGGTGCCGATGGTATATGAGGCTATGCGAACTCAGCCACTGACGCGCCGCGTAGACGCCGAGGTGTTTGATTCGAGTGAAACATTAGGTGCTTTGGCCCACTCAGGGCGAACCGGTGGCTTGAATGCCAATCGCCCGGTCGATGACTACTAAGGGGCCAGTTCGGCGTAGCTAATATTGCAGGGCAACTGCGGCTTACCTTGTTGATCCAGCCTATGAACGTCGGCTTTGCTAGACGACTGCTCGGTGACCGGTCACCGCAGGCGGCCGCCCGACTCGGACATCCGACGCTGGTGCGTGCAGGCACCTAATCGCTACGCGGAATCGTTACCAGTCATCCAGTGCCGACCAGCCCTCGGCCTATGAATCGCGCGGCCTTCGTCACGAGCCCGAACAGGTTTCAGCTAGCAGGCGGTGCAGGCACTTTCGCCTGGCGGAGTTGAAGCACGCCAGTTCGCTTCGCTGTTGCTCGCGCACATCAGTAAAAATCAGTACGTCCCGCACCCGCACACGTCTAAAGCCTGCCCTGAACTAGTGGCCAGGCGGCACATCCGGGCCCTAGATTGGCGGATGCTCTGCCGTCGCTTGCCTCAGCGCCTCCTTCGCCTCCCACTCGGCGATCATCCTCTCGACCGCTGCGCGCTCTTCTTGCGTCGTCGCATCCGGCAACTCTGAGATTCGACGCTTGTTAATCACCGGAGGCGGCTCAAACCGGTCACGCAATCGACTCGCCCTCAAGGAAGCCAAGGCGTCACGCGCGCCTTGGCGCAACGACTCGACTTCTTCCGGCGTGAGCCGCGTCGGGTCATTGCTGCTTCGCCCCTGGGCACCACCGCCTTCCGCAATAGTTCGCGCCGCTTCCGTCTTCTCGTAGTCAACGATCATCTTCGCTACCGACGCGCGTTGTGCCGGCGTCGTCGTATCGGGAAGTTCCGACAGCCTGGGCCTGTTGTGTCCGTGCTTGCTCATAGTCGCCCCACGTCAAGCGACCGTCGATATCGACGGCCGGGTCGCTGCTAATGTTGTCGAACTGCGTGCCAAACTTCTTCTAGAAGCCGACAGCATCCGGTTCGATGCGCGACACTTTCAGCGTAGCAACTTTCGGAGTAGATCGGCGCGATCCAGCATTGGCGCTTTAGGGAGAAACCAACAGGGCCGGGTACCACCGAGGGCACGACAAGGCCGCGGGCAACTCCCTGGAGCACGGCGCGCGGTCTGCCGAGTAGCGCGAAGAGTTGCGGGGAATTGACGAGACGCTACGCCAACAAAACTGGAAGCCGGAACGTGCGCCATGCCCCGCACGAAACCGCAAGCAAGCGACAAACAGGCACAGTACAGGCACAAAACGCGCTGCCGACCACCAGAAAGCAAAAAGCCCAGTCCGAGGACTGGGCTAAGTGCTTGAAGAAGTTGGTACACCCGGAGCGATTCGAACGCCCGACCCCCTGGTTCGTAGCCAGGTACTCTATCCAGCTGAGCTACGGGTGCAGCCGAGAAACAGAACTATAGACTACTTAATTTTGCTTTGCAAGTATTTTTTAACACTCACAATTTTTTACTGGCGGAGAGTGAGGGATTCGAACCCTCGATACGAGTTTTAGCCCGTATGCTCCCTTAGCAGGGGAGTGCCTTCGACCTCTCGGCCAACTCTCCGCACTTAAGAGGCGCGACTATAGCTGTTTTTTACCCCCGCCGTCAATCGCGCCAGTACAACTTTAGTTCGCGTGATCGAGCTCGAAAGCCTTGTGCAGCACGCGAACAGCCAATTCCAGATACTTCTCGTCAAGCACTACAGAAATCTTGATTTCTGAAGTCGAGATCATCTGGATGTTGATACCCTCTTCCGCCAGCGTGCGGAACATCTTGCTCGCAACGCCCGGGTGCGAACGCATGCCCACACCAACGGCCGACACCTTGCAAATACCCTTATCTCCAACCACTTCGCGGGCGCCAATGTGAGCCTTGACCTCTTCGAGCACGCCACGAGCCTTGTCGAACTCGCTGCGATTGACGGTGAAGGAAAAGTCGGTCGTGCCATCGTGGCCAACGTTCTGGATGATCATGTCGACATCCAGATTCGCATCCGCGATCGGGCCGAGGATCTGGTAAGCGATACCGGGACGGTCCGGCACGCCGAGAACCGTAAGCTTCGCTTCGTCACGGTTGAACGCGATACCCGAAATGATCGGTTGTTCCATGCTGCTATCTTCCTCAACGGTAATCAACGTACCCTCTCCATCTTCCTGGAAGCTAGAGAGCACGCGCAGTTTGACTTTGTACTTGCCCGCGAATTCGACGGAGCGGATCTGCAGCACCTTGGAACCGAGGCTCGCCATCTCAAGCATCTCTTCGAAAGTGATGCGGTCGAGCTTGCGTGCTTCCGGAACGATGCGCGGATCGGTGGTGTAAACGCCATCCACGTCGGTGTAGATCTGGCATTCATCGGCGTGCAGTGCTGCCGCCAGCGCAACCCCGGTGGTATCGGAGCCACCGCGACCGAGCGTCGTGATGTTGCCGGCCTCATCGACGCCCTGGAAGCCCGCGACGACAACCACATGACCTTCATCGAGATCCTGCCGGATGCGATCCTCGTCAATCTTGAGGATGCGCGCCTTGGTGTGGGTGTTGTCGGTGAGAATGCGAACCTGCGGGCCCGTGTAGCTGCGCGCCTTGAGGCCCAACTCCATCAGGGCCATCGACAGCAAGCCGATGGTGACCTGCTCACCGGTCGACACCACCACGTCCAGCTCACGCGGATCTGGTGACGATTGAATATCCTTGGCCAGACCGATCAGGCGGTTGGTCTCTCCGGTCATCGCGGAGACAACAATCACCAGTTGGTGACCTTCCTTCTGGAAGCGGGCGATCCGCTTGGCCACGTTCTTGATACGCTCAGTGGTACCAACCGACGTGCCGCCGTACTTTTGAACAATCAGAGCCATCGTCTTATCTGTTTCGCGTAGGACTCGCGATTGTACACGAAGTACCCGGCCGCCCGCAGATCCGGGGTGACACTGTTTAACAGTTGCTCGCACAATGGCTTGGCGTATGGAACTATGGCAATCAGATATTGATCTATAATTCGGGAACTGGACGATCAGTTTCCGGTCTTCGCAAGGCAGGCCGTTTTATGAAAACGGTCGGGGAAGCGCAAAAAAACGAAGTGAGGTTGCCATCATGAAGAGTACGAATGACAAGGTTGATGTTCGCGAGATCCGCCGCAAGCTTGGACTGAATCAATCCCAGTTCTGGTCGAAGATCGGCGTGACCCAGAGCGGCGGTTCGCGCTACGAGAGCGGTCGTAACATTCCGCGTCCGGTGCAAGCGCTGCTGCGCCTGGTGCACGTTGAGCAGGTCGATATCGGCAAGATCCGCAAGGATGATCTGGACGTAATCGAGTACCTGAAGCATGCGGACCCGGATCTGCTGAAGAACCTGAAGAAAGAAGCCAAGGCGAAGAAGAAGGCGGGCTGAGCCGTTACTTCCCGGCATAATGTTAAAAACGGCATCCTGCAGGATGCCGTTTTCTTTTGCTGATCCAGCAAGTAGGTCAGCAGCCAGCACAACCGCATACACCCGACCACAAAACATGAAGATCACCCGCCGCCTCGAATTCGACTCAGGTCATCGCATTCCACACCATGCCAGCCAGTGCAGAAACCTGCACGGCCATCGCTACACGCTGGAACTGACCTTGCAAGGCGAACCCGTCAGCGCCCGGGGATCAGCGGACGAGGGAATGCTGCTGGACTTCTCCGACGTGAAGTCTATTGCAAAGCGAGAAATTGTCGATCGCTGGGACCATGCATTCCTAGTCCATGCTGATGACACGGCGGTTCGCGCCTTCCTCGAATCGCTGCCAGGCCACAAAACAGTCGTACTGCCGCTGGTACCCACGGCAGAGAACTTGGCCCGGATCGCATTCGACACACTTTCGCCACAAATTAACCACCAATATGGCGGCAGGCTAAAGCTCGCCCGCGTACGACTATACGAAACACCGAACTGCTGGGCGGACGTAGAGGTATAGCTCGCGCTAGTTGGCGGATGGGGTGGGATTCGAACCCACGAGCCCCGCGAAGGGCCGCCGGTTTTCAAGACCGGTGCATTCAACCACTCTGCCACCCATCCTTAATTTTTGATTTTAACACGTCGAATCGAAGCTCGATCGTAGAACCATTCGATTTGCCGCTGGTCTTACTCACATCAGAAACGCTTCACAGGAGGAACTGAATGGCCCTGAACACCTACGCATCTGGCGGCATTGCTGCGTCGTCGCAGAACCGCGTGTTGCGCAACACCTACGCGCTGCTTGCGTTGTCGATGCTGCCCACCATCCTCGGTGCATTTCTAGGCGTGCAGTTCGGCTTCTCGTTCTTTGCCGGCAGCCCGATGCTGGGCTTCATGCTCTTCATGGCTGCTGCGTTCGGCTTCTTCTTCGCCATCGAAAAGTACAAGAACAGCAGCCTTGGCGTGCTACTGCTTCTGGGCTTCACGTTCTTCATGGGCTTGATGCTGTCGCGCAGCCTTCAATTCACATTGGGCTACTCGAACGGTGCAAGCCTCATCGCGTTGGCCGCGGGCGGCACTGGCGTCATCTTCTTCGCGATGGCTGGGCTTGCAACCGTCACTAAGCGTGATCTCTCGGGCATGGGCAAGTTCCTGTTCGTCGGCATGATCGTTGCGCTGATCGCAGGCGTCGCCAACATCTTCCTGCAGTTGCCGGCGCTATCGATTGTGATGGCGGTTGCGTGCCTCGGAATCTTCTCGGCGTACATTCTGTACGACGTCAACCGCATCGTAACGGGTGGCGAAACGAACTATGTCACCGCCACGCTGGCGATCTACCTCGACATCTACAACGTGTTCGTGAGCCTGCTCCAACTGCTTGGCATCTTCGGCGGCGACCGCGACTAACGTCTTCTGCTACCAACAAAAAGGGCGGCCTTGGCCGCCCTTTTTGTTTCATACGCGCTCAAACAGCGCGATCGATTCAACGTGTGAGGTGTGCGGAAACATGTTCGCCACACCCACGCCCTGCAGCCGGTAACCCTTCTCATGGACCAGCACCGCTGCATCGCGCGCAAGCGACGACGGGTTGCATGACACGTAAACCAGCCGCCGCGGCGCATCATCGCCGAGCGCCTTCACCACGGCGATAGCGCCTTCGCGCGGCGGATCAATCAGCATCTTGTCGAGCCGGCCGAGTGCGGCAAGGCTCTGCGGTGTTGCCTCGAAAAGGTTCGCCACCGAGAACGTGCTGAGCGCCGACAGTCCGTTCGCCTCAGCGTTGGCCGCAGCGCGGGCTACCAGCGCAGCACTCCCCTCCACACCAATCACATGTGCGCCCTTGCGCGCAATCGGCAGACTGAAGTTTCCGAGACCGCAGAACAGATCCGCGATGCGCTCACCCGGCTGAGGGTCCAGCAACAGCATCGCGCGGCGGATCAGCAAACGATTGATGTCGACATTGACCTGAGTGAAGTCGGTTGGGCGGAATGCAAGCCGCAGGTTAAATTCGGGAAGGGTGTAAAACAGCTCCCGCCCCTCCCCCTTTGCCAGTGGATGCACCGTATCTGGCCCGCCGGGCTGAGCCCACATGCTGAAACCGTGCGTTTCTCCGAACGCCAACAAGATCGAGACGTCGGCTGGCGTCAGCGGGACGAGATGACGCACAACGAGCACCGTACGATCCTGCGTCACCGCCACTTCGATCTGAGGAATACGGTCCGGCGCCGAGAGTTCGCCAACCAATTCGCGCAACAGCGTCAGCTTGCGACCAACTTGCGGCGGCAAGATCTCGCAGGAGTGCATGTCCGCGATATAGCTGCTCTTCTTCTCATGAAAGCCGACCAGCACACCGCCAAGTCTCGGCACCTGTCGCACACTTAGCCGGGCGCGATACCGGTAACCCCAGGTCGGCCCCTGAACCGCCGAATAGACAATCGCCGGGCGAACCCGCGCGATGTGCCAGAGGTTGTCTTCCAGCACGCGCTGCTTGGCAGCAACCTGGGCGCTCGTCTCAAGGTGTTGCATGCTACAACCGCCGCAGACACCGAAGAACTCACACCGCGGCGTAACGCGTTGTGCGCTCTGCGTAATCGCGTGCAGCATCGTCGCCTGCTCGAACTTCGGTTTTCTGCGGTAGCTTGCGTACTCGACCCGCTCGCCAGGCAACGCTCCCTCGATGAAGATCGCCTTGCCTTCCACGCGCGCCACCCCACGCCCCTCGTGATCCAGTGACTCAACCTTCGCGACCGGCATTTGCAAGCCCCTTGAAGCCAAAGCAGAAAAGGGGCGAGATTGTACCAGCCAGCCTCAGAACGGTCGTCGCTATAATCCTGCGATGATCTCGACACTGCTTGGCGGCCTGAGCGCCGATGAATTCCTGCGCGACTACTGGCAACGCAAACCGCTATTGGTGCGTGGCGCGCTTCCAGGTTTCTCTGGCGTGCTCAGCAAAACCCAGCTTCTCGATCTCGCCACGCGTGACGATGTCGAATCGCGCCGTGTCTGGAATGCCGACGGCGAATGGCAACTCGAACGCGGGCCGTTCGCAAACCGCACCTGGCGGCAAAAGGGGCCATGGACGGTTCTGGTTTCTGGCACAAACCTCATATCCGACGATGCCGATACCCTGCTGCGGCAATTCGACTTCATTCCGCAGGCCCGCCTGGACGACCTGATGGTCAGCTTCGCGACCGACGGCGGCGGCGTCGGGCCACACTTCGACAACTACGACGTATTCCTGATCCAAGGGATCGGACAGCGCCGTTGGCGTATTGGCGCACAGCGCGACCTCACCGTGATCGAAGGTGCGCCGCTGCGCTTGCTGAAAGACTTCCGGCCGTCGCGTGAATGGATTGTCGAGCCGGGGGACCTGCTCTATCTGCCACCGCAATATGCACACGACGGCGTAGCGATTGGCGAGTGCATGACCTATTCGGTCGGCTTCCGGACCGCAACCAACCAGGAATTGGCCGAGGCTTTTCTCGGATACCTGCAAGAAAACGTGTCGCTGAACGGGCGCTACGCGGATCCTGGCCTGAAACGCCCGAGGAACAGCGCGGAAATCTCCAGCGAGATGGTCGAACAGGTCGCGGCCACACTTTCCCGGATCAGCTGGAACAAACAAACAGTTGCAAATTTCCTCGGCAGCTACCTCAGCGAACCCAAACCGCACGTCTTTTTTGACCCACCCGAGTCGCCGATGAGTGAGCGGAAATTCGCGTCCGCCGTTGCCCTGCGGGGCTTCCGGCTCGATATCAAGACGCAGCTACTGTTCCGCGGCAACCGGTTCTTTCTCAACGGTGAGTCGTTCGACGCCCCCCTTGAGCAACGGACCGCACTGAAGCTTTTGGCGCGCGATCGCCATCTGGGCGCAAATGCTGTCAACCCGACGCTGCTTTGTGCGTTTTATGATTGGTATTGCAGCGGCTTTGGGGCTCCGGCGTAGCAGCAGTAGCAGTTGTAGAGCGCTTGAGCTTTGAAAAACATGCTAGAATCTGAGATCGGTTAGGCGTCTAGCCGTGCCGACCAAAAGAATTTGGCGTTTGTCTTTATCGATAAGGGAAACCAACAATGAAGCAATCTCTCCTCGTCGCCGCCCTCGTGGCGCTGGCTGTTACCGCTTGTGGCAAGAAAGAAGAAGCGCCGGTTGAGCAATCCGCTCCGGTCGCTGTTGAGCAGTCCGCTCCGGCTGCTGCTGAGCAATCGGCTCCGGCCGCCGACCAGTCGGCTCCGGCTGCTGAAGCTCCGGCTGCTGAGCAATCGGCTCCGGCTGCTGACCAGTCCGCCGCTAAGTAATTCGCGCCAGCGGAAGAGAAAGCCGACCTTCGGGTCGGCTTTTTTTCGTCCTGCGCATCCTGCTCGCCCACGTAGAAGCGCCGGCAGCGGTGTCGCAAACGCGAACGACTGAGTACGCATAAAAAACGCGCCTCATAGGGCGCGTTTTTTGTCGGCAAGCTGCCAGATTATTTGAGCTGCTCGTAAAGCAGCTTGAGAATCTTGCTAGCTTCCTCACCCTTATCGATATTCCCGTCCTTGTCGAGCACGCGCACAAGCGAACGCTTGTCATCACCCTTGACGAAGATACGGTAGACGGCGCCCGCCTGAAGTTGCGCAGCCGGAGACACGACCGGCTCAGCGGGCGCACTGCGCCAGAACGCGAGTTTGTCGAGCCAGCCACTCTCCTGCTTCGGTTCAACCTTCGCACCGGCAACCCGGACGTCAAACAAGCCGATATCGCGATCGCGGTCTTCAACCAGCAAACCATTGCGATCCAACGCCAAACCCACCTGACGCCAAGCATCGTCGATCGAGCCCGCAAGAATCAGCGCCGCGCCGCCGTCTGCTGCGCGCTCAAAGCGCGCCCTCTCGGTGGCTGGCGAGCTGGCCATCAGCTCCCGCGAACGGTCCTCGGTGGCACCGAGCGACAGCATGAGGCGACGAAGCATCTCCGCCTCCATGCCCGGATCCGGCTTGCGCCAGGTCCATACCGAGGAATCCTTCTGCACGCCACCGGTCAGCACTTCTTCAAGGCCGCGATGGCTAATGAAGACGTCGGTTGTGCCCGCCTGGACGCCCGGCTCAATGCGGGTGCGGAAGCGGTCCTTCTCTGGCGAGCTGTACATGCCGTCGAGGAACTTACCAACCGTGTCGCGAACGATGTCTTGCTTGATCTTGGTGCGATTCTCGAGCCAATCCGTTTCGAGGATGCCAACCTCCGGGCTATCGACGACCAGCGCGTAGCCGTTCTGCAGCCAGAAAGTCTTGAGCTTCGGGTAGAGCTGCGCAGGCGTAAGCGGCACGACCAGCCAGCGCTCCGCGCCAGCGCGGCCAATCGTCATTTTCGCGACGTCCGGCACCACCTCCGGCCCACTGGCAACGCCCACGCCGCCAGCCGAAGGCTTGCGCCCGGCCTGGTATTCGGACAGCGTCGCTGCGACCGACTCACCTTCGACAGAGTAACGATCGTCGCGCCCAGGCTTGGTCAGATCGGGCGGCACATCCAGCGGTGTCGAACGCTGTTGTGCGCCAGCCTTGTAGTCGACCTTGCCCACATCCTTGGTTGAAAACGTGCACGCGCCGAGCACGACGAGCAGACACACCGGTGCAACGCTTTGCAGCTTGAACATACTGCAGACTCCTCAGGCCTCAATGCCGGCCTGACGCAGTGCGTCGAGCAGCTTGGATTCGTTTGCGACGGTAAGTCGCGTCAAGGGAAGACGGATACCCGAACCGATATGGCCCATGCGCTCAAGCGCCCACTTCGCGGGAATCGGATTGGGTTCGCAGAACAAGTGCTTGTGCAGCCCCACCAGCTTGGCGTTGATCGCGCGCGCGCGCGTCAGGTCGCCCGCCGCAGCGGCGATACACATTTCGTGCATGGCGCGCGGTGCGATGTTGGAGGTCACCGAGATCACGCCGTGCCCGCCGAGCAGCAGGAAGGCCAGCGACGTCATGTCGTCGCCGCTGTAGAGCGCGAAATCAGCCGGCGCACGCAGAATCAGGTCAAGAGCACGGTCGATCGCGCCGGTCGCATCCTTGAGGCCGACGATGTTCGGGATCTCGGCCAGACGCAATGCCGTGTCGTTCGACATATCGGCACCGGTCCGCCCCGGGACGTTGTATAGGATCACCGGGATATCGACGGCTTCAGCGATCGTTCGGAAGTGCTGGTACAGGCCCTCTTGCGTGGGCTTGTTGTAGTAGGGGACCACCGACAGGATGCCGTCCGCTCCGGCAGACTTTGCAAATTGCGACAATTCAATCGCTTCTGCCGTGGAATTTGCCCCGGTTCCGGCAATCACGGGCAAACGGCCGGCGGCATGACCGACCGCAGTCCGGATTAGTTCGCAATGCTCTTCGACGTTGACGGTCGGCGATTCACCGGTCGTCCCGACGATGACGATGCCGTCGGTTCCTTCTGCGACATGCCAGTCGATGAGACTCTTGAGTCGCGCCAGGTCAAGGCTGCCATCCTCACGCATCGGCGTGACGATCGCGACAATCGAACCCTTAATCATGCGTTTGCCGCCACAAAGACAAAGCCGAGATTCTAGCGCATACGTAGAAAATCAGCGTCAAAGGTCCGCCAGCGCCTTGATGTGAGCCACCGCACTGCGCGCCAGCGCTGACAGCGCGTAGCCCCCCTCCAGCATCGACACGATGCGCCCGCTGCAGTGCTGCTCGGCGAACACACGCAATTGCTGGGTCACCCACGCATAGTCGGCTTCGACGAGGCCCAGTGAGGCCATATCGTCCTCATAGTGCGCGTCAAACCCGGCCGAGATGTAGAGCATCTCAGGCGCGAAATTGCGAAGCGCGGGCAGCCACACATCGGTGACGATGTCGCGGAATGCGTCGCCCCGCGTGCCAGCCGGCACCGGCACATTGACCATGTTCGCCGCCGGATGGTCCGCCCCGGTGTAGGGGTAGAAGGGATGCTGGAAGAAGCTGACCATCAGCACCCGCTCGTCGCCAGCAAAGACATTCTCGGTGCCGTTGCCGTGATGAACGTCGAAATCGATCACTGCCACGCGCTTCAGACCATGCGTTTCGAGTGCATGGGTCGCCGCAACGGCAATGTTGTTGAAGAAACAGAAGCCCATCGCCCGGTCGCGCTCAGCATGGTGCCCCGGTGGGCGTACCGCGCAGAAGGCGTTGTCGACCTCACCGCGCAGCACGAGATCGGTCGCCAGTACGCCAGCGCCCGCCGCGCGCAAGGCTGCGCGGATGGTGTGAGGGCACATCGCCGTGTCCGGGTCGATGTGCTTGATGCCACGTTCCGGCGCGCTGCCGATAAGATCCTCGACATGCCGACGCGGGTGAACGCGCGACAACTGCTCGATACTCGCTTGCGGCGCGTCATGAAAATTGAGGAACGAATCGATGCCGGATGCGATCAATCGATCCTGGATCGCAGAGAGGCGATCCGGGCATTCGGGGTGCATGGCCCCCATGTTGTGCATCCAGCAATCCGGATGCGTGATGAATGCGGTCGCCATGTGGCCCCTCGCCGCCTCGTTCTGATCTGAACAAATGGGCCGACCAAACGCGACGACCCTCCCCCATCCCGATATTATCCGACCGACACCATGAGCCCACAACAAAAACTGCCCATCAGCGAAGCGCGCGCGCTCGCGCATGACGTCGCCGCTGCGGTCGGCGAATCCATTCTCGGCAAGTCGGCACAAATCCGGCTCGCAGTGGCCTGCCTGCTTGCGCGTGGCCACCTGTTGATCGAGGACGTGCCCGGCGTGGGCAAGACGACACTCGCCCACGCGCTTGCCGATGCCTGCGGGTTGGCTTGGCGGCGCGTGCAGTTTACGAGCGACCTGTTGCCGGCGGATCTGGTCGGCGTATCAGTGTGGGAGAGCGCGAACGCGCAGTTTGCCTTCCGACCCGGGCCGGTGTTTTCGGAAGTGCTGCTAGCGGACGAGGTCAACCGCGCATCGCCGAAGACGCAGAGCGCACTGCTAGAAGCCATGGAGGAGCGCCGGGTATCGGTGGATGGCACGACACATCCGCTGCCCGACCCCTTCTTCGTGATAGCCACGCAGAACCCGGCGCATCACGCAGGCACGTTTGATCTGCCAGAATCGCAACTCGACCGCTTCCTGATGCGGCTCTCGCTCGGCTACCCGCCGGCCGACGCCGAACTCGCTCTCCTTTCCGGCCGCGACCGACGCAACCGCAGCACGATAACGCGCGTGACCGACCATGACAGGCTGACGGCACTCCAAGCCAGTTGTGCCGATGTATTCGTTGGCGAACCGATCGCGCGCTATGTGTTGCGCCTGCTCAGCGCAACACGCAGCCATCCGGCAATCGCCCTGGGCCTGAGCCCACGCGCGGGTCTCGCACTGCTGGCTGCGGCTCGCGCCTACGCGCTCACCGAGGGGCGCGACTTTGTCGCACCGGAGGATGTTCAGGCGGTCTGGCACGCCGTCGCGGCGCACCGCTTGCACACAGCAGACGGTCGTCATCTGCCCGATGCAATGGTCGCCGACTTCCTGAAAAGCACGCCGGTCGCGTGAGCACATCGATGCGGCAGAACCTGCGGGAACGCATGCAGCGCTGGATGCTGCGCGGCCGCACCCCAGAGCGCCTACCTGTCACGCTCGGCCAGCGACGCATCTATGTGCTGCCGACCGGCCCGGGCCTGAGCTTTGGCTGCCTGCTGCTGGCGATGTTGCTGGCCAGTCTGAACTACACCTTGTCCCTTGGATTCGCGCTGACCTTCGTACTTGCGGGCGTCGGTCATCTGTCGATGGTGCGTGCACATCGCAACCTGCTCGGCATCACGCTGCAAAGCGGGCGCTGCGATGCGGTGTTCGCCGGCGAGCCGCGTATCTTGTCGCTGGCCATGCAGGAGCAAGCGGGCCGTGAGCGGCCGTCGCTGTCGATCATGCAGACTGGGTCGGCATCGACATCCTTCTCGATTCCCGCCAAGGCATCACAGTCGCTGAACCTCGCAGTCCCCCCTCAACCAAGGGGTCGGCATGCCGTAGGGCGGCTGCGACTTGAGACTCGCCATCCGCTAGGGCTGATCGTGGCCTGGAGTTACTTCGAGCCGGCCGTTTTCGGGCTCGTCTATCCCGCGCCGGAGGCCGACGCGCCGAGCGCACCATCACAACAGGGAGAAGGAGAAGGCCGCCCCATTCCCGGTGGCGATGGCGTGCTGTTCGATAGCCTGCGCCCGTATCGCGCGGGGGACAGGCCGCGTCAGATCGCGTGGCGGCAACTCGCGCGTGGTGGCGCGCTGGCCACGAAACACTTCGCGGCGGAGGCCGGCGGAGAGCAATGGCTACGGTGGATCGACTGCCCCGCCACGCTCGACACTGAAGCCCGCCTATCGCGCCTTTGCGCCTGGGCCCTCCGCGCAGACGAGGCAAAGCAGCGCTTTGGGTTGGAGCTACCCGGCCGCAGAATTCCGCCCAGCAGCGGCGCAGCCCATCTGCGCGAGGTGCTTGAGTCGCTGGCGCTCTACGGAGTCGCAGACCATGCATAAGACTGCGCCCGTCGATCGGAGCGACCTGCTCTGGATACTGGCCGCCGTGGTGCTGACCCTGCTGCCACTGCTCCCGCGTTTGACGCTGGAGGTTAGCGTCATCGCCAGCCTGCCACTGCTTTGGCAAGGCTGGCGGCTGCATAGCGCATCGCCCGCCCCTACGCCGAATCGGCTTGTGCTGTTACTGATGGCGATCGTCGCCGTTGCAGCGACAGTCGCCCGCTACGGCACAGCCTTCGGGCGAACACCCGGTCTCGCACTGCTCGCGATGCTGCTGGGTCTGAAGATGCTGGAGACTCGCACACGCCGCGACGCCCACATCACGATTCAGCTGTGCTTCTTCGTGCAGCTCGGCTACTTTCTGATCGAACAAAGCGTCGTAACCGCATTGAGTGCCTTTGCCGCATGCATTCTGGCGCTGACTGCACTGCTGCGTGTCGAGCAGCCCGATCTGTCGCTCAAACCAGCGATCTCGAGCAGCGCGCGAATGGTCGGCATCGCGCTACCGCTTGCGGCCCTGTTATTCGTACTGTTCCCGCGGATCGACTCACCCCTCTGGAGCATGCCCAGCGATGGCGCCAGCGCCACCACCGGCATGTCGGACCGCATGCGTCCGGGCACCATCGCCGACCTGTCTCTGTCAGGCGAGATAGCATTCCGTGTGGAGTTTTCCGGCCCAATACCCCCGCCCGCCGAACGCTACTTCCGCGGCCCGGTAATGAGTCAGTTCGACGGTATGGAATGGCAAGCTCGGCCAGCCATTCGCGCGGCCAGTCAGCCGCAAGGCAACCGACGTATCGACTATGTGATCACCCTTGAGCCCAACCAGAATCGTTGGCTGTTCGCGCTGGAACACGCGACACCACGAGAGGGTCAGACGCTTGATGCCGCCAATGTACTGCTCGCGAGCGCCGCAGTGCGCACACGCATCCGTGCAGCGCTGACGAGCTTCACGGATGCCAGAATCGGACTCGATATCTCGCCCGCCCATCTCGCAACGAACCTCGAACTCCCCGCCGGCAGCAATCCGAGGGTGGCGGCGTTCGGTGCGCAGCTGCGACAGGACAACCCCGCGCCGGCAGATCGCGTTGCGGCAGCGCTTAGCTTCCTGCGTAAAGGCGATTTCGTTTACACGCTCTCTCCGCCACGCCTTGGGCGCAACGCGGCCGACGACTTCCTGTTCGAAACTCGGCAAGGTTTCTGCGAACACTTCGCAAACGCCTTCACCGTGTTGATGCGGTCCGCTGGCGTACCGGCGCGTGTCGTCGCAGGCTATCAGGGGGGTGAAGTCAATCCAATCGACGGCACATTGGTGGTGCGGCAGTCCGACGCCCATGCGTGGACTGAAGTGTGGCTCGCCGAACAGGGCTGGGTTCGCGTCGATCCTACCGCCGCCGCAGCGCCAAGGCGGATTGACGGCGGCCTCACGGCATCGCTGCCCGCCAGTGATCCGATTCCAGGTCTGGTCCGCATCGAGTCGCAATGGCTGCGAACACTCCGTAACCGCGCCGAAGCGATGTCCCATGCATGGAACACCTGGATCCTCGGCTACAACGCACAACGTCAGCGCGACCTGTTCGCCGGTCTGGGCTTCGACGCTGACTGGCGGAACCTGACGATCGGACTCGTGGCCAGCGGCGCGCTCTGGCAGGCTGCCGTATGGGTGGGCATGTTCCGCAGCCGTCGCCGTCAGACACCCGCCGAACGCGCATGGCAATTGCTGCTGCGCAAGCTCGGGCAACGCGGGATTGAACCCTCAATCAGCGAAGGGCCGATTGCCTTCGCGGCACGTGCAGGTACCATCCATCCCGAATGGCACGAAGCGCTCGCGGACTTTGCTGCCCGCTACGCCCGCCTTACCTACGGCCCCACCGCGCCGGCAGCAGAAGCCGAAGCGCTCAGACTCGACATCAACGCATGGCTCACACGCACCTTCTGAAACGCAGCACCCTCGTCCTCGCCGTCTTGCTAGGCATCGTCAGCACGCTCGCGCATGGCGCCACGGCGCCAGAACCACAGCCCTATGGCGAGCGCGAGGAAGTCAAAGCCTTCGCCCACGAACTTGCGCAAAAGGAATCGCTCGATGAAGCGCAGGTGCTGGCCAGCCTGGCCGAAGCACGCTATCTACCGGCCGTAATCAAGGCGATCCTTCCGCCGGCGAGCCCGACCGTGAAGTCGTGGGTGCGCTACCGCGCCCGCTACCTGGACCGCACCCGCATTGCCGCAGGAACAGCGTTCTGGCGCGAGCACGCGGCCACCCTAGAGCGCGCGGAAGCCGAGTTCGGCGTGCCTGCGGACATCATCGTCGGCATCATCGGCGTCGAGACCATCTATGGCCGCAATCAGGGCAACTTCCAGACGCTCTCTGCGCTCGCCACACTCGCCTTCGACTACCCGCCGCGCGCGGAACTCTTCCGCCGCGAACTCGGTGAATTGTTCCTGTTATCGCGCGACACCTCCAAGCCTGTCACCAACTACAAAGGCTCGTACGCGGGCGCGTTGGGGCTGCCGCAGTTCCTGCCCAGCAGCATCCGGCGGTATGCCATCGACTACGACGGCGACGGCAAGGTCTCACTCGACACCAGCGCAGACGACGCCATTGGAAGTGTCGCCAATTTTCTGAAGCAGCACGGATGGGAACGCGGGGGCGCTGTCGCCGTACCCGCTCGGGTGATGGATCCACAGCGAGCAACAGCGCTGGTGGAAGCGGGTATCGCACCGAGTTTCCGCAAACAGGATTTTGAGCGCCTAGGTGTCGCGGCCGACACGCCGGCCGCCGAAGACAAACCCGCGGCCTTGATCGATTTGGTCTCACCGGAGGCGGCGACCGAATACTGGCTCGGGTATCAGAATTTCTACGTAATCACGCGCTATAACCGCAGTAGCTTTTACGCGATGGCGGTATTCCATCTCGCCACGGCTGTTCGTCTGGAGCGCGAGCGCGGCGGATTAGCGACCGCCGCATGACTTGTGGCGCCCGGAGGTGGTATCAGAGCAGAACGTCGCGCGACACGCCGCGACGCTTGAGGATGCGCCGAAACTGCGCAAGCGCCTCGAGCTGAATCTGGCGAACTCGTTCGCGCGTCAAGCCCAATTGCAGCGCAAGCTCTTCCAGCGTCTGCACATCGCAATCGTCGAGCCCATAGCGGCGCTGGATAACCATGCGCTGCTTTTCCGACAGCTGCCCGATCCACTGCCGCACCAAGTCCTCGATTTCGGCATTCTGCAGCGTTGATTCCGGCCCGTCGGAGGCTTCGTCCGCAAGCGACTCACCAATCGAGAGGTTGGGGTCGATGTCGAGCGGCGCATCGAGCGAAGCCGTGTGCTCGTTCAGCGCGAGGATCGCGCGCACGTCATCCACCGGGCGTTCGAGACGCTTAGCGACATCTTCGATCGTCGCGCCGCCGTGGCTCGATTCGATCGAGCGCTGCGCACGCAGCACTTGGTTGAGTTCCTTCACCACATGGACTGGCAAGCGAATCGTGCGCGACTGATTCATGATCGCGCGTTCGATGTTCTGCCGGATCCACCAGGTTGCATAGGTGGAGAAGCGGAAACCGCGCTCGGGGTCGAATTTTTCAAGCGCGTGGATCAACCCTAAGTTGCCCTCCTCGACCAAGTCAAGGAGCGGGATGCCACGATTAAGGTAGTGCTTGGCGATGTTCACAACCAGACGCAGGTTGTGTTCGATCATCTTCTGCCGCGCGGAGAAGTCGCCCAGCCGCACACGGCGCGCCAGCGCAACTTCTTCGTCAGCTGTAAGCAAAGGGTTCGCGCCGATCTCGTTGAGATAGATCTGCGTGACGTCGTTGAGGAATTCGTTTTCTGGCGGTGCCTGGACAGGCTCGGCGCCGAACGCTTCGATCTCAGGTGGGAGATCCGGCTCCTTTTCGTCTTCGTCGTCGAAAAAGGTTGCCGGATCGTACATATCCCACCCTTAGCGTTTAGGAAGGTACTTCAGAGGATCAACGGGTTTACCTTGACGCCGGATCTCGAAGTGCAGCTTGGCGCGATCCGCATCACTGTCCCCCAACGCCGCGATCTCCTGGCCTTTCCTGACTGACTGCCCTTCCTTCACCAGAATCTTCTGGTTATGGGCATAGGCACTGAGGAAGGTCGCGTTGTGCTTGATGATGACGAGATTTCCATAGCCACGCAAGCCGGCACCCACATAAACAATTTTGCCCGCTGCCGCAGCGACCACCGGATCGCCAATCTGGCCACCAATGTCGAGCCCCTTGTTGCTCGAATCATTGAAACCGTTGACCACTTTGCCGGCCGCCGGCCATACCCATTCGAACTCATCATCAGTCACAGGCTTGCCGTCGTCCTTCTTGGGCGCATCGGTCACCGGCTTCGCGTCCGCTACCGGCGCAACGACAGCAGGTTTCGCACCTGCACGGGCGGCCTCGTCAGCCTTCATGGCAGCCGCAAGCGCCTGATCCGAATACGCGACCTTTCCGCCCTTCGGATCGCGGCGAAGTGATTCGTCTGTCTTGACGGGCGCAGCAGTCGTCGTCTTCGGTTCGAGCGGCTTGGATTCGATCGTCGGTGAGATGACAGGCTTCGAAGCCGTTCCATCAGCCGGTTTCACACGAAGCTCTTGCCCAACAAGAATCAGATTTGGGTTCTCGATCGCGTTCCAGTTGGCGATATCGCGCCAGTCCTGACCATGCTCCAATGCAATGCTGATAAGCGTATCGCCACGCTTGACGATGTAATAGCCCGGCCGTGCCACGACCGGCGCTGCGTCGGGTACGACAGCGGCACCAGAAGGTCTGGATGGCGATGTACGGTCCTCCACCGGCGCACGTCCGCTACTGGTGCAACCGGCGATTCCGATCAGAGCGATCAGGGCAAGGGATAGCCCACTTCGGGCAACAAACAGTCTCATTCGGTTCCTGCCAACAACGGTACAAATCGAACCGCATCGTAACGCGATTCCTTGAGCCTTCCATCAGCCAAGCGTTCAACCATAAGCAGCGTCTGGTCCGCGCTACCCAACGGCAGAATCAACCGCCCAAGCGGAGCAAGCTGATCCACCAACGGCTTGGGCACACTGGCTGTGCCAGCCGCAACGATGATCGTGTCGAACGGAGCAGCCTCCGGCAAACCAACGCTACCGTCGCCGTATTTCAGCCGCAGGTTCGGCAAGCGCAAGGGGCGAAGATTGTCCTTTGCGCGCTCGATCAAGGTGCGGATACGCTCGATGGCGTAAACCTCCCTTGCCATGCAGGACAATACAGCCGCCTGATACCCGCAACCGGCCCCGACCTCTAGCGTTTTACCGAGATCGCGTCCATGCGCGAGCAACTCGATCATCCGCGCCACCACGTAAGGCTGCGAGATCGTCTGCTGACAACCAAGGGGCAGCGCGGTGTCCTCGTAGGCGCGGCTTGCCAACGCTTCCTGCACGAACAAGTGCCGAGGCACCTGGTTCATTGCAGCAAGCACGCGTACGTCGGCAATGCCCTGCTCGCGCAAGCGCTCGATCATGCGCGCGCGCGCGCGCACCGCCGTGACGGCAGAGGCACTGATCCGCTGCGTCATGCCGAGAAGCGTTCCTGCCACGCCGGCAACGCGGCAAACTGTGTCAGATCCACCTGCAGCGGCGTGATCGAGACAAACCCGTTGGTCACGGCATGAAAATCGGTGCCCTCTCCCGCATCCTGCGCAGCGCCGACCGCACCAACCCAATAAATGGCCTCGCCGCGGGGGTTTTGTGAGCGCACCACAGGCTCCGCCATATGACGCTTGCCCAAACGGGTCACCCTGCGCCCCTTTAACTCCGATGCAGGCAGATCGGGCACGTTAACGTTGAGAAGAAACGGCGCCGTTGAAACATCAACCGCACAAGCTCGTACGACCTCGGCGGCAACGGCCGCGGCCGTTTCGAAATGCCGCAACTCACGTCCCACAAGTGAGACGGCGACGGAGGGAATCCCCAAAAGGTAGCCTTCCATTGCCGCGGCGACCGTGCCCGAATAAATCGTGTCGTCGCCCATGTTCGCACCATGATTGATGCCAGACACCACAAGATCAGGCCGGAATCCGAGGAAACCTGTAACGGCAAGGTGCACGCAGTCCGTCGGCGTTCCATTGACGAAATTGAAACCGCTCGGCGCGCGACGCACCGAGAGTGGACGATCCAGCGTAAGGGAATGACTAGCGCCGCTACGATCCCGCTCGGGCGCTACGACAAAAACTTCTGCGAATCCGGATAGCGCCTCGGCCAACGCGGCGATGCCCGGGGCAAAGTAGCCGTCGTCGTTACTGAGGAGGATTCGCATGGACCGAGCGCTCTAAGGTATTGAGTAAAGCCGAAGGACGCCGGAGGGGAAAATTTGGTCGGGGCGGCGGGATTCGAACTCGCGACCCCTTGCACCCCATGCAAGTGCGCTACCAGGCTGCGCTACGCCCCGACACGGCAAGCATTATAGCAGGATTTGAGATCCTTGCAGGGTTTATTTAGCTCCGCAACAGAGTGAGCACATCTTCAAGCTCGCCGCGGATTGCGCCAAACAAGGCTTCTTCGCGTTCGCTCTGCGCGGCCTGCTCTCGCTCCCGTTCGGCCTGGTCATCCAGCCGGTTGCGCGCGCCACTGATCGTGAAGCCATCGTTGTAAAGCAGGTCACGTATCCGGCGTACCAGCAGCACTTCATGGTGCTGGTAGTAACGCCGGTTGCCGCGCCGTTTGACCGGCTTGAGCTGGGTGAACTCCTGCTCCCAGTAACGCAGCACATGCGGCTTCACACCGCACAGTTCGCTGACCTCACCGATCGTGAAGTAGCGTTTGGCGGGAATCGGAGGCAGTTCAGCCGCGTCAGGCGGCGCGCTGGTTTGCGACATTGACCTCTGCATCGCTCAATGAATCCACCTCAGCCTTGAGCTTCTGGCTGGCGTGGAAAGTGACCACACGGCGCGCCGTGATCGGGATTTCCTCTCCGGTCTTCGGGTTTCGACCCGGACGTTGCGGCTTGTCGCGCAACTGGAAATTACCGAAACCGGACAGCTTCACGGTTTCGCCCCGCTCCAGCGCATTACGGATTTCATCGAAGAAGCCATCGACCATGTCTTTGGCTTCCCGCTTGTTGAGGCCGACCTTCTCGAACAGAAGATCGGCCAATTCGGCTTTCGTTAGCGTCATCGACACAATCAGCTCCTCAATTGGGCGCCCAACCGCTCACTGGCACGACCAACCAACACATCGATTGCGGCGTCGACTTCAGCGTCTTCAAGCGTCTGATCAGTATGTTGGAAGCGTACCCGGAAGGCAACACTCTTGCTGTCCGGATCGATACCTTTACCCTGGTAAATGTCAAATATTTCAATCGCCTGCACGATACTCAGGTGGGCGTCGCGCAACACGGCAAGCAATTCGCCCACTGGCGTTTCGGCACGAACAACCAAGGCAAGATCACGCACCACCATGGGGAATTTCGAGGGCGCAACGAAGGCCGGCAGTGGCCGATACGCCGCTGCGTCCAGATCCAGTTCGAACACGACTGGCGCCGTGCCAAGGTCATAACGCTGAACCCAATTCGGATGCAATTCGCCGATCCAGCCGATCGCAGCGCCATCGCAGCGAACCTCGGCCGTACGCCCAGGATGCAATGCAGGATGAGTCAGTCGCACGAACTCCAGCGAGCGACCGTCGAGCAGCGCTTCCAAGTCCGCCTTGACGTCGAAGTAGTCCACTTTTCGCGTCGCCAAACCCCACTGCTCGGCAGCCGCCGGCCCCCAGGCCAGTCCCGCAATCCGCATCGGCTGAAGGTAACCTGCAACGGGCTGACCCGCCGCGTCTTTTGCGAAGCAGCGCCCAATCTCGAAGATACGCACACGCGACGCACGACGGCGTTGATTGGTCGCCAAGGTACCTACCAGGCCGCCTAGCAAACTCGAGCGCATCACCGACAGGTGGCTAGCAATCGGGTTGGCCAGTCGGATCGGGTCCTGGTTACCGCAGAAGTCACGCTCCCACGCCTCTTCAACGAAGGCGTAGTTCACGACCTCCTGATACTCACGGCCCGCCAACAAACGGCGCAAAGCGGATGCGCTACGGCGCGACTCCGGCAACGGCAACATGCCGAGTGTGCCCTGCGGCAGATTCTCGGGGATGTTCTCGTAACCGTGAATGCGGGCGATCTCTTCAATGAGATCTTCCTCGATCCGCAAGTCGAAACGATAGGAGGCCGGCGTCACAGTGACGCGATCCTCGCCGACCGTCACAGGCATGCCAAGGCGCCCAAGAATGTCGCCGATCTGCTCAGCACTGAACGGGATACCGATGACTTGCGAGGCGCGCGACACGCGTAGCGAGACCGGCTCCCTCGCGGGCAAGGCGTCGGTCGCAACCGACTCGACCGCAGGCCCTGCCTCCCCGCCGCAGATCGCGAGGATCAGCTCTGTGGCACGCTCCATTGCGCGTGGCGCCAGTTCGAAGTCGACGCCACGTTCAAACCGGTGCGACGCATCCGACGAGAAGCCGTAGGCGCGGGCGCGACCGACAATCGCGTCCGGCTGGAAGAATGCGCTTTCGAGAAATACATTCCGGGTCGCATCCGTCACGCCGCTCAGTTCGCCGCCCATCACCCCTGCCAGCGCAAGCGGCCCAGAAGCATCGGTGATCAGCAAGGTGTGCTCATCCGGCTCAACTTCCTGGCCATTCAGCAGCAGCAGCTTGTCGCCAGCCTGCGCCCAACGCACAACGATGTCGCCGTTGAGCTTGTCATCGTCGAACGCATGCAGCGGCTGGCCGAGCTCCAGCATCACATAGTTGGTCACATCGACGATCGCGCTGATCGAACGCACACCGCAGCGCTCAAGACGTTGCTTCATCCAGTCTGGCGTCGGACAGGTCGGATCAACATTCCGCAGTACGCGGCCGACATAGCGCGGACAACCGTCCGGCGAAGCAAGGTGCACGGCGCGGCTCACGTTGTGGCTCGCCAGTATCGTCGTAACGAGGGGCTCGCTCAGCGCAGCGCCAGTCAGCGCAGCGACGTCACGAGCAACGCCGAGCAAGCTCAGGCAATCCGCGCGGTTCGGCGTGAGCTTGATCGTGAAACACACGTCGTCAAGCGCCAGTGCGTCGCGAATGCTCATGCCGACTTTGAAATCGGGCGGCAACGCCAGCAGGCCTTCGTGCGCATCGGAGATTCCGAGTTCGCGCGCCGAACACAACATGCCGAAGGATTCAACGCCGCGCAGCTTGGCCGCCTTGATCTGAAAATCGCCCGGCAGCACCGCGCCAACAATCGCACAGGGCACTTTCATGCCCGCAGCCGCATTGGGCGCACCACAAACGATCTGCAAGGGCTCACCTGCCCCGGCATCCGCCTTGCACACGCGCAAGCGGTCGGCGTTCGGATGCGGATTGGCTTCAAGGATCTCGGCAACGACGACGCCAGAGAAGGCCGGCGCGACCACCTTGGACTCCTCGACTTCGAGGCCAGCCATGGTGAGCAAATGCCCCAGCGCGGCGGAATCCAGCGCGGGGCTGACAAGAGTACGTAACCAGTGCTCAGAGAACTGCATGGCTTACCTGCATTGGCTAAGGAAGCGAAGATCGTTTTCGAAGAACAGACGCAGGTCGTCGACGCCGTAACGCAGCATCGTCAGACGGTCCAGACCCATGCCGAAGGCAAAACCGGTATAGCGCTCCGGATTGATGCCGCCGTTACGCAGCACATTCGGGTGGACAACGCCGCAGCCGGCAATCTCCAGCCACTTGCCCTTGTTCGGCCCGCTCATGAAGGCGAAGTCGATCTCGGCCGACGGCTCGGTAAAGGGGAAGAACGAGGGGCGGAAGCGCACCTGCAAGGCATCCGTCTCGAAGAAACGGCGCAGAAACTCGGCGATCACACCCTTGAGATCCGCAAAGCTCACCCGCTCGCCAACCCAAAGACCTTCGATCTGGTGGAACATCGGCGAGTGCGTCGCATCGTAGTCGACGCGATAGACACGGCCCGGCGCAATGATGCGGATTTCCGGCATCACTTCCGCAGCCTCATGCTGGGCGACATGCTCACGCATGTAGCGCACCTGAACCGGGCTCGTGTGCGTTCTCAACAGGACGCCGGGAGCATCCTGCAGATAGAAAGTGTCGTGCATTGAACGCGCCGGATGATTCTCGGGCGTATTCAAGGCAGTGAAGTTGTACCAGTCCTCTTCGATTTCCGGGCCATCAGCGACCTCGAAACCGATGCTGGCGAAAAGCTGTTCGATTCGGTCCAGCGTGCGGGTCACCGGATGCAAACCGCCCGTCCCCTGACCACGCCCCGGCAAAGTGACATCAAGTGCCTCGGCAGCGAGCTGCTCCGCGAGCGCAGCGTCGCGCAACGCGTCGCGACGGGCTTCGAGCGCCTGTTCAACCGCAGCTTTTACCCGATTGATGGCCGCACCGGCTTCGCGGCGCGCCTCCGGATCCATCTTGCCGAGCCCCTTGAGGAGCTCAGTCAGGGATCCGCTCTTGCCAAGATAAATCGCCTTGGCCTGCTCGAGGCTGTTGGCGTCCGATGCAGCGCCGAAATCGGCGATCGCTTGTTCTACAAGCCGTTCCAGATGATCCACGAACACGCTTCCGGGATGTTTGGGACAAAAAAAAGGAGGCCAGGCCTCCTTTTTTTACGCTACGACAACTTACGCAGCGAGCTGGGCCTTGGCCTGGTTCGCAATCGCAGCAAATGCCGGCTTGTCGAACACGGCTAGGTCGGCCAGCACCTTGCGATCGATCTCGATCGATGCCCTCTTGAGGCCGTTCATGAACTTCGAATAGTTCAGACCGACTTCACGAGCAGCAGCGTTGATACGAGCAATCCACAGCGCGCGGAACTGACGCTTGCGCTGACGGCGGTCACGGTAGGCATATTGACCCGCCTTCATCACCGCCTGTTTGGCGATGCGATAGACGTTCTTACGACGGCCGCGGTAACCCTTGGCCTGGTCGAGGACTTTTTTGTGACGAGCACGTGCGGTAACACCGCGTTTTACGCGAGACATGACGTTCCTCCTGAATTACGCGTAGGGAAGCATCGACTTGACCTGGGCGACGTCGGACGCGTGCACGCCCTCCATGCCGCGCAGCTGGCGCTTGGTCTTGGTCGTCTTCTTGGTCAGGATGTGGCGCTTGAACGCCTGCGAACGCTTGATGCTACCGCTCGAACGAACCTTGAAACGCTTCTTGGCGCCGCTCTTGGTTTTCATTTTGGGCATGAAACACACTCCAAACTGTTAGTCGATGAAGCCGGGTGGCCTTCCGCAGAAGACACTTCCGGAACCTGGCTCCACTTGTATGCAGCTCTTTTCAGAGCCGTTTCCTGGGGTTGCTTTCGCAACCCCGGAATTCTTCGCTGCCAGTCGTCAGACCGGTTGCTTCTTCTTGCTTGGCGCCAGAACCATGATCATCTGGCGCCCTTCAAGCTTCGGAAACTGTTCAACCGTACCCACTGCCTCAAGATCCGCCTTGATCCGCTCCAGCTGACGCACACCAAATTCCTGGTGAGCCATTTCCCGACCACGGAAGCGAAGGGTCACTTTGACTTTGTCGCCTTCCTGCAGGAAGCGCGTCATGTTGCGAAGCTTGATCTGGTAGTCATTCTCGTCGGTACCCGGACGGAGCTTGACTTCCTTGACCTGAATCTGCTTCTGCTTGAGCTTGGCCTCGTGCGCCTTCTTGGACTCTTGGTACTTGAACTTGCCGAAGTCCATGAGCTTGCAGACTGGCGGCTTCGCGAGCGGCGCGATTTCAACGAGATCAAGCCCGGCTTCTTCAGCCATTTCAAGCGCTTGTCGCGTCGGAACGATACCGAGCTGCTCGCCTTCTTCTCCTACCAAGCGCACTTCGGAAACATTGATTTCTCCGTTAAGGCGCTGCGGCTTTTCCTGAGCGATGGTCTAAGTCTCCAAAAAATAAAAATTAAGCCGCACTGCCACGGGTTTCCACCTCGTGGCGCCAGCGATCGAGCAATTGATCGAGAGGCATCTGGCCAAGATCTTGACCACCTCGGGCACGTACGGCCACTACGCCAGCCGCCTTTTCTTTCTCGCCGACGACCAGCTGATAGGGTAGCTTTTGCAAGCTATGTTCTCGAATTTTATAGGAAATCTTCTCGCTACGCAAATCCGTTTCGACGCGGAAGCCTGCTTCGACAAGGGCGCGCGCCACTTCTTCTGCGTAGTCAGCCTGATGCTCCGAGATGCTCATCACGACAGCCTGCCTCGGCGCCAGCCACAACGGGAAGTTGCCGGCAAAGTTCTCGATCAGGATGCCAATGAAGCGCTCCAACGAGCCGAGGATCGCGCGATGCAGCATCACCGGGCGCTTGCGCGTGTTGTCTTCAGCGACATACTCGGCATCAAGGCGCTCGGGCAGCACAAAATCAAGCTGCATCGTGCCGCATTGCCACGAGCGGCCCAACGCATCCTTGATGTGATACTCGATCTTGGGGCCGTAGAACGCACCCTCGCCCGGCAACTCAATCCATTCGACTCCAGACGCCTTGAGCGCATCGCGCAAGCCCTGCTCCGCCTTGTCCCACACTTCGTCGGAGCCGGCACGCTTTTCTGGTCGCAGCGAAAGTTTGACCACGACGTCGTTAAAGCCGAAGTCTCGATAAACCGAGACAAGCAACTCGTTAAAAGCCTGCACTTCGGCAACAACTTGATCTTCCGTACAGAAGATGTGCGCGTCGTCCTGCACGAAGCCACGAACCCGCATCAGGCCATGCAAGGCGCCAGATGGTTCGTTCCGATGGCATGAGCCGAACTCCGCCAGCCGCAGCGGCAGCTCGCGATAAGAACGCAGGCCGTGATTGAAGATCTGAACATGGCCCGGACAGTTCATCGGCTTCACCGCGTAATCGCGCTTCTCCGACTCCGTGACGAACATGTTCTCACGGTAGTTCTCCCAGTGGCCAGAGCGCTCCCATAGGACGCGATCCATAACCAATGGTGTCTTTACTTCACTGTATCCGGCAGCATCGAGACGCCGACGCATGTACTGCTCGATCTGCTGCCACAAAGTCCAGCCCTTGGGGTGCCAGAAAACCATCCCCGGCGCCTCATCCTGGAGATGGAACAGGTCGAGCACTTTGGCCAGCTTGCGGTGATCGCGCTTTTCCGCCTCTTCGATCATATGCAGGTAGGCATCAAGATCTTCCTTGCTTGCCCATGCCGTGCCGTAGATCCGCTGCAACTGCTCGTTACGCGAGTCACCGCGCCAGTAGGCACCAGCGACCGACATCAGCTTGAAGTGCTTGAGCTTGCCCGTGGACGGGACGTGCGGACCGCGACACAGATCGACGAAGTCGCCCTCGCGATAGAGCGAGATTGTCTGGTCCGCTGGAATGCTGGCTATGATCTCCGCCTTGTAAGCCTCGCCAATCCCCTTGAAAAACTCGACTGCAGCATCACGAGCCCACTCTTCGCGTACCACCGGGATGTCGCGGCGGGACAGTTCAGCCATACGCTCCTCGATACGCACGAGGTCATCAGGCGTGAAGCCGCGCGGGAACGAGAAGTCGTAGTAGAAGCCGTTTTCGATGACCGGGCCGATGGTGACCTGCGCCTCGGGAAACAACTCCTTCACGGCATACGCCAGCAGGTGGGCCGTGGAGTGGCGGATCACTTCAAGACCTTCGGCATCCTTGGCCGTCAGGATCGAGAGCTCGCAGTCCGACTCAATGAGGTGGCTCGCATCCACAAGGGTGCCATTCACACGCCCTGCAAGGGTCGCCCGAGCAAGGCCTGCGCCAATGTTCGCCGCCACATCGGCGACAGTTACCGACTTTTCGAAGGACCGGACCGAACCATCCGGCAGACGCACGTTAGGCATGAATACTCCCGCTTGGGCAAAAAAAAAGTGCGGCCATGGGGCCGCACTTTTTCGTTCAATCGAAGCGTATGAACCCGGCGAACCCACGTACTACGGACAAACCGTGGTGCAAGTTCGCAGAATCATCACCGCTCCGCATGGGTGTTGGTAGGCGCGATTGGACTCGAACCAACGACCCCCACCATGTCAAGGTGGTGCTCTAACCAGCTGAGCTACGCGCCTGAAAGAGAAGCGATTATAGCCTGAATTTCTGGGCTGTCAAAACTTTTTTTGAAAATCAGCCCTGTCACCGAACCGGGCTGTCACCCGCGCCAAACCGCTATGCACGCCGTGCAGCGATCGCCCGCTCGGCCGCTCCACATTGCGCTCCGTCGATCACGCCGGCCACACATCGGGCGCGCAACAAGACGTGCAGGGTCGCGAGCGCGCGACACTCACATTCCGCAGTGACGGACTTCAAGTCGCCGCCTTGCCACGCACTCCACACGGCTGCGTCGTTAAGCGCGCGCGCCGGGGCTGCGCCAAGAAGGCGGATCAGTTGGTCGACGGGAACGTCCAAATCCGGTGAGGCGCCCTGCAACTGACCTGACAGGTCTGCGACGCGACCCAGGAGCTCAAGCGCGTCTTGCTGAGTACTGCTGTGCTTCACGCATACCTTCGCGGCATGAGTCAGCGCGCGCAATCGAAGGATAGGTATCTGGCGGCGCATAGCCCCCCAACACGCCACTTCCCCGTCGCGCGCCGCGAGTCGTGCGACAAAGCGCTCGATCAGTTGCCCCTCATCCCTCTCGGCGGCGGACAAAGAGGACACTGTCAAACCGGCGTCACCCCATTCGGCAAGCGAGATCTCGACCACCCGCTGAAGGTGCGGCGGCAAATTGTCGCCACCACTGGCGGCGCGCTGGCGCTGGAATGCGTACTCAGCCACATCACCATCGGACAGTGCGACATCAAGGTCGTAGATACAACGAATGCCGGCTATATCCGGCACGGTGACGATGTCGAACGCCACCGCAGAAGGCTTGATCGCTGTCACCCCGGAAACACCCCGGTGGAGAGGTAGCGGTCTCCACGGTCGCAAACGATGGACACGATCACTGCATTCTCAAGCGTGGCCGCAAGGCGCACAGCCACTGCCATGGCGCCGCCCGATGAAATGCCTGCAAAAATGCCTTCCTCACGCGCCAGGCGACGCGTCATCTCTTCCGCTTCCGCCTGAGCCACCGACTCGACCTGGTCGACGCGATCCGCCTGATAGATCTTCGGCAGATATTCCTGGGGCCACTTCCGGATACCGGGAATTTGGGCGCCATCGGCTGGCTGACAACCAACGATGCGGATGGCCGGGTTTCGCTCCTTGAGAAAGCGCGACGTACCCATGATCGTACCGGTGGTACCCATGCTGCTGACAAAGTGGGTAATGCGCCCGCCGGTTTGCTCCCAGAGTTCAGGGCCAGTGCCCTCGTAGTGGGCGAGCGGGTTGTCCGCATTGGCAAACTGATCAAGGATGATGCCCCGCCCCTCGTCGCGCAGGCGTTCCGCAACATCGCGAGCCATCTCCATGCCGCCTTCGCGCGGCGTGAGGATCAACTCCGCGCCAAACGCACGCATCGTCTGGCGCCGCTCCAAGCTCTGATTCTCGGGCATGACGAGAATCATCTTGTAGCCGCGCATCGCCGCGGCCATCGCCAAAGCGATACCGGTGTTACCACTGGTGGCTTCCACCAGCGTATCACCGGGCTTGATGTCGCCGCGCGCCTCGGCATGCTGAATCATCGACAAGGCGGGGCGATCTTTCACCGAACCGGCGGGGTTATTGCCCTCCAGCTTGGCGAGGATCACGTTGTTGCGCCCAGCATTGATCCGCTTCAGACGCACCAAGGGTGTGCGACCAACGTAGTCCTCAAGCGTCAGAAACGTCATGCGAACCCCTGGCTCAGACGCCGGCGCGCTGCTGCAGCGTGGCGACGTACTTCCCAACACCCTGGGCAACATCATGGAAGGCGTCTGCGTAACCGGCATCACGCAGCAACGAGATTTCGGCCTGAGTAAAACTCTGGTATTTGCCCTTCAGCGCCGCGGGGAACGGGATGTACTCAATCACGCCCTGAGCCTGCATTTCGGCGAGCGAAAGCACAGCCTCACCCTTTGCCGCGCGGCACGCATTCACGGTTGCCACGGCAACATCGTTGAAGCTCTGCGCGCGGCCGGTGCCCAGGTTATAGATGCCGGACAGCGCGGGGCTGTCGAGGAAGTACAGATTGACGTTTACAACGTCCTCAACGAACACGAAATCGCGCAACTGGCCGCCATTGCCGTAGCCGTCCTGACCTTCAAAAAGCTTGACCTTGCCATGCTCACGGTACTGATTGAAGAAGTGATAGGACACAGAGGCCATACGCCCCTTGTGCTGCTCATTCGGCCCGTAGACATTGAAATAGCGGAAGCCCGCGATTTGCGAGCCACCTTCGGTCAGCGCCCGCCGCACCACCTGATCGAACAGGTACTTCGAATAGGCGTAGACGTTCAAAGGCGCTTCGTACTGGCGGTCTTCCTTGAACACGGAACCGCCGCCATACACCGATGCGGACGAGGCGTAGAGAAACTGTGCCTCCTGCTCCAGGCAGAAACGCAGCAGCTCAAGCGAGTACCGATAGTTGTTCTCCATCATGTACTGGCCGTCCTGTTCCATCGTGTCGGAACAGGCACCTTGATGCAGGATAGCCTCGACCGAACCGTCCAGTTCGCCACCCTCGATCATTTCGAGGAAGACCTTCTTGTCGAGGTAGTCGGCGATCTCGCAGCCGACCAGGTTCTTGAACTTGTCGCCCTTCGAGAGGTTGTCGACCGCGATGATGTTGTCGATGCCTTTGGCGTTAAGCCCGGCAACGATGTTTGAGCCGATGAAACCGGCGGCGCCGGTCACGACGTAGTAGCGCGACATACGCGTCTCCTCAGTCTGGAATCTTGATTTCGTCGAGTGTGACCGTCGCCGTGCCGAGCTTGCCGACGACAATGCCCGCAGCGTGGTTAGCCCAGCGCATGGCATCGGCCATCGGCGCACCGGCGGCGAGCATCACCGCAAGCGTCGCGATCACCGTGTCACCGGCACCGGAAACATCGTAGACCTCGCGCGCACGCGTGCCTTCGTGAACCGATCCCTCGTCGCGGAAGAGCGTCATCCCCTCCTCCGAGCGCGTCACCAGCAAGGCGTCCAGCGCGAGTTCGGTGCGCAGCTTCTGAGCGCGTGCCGCCAGATCCGCATCATCGCGCCACTTGCCGACAACCTGTCGCAATTCGGATCGGTTGGGGGTCAGCAGCGTGGCACCGCGATACTTCGAATAGTCGTCCCCTTTCGGGTCGACCAGCACCGGTTTGTTAGCCTCGCGCGCCAGCCGGATCATTTCTGCGACATGCGTCAGACCACCCTTGCCGTAGTCGGACAACACGACGACATCAACGTTCGGCAAGCGCGAGCGAAACTCAACAAGGGTCGCCTGCAGGGATTCGTGGTTCGGCCAGGTTTCGAAGTCGATGCGCAGCAGTTGCTGCTGGCGGCCGATGACGCGCAGCTTCACGGTCGTCGCGAGATCGGGGTCGGTCTGCAGCGAAGCGACAACACCTTCGCTTTCAAGCAGCCGGCCGAGCGCTTGCGCCGGCTCGTCCTGCCCGACGACGGACAGCAGCACCGTATGCGCAGCCAGCGCCGCAGCGTTGCGCGCCACGTTGGCGGCGCCGCCGGGACGCTCCTCGCTGCGTTCAACCTTGACCACCGGCACGGGCGCCTCGGGCGATATCCGGCTCACATCACCGAACCAGTAGCGGTCCAGCATTACATCGCCGACCACCAACACCCGGGCGCGGCTTGTATCTGGAAGCGGAGGCAGGTTTCGCATATCAGGGCCGCCCGATCGGCAGGTATTCGAGGCCGAAGCTGCGCGGCAACTTCGGATCATAGAGGTTGCGCCCGTCGACGATCACCGGACTCTTCAGCGCGCTCTTGATGCGCTCGAAGTCCGGGCTGCGGAACTCTTTCCACTCAGTGACGATCAGCAGCGCGTCTGCGCCGTCGAGCGCATGCATCGGCGAGTTCGCATACGCGAGTCGCAGTTCATCCCCAAAGATGCGGCGCGCCTCGTTCATTGCGACCGGATCGTAAGCCGTCACCGTGGCACCGCGCTTGAACAACTCTTCAATCACGACGCGACTGGTCGCCTCACGCATGTCATCCGTGTTCGGCTTGAACGCCAAGCCCCAGAGCGCGAACTTCTTGCCACTCAGATCAGCGCCAAAGCGCTTGACGATCTTGTCCACGAGCACAAGTTTCTGTGCGTCGTTGGCGTCTTCAACGGCCTGAAGGACTTTAAGCCCCTGCCCCGCATCACTCGCCGTCTTGATCAGCGCCTTGACGTCTTTCGGGAAGCACGATCCGCCGTAGCCGCAACCGGCATAGAGGAAGTGGTAGCCGATGCGAGGGTCGGAACCGATACCCTGGCGCACCAGTTCGATATCGGCTCCAAGCTTCTCTGCGAGCAGCGCGAGTTCGTTCATAAATGAGATGCGGGTCGCAAGCATCGCGTTCGCGGCGTACTTCGTTAGCTCCGCCGAGCGCACATCCATCACGACCAGCTTGTCATGGTTGCGCTGGAACGGCGCGTAGAGCGCGCGCATCAGATACACGGCCTGCTCGTCGTCCGCGCCAACGACGATGCGATCGGGCTTCATGAAGTCCTCAACCGCGGCCCCCTCCTTCAGAAACTCCGGGTTCGACACCACCGCATACTTGATATCGACGCCGCGCTTTGCGAGTTCGTCCGCGATCACGGCGCGCACCTTGTCGGCGGTACCCACGGGGACGGTGCTCTTGTCGATGACCACCTTGTAGTCAGTCATCAGGCGGCCGATGTTGCGCGCGGCCGCCAGCACGTACTGCAGATCGGCGGAGCCATCTTCATCCGGCGGCGTTCCGACCGCGATGAAGTGCAGGGTGCCAAAGCGGACCGCCTCTTCAGCGTCGGTCGTAAAGTGAAGACGGCCTGCCGCGACGTTGCGTTCGACGACTTTGTCGAGCCCCGGCTCATGGATCGGAATGCCGCCCTCCTTCAGGATGCGGATCTTGTTCGGATCGACATCGAGACAGAGCACATCGTTGCCCATTTCCGCCAGGCAGGCGCCCGACACCAGGCCAACATAGCCGGTGCCGACAACGGTAACTTTCACCTTGGTGACTCCATTCAGGTCAGCGCCCCATCAGGGCGTCAGGTCGAATTCTTCACTGCGCCGCGGCGGGTAGGTTTCCCAGCCGCCACAAGCCGGGCAACGCCAGTAGAACTGACGCGCCTTGAACCCGCAGGCATCGCAACAGTAGCGGGCGACGCGACGGGTATGCCCGTGGATCAGCCCCTTCACCATCTCGATATCCTGACGCTGTTCCGGCTGCGCGTTCAGCAGCGCCGCCTCAAGCAACTTGTCCAGCCCAAGCACGGTCGGGTTGCGCTTCAACTCTTCGCGCACCAGCTTGTAGGCGGCATCAGGACCATCACGCTCCAGCTCCCACTGGAAGACGGCATCGAGCAAGTCGAGCGACGGGTAACGCTCCAGATAAGAATGCACCAGCTGCATGCCGTCGTCCTTGCGGCCGAGGCGGCGGTAGCCTTCCATCAGGCGCTCGGCGACCAAGGCCAGATACACCGGGTTCTGTTGTTCGACGCGCTGCCATGCTTCGATCGCGGCAGCCGCGTCTTCACGCGCCAGATGCACATCACCGAGCAGCATGTTGGCGCGCACGCACTGGCGATTCACGTCGAGTGCGCGTTGAAGCTCTGCCGCTGCGTTATCGAGTTGGCCGCGCGCGAGTTCTGTCGCGCCAAGTTCGCAATGGAAGTTCGCGATTTCCTTGAGCATCAGCGCCGAATCTGCGTTTGGCAGCGCACGCGCCACCTCGATGGCCTTCGCCCAATCCTTTTCCTGCTGATAGATCTCCAGCAGCTGCTTCAACGCGAATTCACGCATGCCGGTTTCGCGCAGCTTCACGAATACCGCTTCGGCACGATCCAGCAGACCGGCCTTGAGGAAGTCCTGCCCCAGCTCGGACAACGCATTGGAACGTTGCTCGGCGCTCAGATCGTCACGATCCACTAGCGTCTGGTGCATGCGGATCGCGCGATCGAGCTCGCCTCGCCGGCGGAACAGACTGCCCAGCGCGAAGTGAAGCTCCACCGTCTGCGGATCGATCTTGACCGCCTCAAGGAATGCGTCGATCGCTTTGTCGGGCTGCTCGTTGAGCAGGAAGTTGAGGCCAGTGAGGTAAGAGCGCGGCAGCGCGCGCGACTCCTTCACCAGATGTTTGATGTCGATACGTGCAGCCAGCCAGCCGAGCGCGAAGAAGATCGGGAAGGCCAGCAACCACCAGAGTTCGAATTCCATGGACTCTCAGAGCGATCGCAGGTAATCGGCGGGCGGGGTGTCGCGCACCGAAAGGGCAGAAACCGATGCCGACGCGCCCGATGCGTTTTCGCGCAGGCGGCGGATCTCGCGACGCTGGTTGCGCAGCGTCAGCACTGCGGCGGTTACGCCGAGCAACACGCCGACAACGAAGGTCAGCAGGATCACCGCAATCAGCGGCAAACGCCATTCGGTTTCAAAGAAGAAGCGGAGCGTGACGATTCCGTCGTTCTTGAGCGCAAAGCCAAGAAGAACGAAGAACACCAATCCCCGCAGAAGCCAGAGCAGTAAGCGCATCGCGCAATTATCCCGCAATACGGTGCGACTCGCCAAAAAAGCGAAAGGCGGCTTGCGCCGCCTTCCTGGTACTGCCACCGCCGCAGGCTTACTGCGCGTCTACACGCTCACGCAGCTCCTTGCCGGCTTTGAAGTGGGGCACGTACTTTTGCGGTACCTGCACCTTCTCACCCGACTTGGGATTACGCCCCATACGCGGCGGTCTGTAATTCAAAGCAAAACTGCCGAAACCCCGGATCTCGATGCGGTCGGCGCGCGACAACGCGAGCGTCATCGCATCGAGAATCACTTTCACGGCGTAGTCGGCATCCTTCACACCAAGCTGCGGAAAACGCTCCGCGAGCCTGGCAATCAACTCCGACTTCGTCATGACAGACAAGGCTTACTGCTGCGGGTTGTTGAGCTTGGCCTTGAGCAGCGCACCAAGGTTGGTGGTGCCGCTGGCAGCCGAACTGTCGTTCGAGAACTTCTGCATCGCTTCGTTCTGCTCAGCTTGGTCCTTAGCCTTGACCGACAGGTTGATCGAGCGGGTCTTGCGATCCACGTTCACGATCATCGCTTCGACAGCGTCACCCACCTTCAGCAGCTGCGACAGGTCTTCAACACGCTCACGCGCGAATTCGGACGCACGCAGGTAGCCTTCGACGTCGTCATTCAGCGCGATCACGGCGCCGCGAGCGTCAACCGACTTGACCGAACCATGAACGACGCTGTTCTTGTCGTGCGTGGCGATGAAGTTGGTGAAGGGGTCCCCATCCATCTGCTTGATACCGAGGGAGATACGCTCCTTCTCGACGTCGATCGACAGCACGACGGCCTCGACTTCGTCACCCTTCTTGAAGTTGCGGATCGCCTCTTCACCCGGCAGCGACCAGGACAGGTCGGACAGGTGGACCAAGCCGTCGATCGCGCCGGTCAGGCCGATGAACACACCGAAGTCGGTGATCGACTTGATGGCGCCCTTGACGCGGTCACCCTTCTTGAAGGTCTGTGCGAAGTCATCCCACGGGTTGGCCTTGCACTGCTTCATGCCCAGCGAGATACGACGACGATCTTCGTCGATTTCGAGGATCATCACTTCGACTTCGTCGCCCAGCTGGACAACCTTGGTCGGGTGAATGTTCTTGTTGGTCCAGTCCATTTCGGACACGTGGACCAAGCCCTCGATACCCTGCTCGACTTCGACAAACGCGCCGTAGTCGGTAATGTTGGTGACCTTGCCGAACAGGCGGGTGCCCGACGGGTAACGGCGAGCGATGCCCACCCACGGATCTTCGCCCAGCTGCTTGAGGCCCAGCGAGACGCGGTTCTTCTCGGCGTCGAACTTGAGGACCTTCGCGGTGACTTCGTCGCCAACCTGCACGACTTCCGTCGGGTGGCGAACACGGCGCCAGGCCAGGTCGGTGATGTGCAGCAGGCCGTCGATGCCGCCAAGGTCAACGAACGCACCGTAGTCGGTGATGTTCTTGACGATACCCTTGACGACAGTGCCTTCCTGCAGCGAGGACAGCAGCTTCTCGCGCTCTTCGCCCATCGAGGCTTCGAGCACGGCGCGGCGCGACACAACAACGTTGTTGCGCTTGCGATCGAGCTTGATGACCTTAAATTCGAATTCCTTGCCTTCGAACGGGGTCGTGTCCTTGACCGGACGCATATCGACCAGCGAGCCCGGCAGGAATGCACGGATGCCATTGGTCATGACGGTCAGACCGCCCTTGACCTTGCCGGTCACGACGCCCTTGACCAGATCGCCGTCGTTCAGCGCAGCTTCAAGGTGGTTCCAGGCGGCGATGCGCTTGGCCTTGTCACGCGACAGACGGGATTCACCGAAACCATCTTCGAGGGCTTCGATGGCGACCTGGACATAATCGCCAGCGGCAACTTCGAGCTCACCACGGTCATTGCGAAACTCGTCGAGCGGAATGTAGCTCTCGGACTTGAGGTTGGCGTTCACAACGACGAAGTTGTGATCGACGCGCACGACCTCAGCGGTGATGACCTCACCGGCACGCATTTCCTGGCGATTCAGGCTCTCTTCAAAGAGGGCCTCGAAGCTTTCCGCAGCGGGAATAGAAGTAGACATGGAAAAATTGACCTGTTGCCGTCTTGCGACAGCGGGAAAAGAAAAAAACAAACCCGGTCCGCGGCGAAAAACGCAGCGGCCGGAGCCTCAACCATCGGACTCAGTGCTTCAGCAGAGCTTGTGCGTCTGGGCTTGCTGCAGGACGAATGCGACCGCTTCGTCAATCGTAAGCGGCGTGGTGTCCAGCAGGATGGCGTCTTCACAGGGCTTCAGCGGCGCAACCGGGCGACTGGCGTCGCGTGCGTCACGCTCGCGCAACTCCTGCACAAGACTATCTAGGTTAGCAGCCAATCCCTTTTCAATCAACTGCTTATAACGCCGCTCCGCGCGCGCCTCGGCGCTGGCGGTCAGGAAGATCTTCAGCGGCGCGTCAGGAAAAACCACCGACCCCATATCGCGACCATCACCCACGAGACCGGGCGCACGGCGGAAGGCCTTCTGGCGATCCATCAGCGCGGCACGCACACCGGGCAGCACCGCGATCTTGGACGCAGCATTGCCGGTCGTCTCGCGCCGCACATCGAGACTTGCCTCTACGCTATCGATGTAGATGGCCTCGCCGTCAAAACGCACGTCCAACTGCGGGGCGAGCGCGGCGAGGCTCGCCTCGTCGTCGAGCGCGATGCCACGCTGCAAGCCAGCGAGCGCGAGAACACGGTAGATCGCGCCTGAATCCAGGTAGTGCCAGCCGAGCACGGCGGCAACGCGCGCCGCAACCGAGCCCTTGCCGGAAGCGGTCGGGCCGTCGATTGCGATGACAGGGGTGTTCATGTGCGGTCCTTCCAGTTCCACCACTTGAGCAGTTCGGGGTCGTGATCCGTATGGCGCGCGAAATACACGGCACAACGGAAGGTGTAGAGCACGCACGGGTCTTGCCGCACGCCTGAGCGCTGACACAGCCGGTCATAGAGCGCCTGCGGGTCAGCCGCTGCCAGATCGGACACTCGCCGGACGCCAAGCGCGTACAGATCGCCTGCCATTGCCCGCCCGATGCCTGGGATGCGCTGCAGTTCGGCAGCCACATCCTTGGGCAACGCGGCGGGCGCCAGCGGCATTTACATCACCTCAAGGGTGGCAATGCCGAGCAGACCGAGGCCGGTCTTCAGCGTGTCGGCGGTCAGGCGACACAGTTGCAGGCGACTGGCGCGCTGGGCGCCCTCACTCTTGAGCACCGGGCAGTTCTCATAGAAACGGCTGAACACCACCGCGAGCTCGAACAGATAGGCGCACAGCTGATGCGGCGCCGTGTCCTTCGCCACCGCGTTCAGCGCATCGGCAAAGCGCGCAAGCTGCAGTGCCAGCACCTGCTCGGCGCGTTCTTCCAGCACCACCGGAGCGTCTGCCACGGCAGAATCGGCTGCATCGCGCAGCACCTTGGCGCTGCGGGTGTAGGCGTATTGCAGATAGGGCGCAGTGTTGCCATCGAAGGCCAGCATCGACGCCCACGAGAATACGTAGTCGCTCGCGCGGTTCTTCGACAGGTCGGCGTATTTCACCGCACCAACCCCCACGGCACGGGCGATCTCCCAGCGCGTATCTTCGGCCAGATCCGGATTCTTCTCAGAGACCAGCACGAATGCGCGTTCGACCGCTTCTTCCAACAATTCGGCCAGCTTCACCGTGCCGCCCGAACGCGTCTTGAACGGCTTGTTGTCTTCGCCCAGCATCACACCGAAGCCAACGTGCTCCAGCGAGACAGAGGCGTCGGCGTAGCCCGCCTTGCGCGCCAGCGTGAACAGTTGCTGGAAGTGCAGGCCCTGGCGCTGATCTACGACGTACAGCACGCGATTGGCCTTGAGTTCATCGACGCGATAACGCACCGCGGCCAGATCGGTCGTCGAGTACAGGAAGCCACCGTCCTGCTTGCGCACGATGTAGGCCTGCGGCTCGCCGTCCTTGTTCTTGAACTCATCGAGGAACACCACTTGGGCGCCCTGGCTCTCGACCGCCAGGCCCTTCGCCTGCAGGTCGGTAACGATGCCAGGCAGCGCGTCGTTGTAGGCGCTCTCACCACGCAGATCGGCACGCGTCAGGCCGACACCAAGCGTCTCGTAGACCGCCTCACAGTGATGCATCGACACTTCGAGGAAGCGCCGCCACAGCATGTTGATGTGCGGATCGCCGCCCTGCAGCTTGACCACGTACTCCCGCGCGGTGTCGGCAAAAGCCGGATCTTCGTCCATGCGCTGTTTCGCGCGACGGTAGAAATCCTCCAGGTCGGACAGTGCCATTTCCGTATCGGCGCCCTGCTCCACCTCGACCAGGAAGGCCGTCAGCATGCCGAACTGCGTACCCCAATCGCCGATGTGGTTCTGCGCGATGACCTCGTGGCCGAGGAATCGCAGCACGCGTGCCAGCGCATCGCCGATGATGGTCGAGCGCAGGTGGCCGACGTGCATTTCCTTGGCGAGATTGGGCGAGGAATAATCGACCACCACGCGCTGCGGCGCCGGATGCGGCACCGCGAGGTCTTGTCGGCCCAGCGCCGCCGATACACGGGCAGCCAGGAAGGCCGGATCGAGCGTGATGTTGATGAAGCCCGGCCCAGCGATCTCGACCTTGCTGGCGATGCCTGCGAGATCGAGCTTCTCGACGACCTGTTGCGCCAGCTCGCGCGGGTTCTGTTTGCGCGCTTTGGCGGCGCCCATCACACCGTTGGCTTGGTAATCGCCGAATTCAGGGCGCGCAGCCGGCGTCAGCACAGCGGGTACGCCTTCGCAACCCGCAGCGGCCAGTGCGGCAGCAACGCGGGAATCAAGAAGCTGATAAATCGTTTGTGTGGAAGTCATGGCACATCTGAACGCGCGGTCACCGGCGGTGCCGCGGCGCTCTTATCTCCTGCAGACCGACGCGAAGGCGTCGAAATAATCGGGGAAAGTCTTGGCGGTGCATTTCGGATCATTGATGCGCACCGGCACGCCACCCAGGCTCACCAGCGAGAAACACATCGCCATACGATGATCATCATAGGTGTCGATTGCGGCATTCGCGGTGAGCTGGGCCGGCGCCGTCACGCGCAACCAGTCCGGCCCCTCTTCCACCGTGGCGCCCACCTTGCGCAACTCGGTCGCCATGGCCGCGATGCGGTCGGTTTCCTTGACGCGCCAACTCGCAATGTTCGTCAGGCGGCACGGGCCGTCGGCAAACAGCGCGGCGACAGCCAGCGTCATTGCCGCGTCCGGAATGTGGTTGAAATCGCGGTCGAAAGCGCGAAGTTTGCCGCTGGCTGGCGCCGCAGCCTCGATCCAGTTGTCGCCCATGGTGATCTGCGCACCCATTGCTTCCAGCGCCTCGGCGAACTTCACGTCGCCCTGGATGCTGGCACGCCCTACCCCTTCAACACGCACCGGGCCGCCGCCTATCGCGCCGGCGGCGAGGAAGTAGGAGGCGGACGAGGCGTCGCCTTCAACATGAATCACGCCGGGGCTGCGATAGGCCTGCCCGGGGACATGGAAACGCGCCCAGGCGTCGCGCTTCACCTCAACGCCAAAACGCGCCATCAGGTTGAGCGTGATCTCGATGTAGGGCTTGGAGATCAGTTCGCCGACGACCTCGATCGTGGTGTTCTGGCCCGTCAGCGGCAGCGCCATCAGCAGTGCAGTCAGGAACTGGCTCGACACATCACCGCGCACCTTGACCACCCCACCCGCGGTGATCTTCGATGGCAGCAGCTCAAGCGGCGGGAACCCCTCGTTGCCGAGGTAGCGGATATCGGCGCCCAGCTGGCGCAGCCCGTCGACGAGGTCGCCGATCGGGCGCTCGTGCATACGCGCCACGCCAGAGAGCTTGTAGTGACCGCCGGCAAGCGCCAGTGCTGCCGTCAACGGGCGAAACGCAGTACCCGCGTTGCCCAGGAAAAGATCCGCCTGTGCCACCGGGAAGCGCCCACCGCCGCCGGTCACGGCCCAGCTCGATCCGCCCAACGACTCGGGCGGCAGCCCCAGGGTGCGCAGCGCCTCGAGCATGCGATCGGTATCGTCAGAGGCGAGCAGATCGCGGATCTCGGTACGGCCCTCGGCCAGCGCCGCGAGCAACAGCGTGCGGTTGGAGATGCTCTTTGAGCCGGGCAAACGGATGTTGCCGACAGCACCCTTAGCAGGTGCAAGATCCAGGTATTCCATGGGTCAGTCTCAGAAAACGTCGTTGTGCCGACGGCAAACGCGTGGCGCAGGGTCGGTCGCCTGCACGCCGAGATCGAAGCGCACCGCACAGCTATCCATACGGTAGTGCAAAGCTTGCAGCTTCGAAATCGGCGGGGGCAGCGGAATCATGCGCAGCCCGTCAGGCGTCGAAACGGCCGGCCAGCCATGCCTCGCGGGCGTCGCGCGCTTCGCTGAAGAGTTTCAGCAGCGAATCGCCGTCGCCTTGCGACAGCAGCGCCCGAATCCAGGCCAGTTCGGTGATGTAGGTGTCGAGTTCGGCCAGCAGCGCATGGCGGTTGGCCACACTGATGTCGCGCCACATCTCCGGATGGCTGCTGGCGATCCGGGTGAAGTCGCGGAAGCCGCCGGCGGCGAATCCGAAGAGCTGTTCCGCATTGGCACGCCCCGCGATCTCATGGACCAGCGCGAAGGCAAGCAAATGCGGCAGATGACTTACCGCAGCGAACACACGATCGTGTTCCTGCGGCGACATGTCGTGTAGCGATGCGCCCGTCGCAGCCCAGGCCTCGCGCACGCGGGCCACAGCCTCGGGGCGATTCTCGGACAGCGGCGTGATCACGACCTTGCGGCCCGCGTAGAGGTCCGCGCGCGCGGCATCCGGACCACTCTTCTCGGCCCCGGCGATCGGATGCGCCGGCACCACCTGCTCAAGATGAGACTTGAGGTTCGAGTAGATCGCCTCGATCACATCGCGCTTGGTGCTGCCCGCATCGGTGACCAAAGTATCGGGCCCGAGATGCGGCGCCATGGCCTGCATCACGCCGAGCATCTGTCCCACCGGCATCGCCAGCAGCACGAGTTCAGCACCGTCGAGCGCGGTCGCCCAATCCGTGGCGAAACGATCAATCACGCCCAGTTCGCGCGCGCGCTCCAGCGACGCCGTCGTCCGGCCGATGCCCACCACCTCGCGCACCAGGCCGCGCGCTTTCAAAGCGAGCGCAAACGAGCCGCCAATCAGGCCAACGCCGCAGATGACGACACGACCAAAGGGCTTCATGCGCGGCCTAGCGCCTTGGCCAACGCACCAAGGAAACGTTCGTTCTCCGCCGGAAGGCCGATGGTGACGCGCAGCCACTCAGGCATTTGGTAGCTGGCGATCGGACGCACGATCACCCCTTGCTCCAGCAGCTTGCGATTGATCGTGGCTGCATCGCCGACGCGGAATGTCAGGAAGTTGCCCGAGGACGGGATGTACTCAAGCCCGAGCGCCGTCAGGCCCGCAATGATCTGGGCCATGCCATCACGGTTGACCGCATAACTGCGCGCCACGAACGCTTCGTCCCCCAAGGCCGCAGCAGCCGCCGCAAGGGCGACGTTATTGACGTTGAAGGGTTCGCGAACACGATTGAGCAGATCGGCCAGCTCCGCGCGCGCCAGGCCGTAGCCGACACGCAACCCACCCAGACCGTAGATTTTGGAGAAGGTACGTGTGATGACGAGGTTCGGATGCTTCTCGAGCCATGCGACGCTGTCGTAGCGCTGCTCCGGCTCAAGGTATTCGTTGTAGGCCTCGTCGAGCACGACCAGCACGTCGTCCGGCGCCGCATCCAGGAAGGCCTCGATCTCCGCCGCGGGCAGGAAATTGCCGGTCGGGTTGTTCGGGTTAGCGATGAAAACGATACGGGTATCGGGGCGAATCGCTGCCAGCATGGCCGGCAGGTCGTGCCCGAAATCGCGCGCGGGGACTTCAATGCCCTGCGCCCCGGCGCTCTTCACTGCAAGCGGGTACACCGCAAAAGCGTGCTGCGAGTAGACCGCCGAGGTTTCGTGGTTCAGGTATGCCGCCGCACACAGGTTGAGCAGATCGTTCGAGCCGTTGCCGAGCACGATCTGCTCCGGTGCAACGCCGAATTTTTTCACCAGCGCTGCGCGCAATTCGAAGCCGTTGCCATCCGGGTAGCGGTGGATTTCCGAGATCGCGCGCTGCGCGGCTTCGAGCGCCTTCGGGCTTGCGCCCAGCGGGTTTTCGTTCGAGGCCAGCTTGACGATGTCCTGCTCGCGCAGGCCCATCTCGCGCGCCAGTTCCGAAATCGGCTTGCCCGGGATGTAAGGCGAGATGGAACGGATGTACTCAGGCGCCCGTTGAACGACTTTGCTCATGCGAATTCCTTACAGCGCGGCGGCCGGGTAGCTACCCAGCACCTTGACGAAAGCGGCACGGTCCTGCAGATCGGCAAGCGCGTTGGCGACGGCGTCATCAGCGCGATTACCCTCGACATCGATGTAGAACACGTATTCCCACAGCCCGGTTCGTGACGGACGCGACTCCAGCTTGGTCATGCTGACGCCGTGCTTCGCGAAGGATTCGAGCAGGAAGAACACAGCCCCCGGGCGGTTCGGCGCCGAGCACACCAGCGAGGTTTTGTCCTTACCCGAAGGACCGGCGTCGTGTTTGCCGATGACCAGGAAGCGGGTGGTGTTGTTCGGATCGTCCTCGATATCAGATGCGAGGAAACCCAGGCCATACAGCTGACCAGCCGCCTCGCCGGCAATCGCCGCCGACTCGGGATCGGTCGATGCCATGCGCGCCGCTTCGGCGTTGCTGGCTACCGGCACCCGATCAACACCGGCGGCATGACGCGCCAGCCAATCCTGACATTGCGCGAGCGATTGCGAATGCGAGTAGATGCGCTTGACGTCGGTAATTGACGCTGCTTGCGACAGGAAGTGCTGGCGGATGCGCAGCTTCACTTCACCGCAAATGCTGGCCGAACTCGCGAGCAGCAGATCGAGCGTACGCCCCACCGCCCCCTCGGTCGAATTCTCGACCGGGACGATGCCGTAAGCGACGCCGCCCGACTCGACAGCATGGAAGACCTCGTCGATCGTACCTTGCGGTTGAAAATCGGGGGCACCACCGAAATGCTTGCGTGCGGCAGACTCCGAGAAGGTACCGGCCGGGCCGAGGAACGCCACTTTCAGCGGCTGTTCCAGCGCCAGACACCACGACATGATTTCGCGAAAGATGCGCTGAACCGCCTCGCCGGACAGCGGGCCGGGGTTTAGATCTGCGATCTTGCGCAGCACCTGCGCTTCGCGCTCCGGCCGATAGATCGGGCCGCGCTTGATCTCGCCAATCTTCTTGGCGCAACCCGCGCGCTGACCGAGGCGTTCAAGGATTTCGCGATCGAGCCGGTCGATATCGGCCCGCAGACGGGACAGTTCTTCTTCGCTCACGGACAGCCCTCAGGCGCGGGTTTGTTCAAATTCGCGCAGGTAAGCGACCAGCGCCTGCACACCTTCGATCGGCATCGCGTTGTAGATCGACGCGCGCATGCCGCCGACCGACTTATGGCCCTTGAGTTGCAGCAGGCCGCGCGCTTTGGCGCCAGCAAGGAACGCGTCGTTCAGCGATTCGTCGCGCAGGAAGAACGGTACGTTCATGCGCGAGCGCACGGCCGGGTCGACATGGCAGACATACAGCTGGCTTGCATCGAGTGCGTCGTACAGCAGCTTTGCCTTGGCGATATTGCGCTGCTCGATCGCCGCAACCCCACCCTGCTGCTTGAGCCACTGGAACACCAGCCCGGCAATGTAGATCGGGTAGGTCGGCGGCGTATTGAACATCGAACCGTTCTCGGCCACGGTCTTGTACTGGAAGGCCGACGGGCATGCCGCCTGCGCCTGATCCAGCAGATCGTCACGCACGATCACGATCGTCAACCCGGAGGGGCCGATGTTCTTCTGCGCGCCGCCGAACAGCAGCCCGAACTTCGACACATCCATCGGCCGCGACAGGATGTCCGACGACACATCGGCAACCACCGGCACGTCTGGCGCGCCAAGCGCTGCCATGTCGGGCCAGTCGAAGTACTCAACACCGTCGATGGTCTCGTTGCTGCACAGGTGCAGGTAGGCCGCATCACTGCGCAAACGCCATTCATCGAACGACGGGATGCGGGTGTACTTGCCCTGCGCCGCGTCCGGATCGAGGCTGGATGCCGCAATGTGCACATCGCCGTAGCGACGCGCCTCTTTCAGCGACTTGGTGGTCCATGAGCCGGTTTCGATGAAATCGATCTTCGGATTCTTGCCGGCGAGGTTCATCGGGATGATCGCGTTCTCGGCAATCGCCCCACCCTGCATGAAGAGAATCTTGTAGTTCGACGGAATGCTCATCAGCGCACGCAGATCCGCTTCGGCCTGCTCGATGATGGACATGAACTCCTTGCCGCGATGGCTCATCTCCATCACGGACATGCCGGAACCATGCCAGTCGAGCATCTCCTCGGCGGCGATACGCAGCACCGCCTCTGGCAGCGCCGCCGGGCCGGCGCCGAAGTTCCAGGGGCGCGTCATTCTGCGGCTCCGGTATCGGCGGCTTCTCCCTCTTCGCCTTCGGCGCCATCGACGGCGGCGTCGCTCTCGATGATCTTCTCGATGCTTGCCAGCTTGGCACCGTCATCGAGGTTGATCAGCGTCACGCCTTGCGCCGAACGCGAGGTTTCGCGAATCGTGTCGACATGGGTGCGGATCAGCACGCCGTTGTCTGCGATCAGCATCACTTCGTCCGACGGATCAACCAACACGGCGCCCACCAGCTTGCCGTTGCGCTCCGAGCCCTGGATCGCGATCATGCCCTTGGTGCCACGACCATGCAGGGTGTAATCGCCGATCGGCGTGCGCTTGCCGTAGCCGTTCTCGGTGGCGGTCAGCACATGCTGCGTTTCGCCGTTGGCCACCAGCATGCAGATCACGGACTGGCCGTCCTCCAGCATCATGCCGCGCACACCGCGCGCGGTGCGACCCATCGGGCGCACATCGGTCTCATCGAAACGCACTGCCTTGCCGGCATCTGAGAACAGCATGACCTGCGAGTTGCCATCGGTGATCGCAACGCCGATCAGGTAGTCGCCTTCATCGAGGCCGACGGCGATGATGCCGGCCTTGCGCGGGTTGGCGAAATCAGTCAGCGGTGTCTTCTTCACGGTGCCTTGCGAGGTCGCCATGAAGATGAAGTGGCCTTCGTCAAATTCCTTGACCGGCAACACCGCGGTGATCTTCTCGCCTTCGACCAGCGGGAACAGATTGACGATCGGCTTGCCGCGCGAATTGCGGTTGCCTTCCGGCACCTCATAGACCTTCAACCAGTACAGGCGGCCACGGCTGGAGAAGCACAGGATGTGGTCGTGCGTGTTGGCAATGAAGAGCTGGTCGACCCAGTCGTCTTCCTTCACTGACGCAGCCTGTTTGCCGCGCCCGCCGCGCTTCTGCGCACGGTAGTCGGCGAGCGGCTGCCGCTTGAAGTAGCCGGTGTGGGACAGGGTCACGACCATGTCCTGCGGCGCGATCAGGTCTTCGATGTTGATGTCGGCCGCATGCAGCACGATCTCGGAACGACGCGGATCGCTGAACTGGGTGCGGATCGCGGTGAGCTCGTCGCCGATGATCTGCGTCACCCGCGCCGGCTTGGCGAGGATATCGAGCAGGTCGGCGATCAGGTCCATCACCTCGCGGTACTCGTTGACGATCTTGTCCTGCTCCAGCCCGGTCAGGCGCTGCAGGCGCATTTCCAAGATCGCTTGCGCCTGCGTGTCCGACAGGCGATAGCCCTGAGACGACAGGCCGTACTCCGGCAGCAGACCTTCCGGGCGGAAGGAGTCGGCGGTGGCACGGGCGAGCATGTCTTCGACCAGTTGCGAACGCCAGGTGCGCGCCATGATCTCAACCTTCGCGACTGGCGGCGTCGGCGCGGCTTTGATCAGCGCGATGATCTCGTCGACGTTCGACAGCGCAACCGCAAGACCTTCCAGGATATGGCCACGTTCGCGCGCCTTGCGCAGTTCGAAAATGGTACGACGCGTCACCACTTCGCGGCGGTGCGACAGGAAGCAGTCAAGCATCTGCTTGAGGTTCAGCAGACGTGGGCGGCCATCGACCAGCGCAACCATGTTCATGCCGAAGCTGTCCTGCAGCTGGGTCTGCTTGAACAGGTTGTTCAGCACGACTTCCGGCATTTCGTTGCGCTTGAGCTCGATCACGATCCGCATGCCGTCCTTGTCGGACTCGTCGCGGATCTCGCTGATGCCTTCGATCTTCTTGTCGTTAACCAGCTCGGCAATCTTCTCGAGCAGGGTGCGCTTGTTAACCTGGTAGGGGATTTCGTCGACGATGATCGCCTGGCGATTGCCCTTCTCCATGTCCTCGAAGTGCGTGCGCGCGCGCATCACGACACGGCCGCGGCCGGTGCGATAGCCCTCATGCACGCCGTGCAGGCCATAGATCAGCGCCGCGGTCGGGAAGTCCGGCGCCGGCACCAGCTTGATCAGATCCTCGATATCGATATCGGGATTGGCCAGCAGCGCGTGGCAGGCCTCGATCACTTCGCCGAGGTTATGCGGCGGAATGTTCGTTGCCATACCGACCGCGATACCGCTACTGCCGTTGATCAGCAGATTCGGGATGCGGGCCGGCAACAGCAGCGGCTCTTTTTCGGAGTTGTCGTAGTTCGGGCCGAAATCGACAGTTTCCTTGTCGATATCCGCCAGCATTTCGTGCGCGATGCGCGACAGCCGGACTTCGGTGTAACGCATCGCCGCGGCGCCGTCGCCGTCGATCGAACCGAAGTTACCCTGGCCATCGACAAGCATGTAGCGCAGCGAAAATTCTTGCGCCATGCGGACGATGGTGTCGTAGACCGATTGGTCGCCGTGCGGGTGATACTTACCGATCACGTCGCCAACGATACGGGCCGACTTCTTGTAGGCCTTGTTCCAGTCGTTGCCCAGTTCGTGCATCGCAAAGAGCACGCGGCGGTGAACCGGCTTAAGGCCGTCCCGGGCATCCGGCAGGGCACGCCCCACGATCACGCTCATCGCGTAATCGAGGTAGGAATGCCGCATCTCGTCTTCGAGGCTGATCGGTAGCGTTTCTTTGGCGAAGGAATCCATGTGTCGCGCGATGAAGTGTCCAGCTTTGGGCCGGAGAGACGGCAAATTGCCAAAAGCTTAAGATTTTAGCACGTCCGGCAACCCCACCCTAAGCTACCGCTGGCGCACGAAAAACCGCCTCGCCAGGCACCTCCGAACACCTCGCAAACGCTCGTCAGCCCCGCCGGGCTTGGCTAAGATCGCGCCACCCTGCCATGGCCATGGAGCCAGACGATGCACCCCGCCGAACCCGTAGACCTGCTGATCACGCCGCGCTGGATGATCCCGGTCGAACCGCATGCCGTGACACTGGAGGATCATGCCGTCGCAGTACGCAACGGCCGCATCGTCGCGGTGTGCCCTCGGGCAGAAGCTGAAACCCGTTTCGCCCCGGCTGAACGGGAAGATCTGCCCGACCACGTACTGATTCCGGGCCTCGTCAATCTTCACACCCACGCCGCGATGACTCTGATGCGGGGCATCGCTGACGATTTGCCATTGATGCGCTGGCTACAGGAAGCGATCTGGCCGGCCGAGGCAAAGCACGCCAATGCCGAATTCGTCCGAGACGGCACGCTGCTGGCCGCCATCGAAATGCTCCGCGGTGGCATCACCTGCGCCAACGACATGTATTTCTACCCCGACGCGGCGGCAGAAGCGTTCTCGCGGATCGGCATGCGCGCGGTCATCGGCATGACGGTGATCGAATTTCCGACTGGCTATGCATCCGACGCCGACGATTACCTGCGCAAGGGTTTGGCCGCGCGCGACCGCTGGCGTGATGAGCCATTGGTGCGCTTCGCGTTCGCACCGCACGCGCCTTACACCGTGTCAGACACCAGCTTCGAGCACATCGTCCAGTTGGCGCATGAACTGGGTTGCCCGGTGCACATGCATCTGCACGAAACCGCCCAGGAAATTGACGACAGCATCGCGAGGTACGGACAACGTCCGTTGGCACGCATGGAACGGCTAGGCCTTCTAGACACCGATTTCATCGCAGTCCATGCGGTGCATCTCGACCTACACGAAATCGAAACGCTAGCGGCACACAATTGCAGCATTGCCCACTGCCCCACGTCGAACATGAAACTTGCCAGCGGCGTAGCACCCACCAGGGCGATGCTCGCGCGCGGCCTGCGCGTCGGCCTCGGCACCGATGGCGCAGCCAGCAACAATCGACTGGATCTGTTTCAAGAGATGAGACACGCAGCCCTGCTTGCCAAAGTCACGAGCAGCGACGCTGCGGCCTTCGATGTGCACGACGCTCTACGTAGCGCCACGCTGGCCGGCGCTGAAGCTCTGCGGATGGATGGCGAGATCGGCTCAATCGTAGCCGGCAAGGCTGCCGACTTGGTCGCCGTATCCCTTTCATCGCCGGAGTGCAGCCCGTGCTTCAGCCCGGCAAGCCACATCGTCTACGCCGCCGGAAGGGAGCACGTCACCCACGTGTGGGTCGATGGCAAGCCGCGTACCCGCGACAACACAGTGTTGTGGGAGCACAACAAGGAATTGCTGCAGTGCGTTCGCGTGTGGCAAACTTTCCTTAAAGAATCGGCTTCCAGCCAATAATTTCGGGCGTATCGTTCATACAACACGGTGCGCCGGGGGACCTCGGGCCATCACGGTTCGCAAAACACTTGCCTTGCAACGAGGAGAATATGAAACACGGTTACACGAAGCTGGTGGTGGCTTTTGCCGCCGTTCTGGGCATGGTGCCTGCTGCGATGGCGCAACAGCAGGAAATCAAGATCAACCCGACCTCGAAGATCCTTCCGTACTCGATCGACGCACGTAACGTTGTCGTTCGCAGCTCGAACGGCCTTTGCTGGCGCACCGGCTACTGGACCAAGGAACTCGCCGCAACCACCATGGTGGAAGGCAGCGAATTCCCGGTTGGCTGTTTCTGTGACAAGGACCTGCTGCCGAAGGAAGTCTGCGAGCCGAAGCCGGTCGTTGAGCCGAAGAAGGAAGAGAAGCCTGTCGTTCCGGGTGCCAAGCCCGCAGCCGAGAAGGTGACAATCGCCGCTGACGCTCTGTTCGACTACGACAAAGCCGTTCTGCGCGACGAAGGCAAGGCCACGCTGACCGAGTTCGCGAACAAGGCCAAGGCGCTGTCGATCGAAGTCATCATCGCAGTGGGTCACACCGACCGCCTCGGTGGCGACAAGTACAACCAGGCTCTGTCCGAGCGCCGCGCTGCTGCGGTCAAGGAATTCCTGGTTGGCCAGCAGATCGACCCGAACCGTGTCTACACCGAAGGCAAGGGCAAGACCCAGCCGGTTTCGCAGTGTAAGAACCTCGGCGCGGAAAGCGGCAAGAACAAGAAGCTGGTCGAGTGCCTGCAACCTGATCGCCGCGTTGAAATCGAAGTTATCGGCACCAAGCAACAATAAGCCGGGAACTTCCCAGAAAAGCCCTGCTCTAGCGAGCAGGGCTTTTTTTTCGCCCCTGATCACCGGACAATGCCGCGCTTATCCGCCACCAATGCAGCAGGACCATGAATACCACTGCCACACAACAGAACGCCGATCCGGCCGAACTTCAGAAATTCAGCGAGCTTGCGCATCGCTGGTGGGATGCCGAGTCCGAATTCAAACCCCTGCACCAGATCAATCCGCTTCGTCTCGACTGGATTGACGCAAACGTCGGTCTCGCAGGGAAACGCGTCATCGACATCGGCTGCGGCGGCGGCATTCTTGCCGAGAGTATGGCGGCCCGTGGCGCTCTGGTGACCGGCGTCGACCTGTCCGACAAAGCGCTTGGCGTTGCGCGCCTTCACCTGTTCGAGAGCAACCAGAGCGTCGACTACCGCAAGATTTCCGCCGAAGACATCGCCGCTGCCGAGCCTGAGTCGTTCGACGTCGTAACCTGCATGGAAATGCTGGAGCACGTTCCCGATCCTGCGAGCACCGTGGCTGCGGCGGCGCGCCTGGCCAAGCCTGGTGGCCACGTATTTTTCTCGACACTCAACCGCAACCCGAAGTCCTATCTGTTTGCCGTGATCGGCGCGGAGTACATCCTCCGTATGTTGCCGCGCGGTACGCACGAGTACGCCCGGTTCATCAAGCCATCTGAACTCGGCCGCTTTGCGCGCGACGCGGGCCTGCAGGTTGATGAAGTCATTGGCATGACTTACAACCCGCTCACCAAGGTCTATGCGCTCGGTCGCGACACCGACGTCAACTACCTCGTTCGCTGTCGCAAGCCGGCATGAGCAGCACGCCCACACGCTGCGTGCTGTTCGACCTGGACGGCACACTGGCTGACACCGCGCCCGACCTCGGCGCTGCGCTCAATCGCGTGCTCGAAGAAGAAGGGCTGGCACCACTTCCAATGTCGGCAACGCGCCCGGTCACTTCACAAGGTGTCCGCGGCCTGCTCCGTATCGGTCTCGGCATCGGGCCGGACGACCCGGACTATCAGACGCTCGCCCAACGGGTACTCAAACACTACGCGGCGGGAATCTGCCAACACACGCGATTGTTCGATGGCATGGCCGCGGTGCTTGACGCGCTGGAGTCGCAACGCGTCAAGTGGGGCATCGTGACCAACAAACATGCCCGCTTCACGGAACCTCTGGTCGACGCTCTTGGGCTTGCTCAACGCGCGGCCTGCGTCATCAGCGGTGACAGCGCCGCCCACCCGAAGCCCCACCCTGCCCCGCTCATCATGGCCTGCGAGCGTGCGAACGTTCCGACTGAGCACAGCATCTATGTCGGCGACGATCTGCGTGACATTCAAGCCGGTCACGCCGCCGGGATGCGGACGATCGCGGCCGCGTGGGGCTACCTTGGGGATGGCGAAGCCATCCATGAATGGGGCGCCGACCACATCGCATCAACGCCGGAAGCTTTATTGGACGTAGTGTTGGGCATCAACGTACAATGAGGCCCTTCCCCGGTCGTCTTGAAATAGCGCGCCGGGACCATATATCAAGAACATGGGGGCGACCTGGTCTCGACGGGGGTCGCGAAGCAGCTTGGTGCATACCGAGGACCAGTCACCTCGTAAATCCATCTGGAAAACCACAAACGCCAACGACGAGCGTTTCGCTCTAGCCGCTTAAGGCTGGACCACTGCACTGATTGGTCTCTGGGTCAGGTGGGGCAACCCGCAGCAGTGTCATTTACAGGGAATCGTGATGCGTCGGGTTACTTGGCGCAGAACTAAATCCAAGGTGACTCGCTTCGTACCGGCCTGTCGTCCGGCTAAGTACGGGGTTAAATCAAAATAGGCCGACTAAGTATGTAGATCCAGTTGTAGAGGGCTTTCGGACGCGGGTTCGATTCCCGCCGCCTCCACCAGCTTTTAGTTTCACACCGTCTCGCATTACCTTGAAAACCCGCCGCTGTGCGGGTTTTTCTTTTTTTCGGTGGCCCGAAAGCGCTTCACCCGAGATCAAGCCGGGGTAACTTTGCGGGTACCACGATCCGCCGCAACTCAGCCTCCAGATAAGACGAGGAGCGCCGCTGGCGACCGCTCCGCTTCATGGTGAGCTCGCGAAGTCATTCGGTGCGCCGCATAGAACGTCACCAGACGCAGCGACATACCGCCGTGCAGGGCGCCGGTATGCGAACGGAGGGTGACGATGCCGGCAGAAGCCAGCAGAAGCCAGCAGCTGGCCCTAACTGAACATCGATCGCGTCAGCGGCCGCCGTTGCATCAATCGGACAACGGGGGAGCCAAGCTCCACGCGCAGAGTTGGCATCGACTGGCACGGCATTTCGTTTTCGCCTGCGGATTCGGCGCAGCTTAGGAAGCTAGACTTGGGCTACCCACGGAATCGCTTGCCATCAACGCAGATGCGCCGCCGGCGACCACTCGCGATCGAGGAGTCCATACAGTGCGGAGTCGGAGACCTCCTCACCAACGATCCAGCGCTCGCGCAACAGGCCTTCGCGGATGAATCCCAATCTTTCCAGGCCGCGGGCAGACCCCTCGTTTCTGGGGTCAATGTCGGCTTCAAGGCGATGAAGACGAAGTTCGGAGAACGCAAAGCTGATGACGGCGCCGACAGCCTCGAGCATGTAGCCTCGACGCCAGTGCGTTCGCGCGATGCCGTATCCGATCTCGGCTCGCCGGCATCCTTCGTTCAGGTTGAACAGAGAACACGTGCCGATCAGCCTGCCTTGATTCCGCAAGTAAACGCCTAGTCGCAGGTGCTCACCGGCGGCCAGCTCGCGTCGGTCATTTTCGATCAGCGCAACGGCTTGATCGATATGCGTCCATGGCTTCGAACTCCAGTAGCGCATGAACTCCGGATCGGAATAGATGCCAAGGAGGTGTTCTGCATCACCCAGGGACAGCGGTCGCAGTTCCAGGCGCGCGGTGAGTAGTCTGACGTTCGTGAATGCTTGCATGTGTTCCGCTCCTTCCGCAGACAATGCCGTGCAGCACTGCGACATGCAGCGCCCCATGATTCCAGCTGGGAACCGGGGGGCGAGCCCCCGGTTTGAACTGCGCCGTGGCCTCAGCCGGGTTGTTTTCGGAACGCGATGGCAAAGCGGTTCCACGCGTTAATCGCATTGATCAGCAGGGTCAGATCGACCATTTCTGTCGCAGAGAAGTGCGGACTCACGCTCGCCCAGACCTCATCCGGCACTCGCGTGTCGGCCACTCGGGTCACGGACTCGGTCCACTCTGTTGAGGATCACCAAAAACTGACCCACTTATAGGGTCCGCGATCGCCGAAAACTGACCCACGTAGAGACACTGTCCCGCTCTGAGCTGAGCGGGGGAAACAGGAGTGATCAGCGTGGGCATGTT
>NZ_JAYRDJ010000029.1:0-54946 GCF_041909475.1 Niveibacterium sp. | reverse complement strand
CAGAAGTACCGCGTTGCGGGCGACGAAGCTGCCGCGGCGCGCGACGGAGCCGGGCGTTGCGCGGAAACCGGCAGCGCGGAAATCCGCCTCGGTCCAGTTCGCGAACTTGGTCGGCACCTTGTCGAAATACTTGTTCACGCCGTCGTCCGTCAGCACGTTGTCGTTGGCGCGGAAAGACAGCAGCACGGCTTTCTTCACCCACTGATGCGTCACCCAGTTGCCATCGATCTTCTCGGCAACGCGGACACGGCCGGCATCCAGATCGGCAATCGTGTGCTCGATCGCGTCGCGCAGTTCGGCGGCCACATTGCCCGGATTGATTTCGGCGCGCTGTTCCCACGCGTTTTCGATGATGGTTTGCAGGTTGCTCATCAGGGGGACCTCGATAATTGGTGGTTGAAAGTAAGCAAAAGGTATTCGGTCAGGCGGTGCCGAAGCGACGCGCCACGAAGCCTGCGATCCGTTGTGCGGCATCGACACATTCATCGTGCGAGGCCACCAGAGCGATCCGCACGAAGCCAGCGCCCGGATTCACGCCGCGGCTCTCGCGCGACAGGAACTGCCCGGGTAGAACCGTAACGTGCGTCGCCGCGAACAGCTCCCGCGCGAACTCGCGGTCATCGACTGGCGTGCGAGCCCAGAAGTAGAAGCCGGCATCCGGAAGCTGCACATCGAGCGCCGGATCAAGAATCGGTTTGAGCGCGGCGAATTTCTCACGATACAGCGTGCGATTGTCGCGCACATGGGTTTCGTCGCGCCACGCAGCCACGCTGGCGGCCTGAACCGGCAGGCTCATCGCGCAGCCGTGGTAGGTGCGATAGAGCAGGAATTGCTTCAGCACCGCGCGATCACCCGCGACGAAACCGGAGCGCAGGCCCGGCACGTTGGAGCGCTTGGAAAGGCTTGAAAACACCACAAGCCGTTCATAACCATTGCGCCCAAGCGCCTTGGCGGCTTCCAGCGCGCCCAGCGGCGGCTTGCCTTCGTCAAAGTAGATCTCGGAATAACACTCGTCCGCCGCGATCACGAAGCCGTAACGGTCGGCGTATTCGAAGAGGCGCTTCCAGTCTTCGAGTTGCAGAACTTTCCCGGTCGGGTTGCCCGGCGAACAGACGAACATTAGCTGTACGCGCGACCATTCGTCGGCCGTAAGCGAGTCGAGATCAAGGCCGAAGTCGTTTTCGCGTAGCTGATTCAGGAACACCGGCTCGGCGCCTGAGAGCAAGGCCGCGCCTTCGTAGATCTGATAAAACGGGTTCGGGCATACAACCAGCGGTTTGGTTGCCGAGGCGTCGACCACGGCTTGTGCAAAGGCGAACAGCGCTTCGCGCGAACCGCACACCGGCAACACTTCGTGCGCCGCGTCGACAGGTGTCAGTGCGTAACGCTGTGTCAGCCAAGCGGCGATCGTTTCGCGCAGCGCGTCGCCGCCCGCGGTAGTGGGGTAGGCCGACAGGCCGCGCAGGTTTATCACCAGCGCTTCCTGGATGAAGGCCGGCGTGGCGTGCTGCGGTTCGCCGATCGAAAGCCGCACCGGGCGTTGCCCTGCCGGTGGCTCGACGCCGGCAAACAGCTGGCGAAGGCGTTCGAACGGATAGGGCTGCAGCAGGTCGAGGCGCGGATTCAAATCGGGCTCCAGGCGAGGCTTGCGGTCGGTGTGACGGGCTTGGCGCTGCGCATTGCGGCGTGCTTGCTGGCATGCCGGGCAGCGTTGCGGGGGTGATATTATAGCCACCCGTTTTGCCCGCCGCGCCGCCGATTGCCGCGCCCACGCCAGTTCCGGTTCCGCTCACGTGCGCCTTTCCAAGCTCAAACTCGCCGGGTTCAAGTCCTTCGTCGATCCGACGACCGTGCTCACGCCCGGTCAGCTGGTCGGCGTCGTTGGCCCGAACGGCTGCGGCAAGTCCAATATCATCGACGCGGTGCGCTGGGTCCTTGGCGAATCCCGCGCTGGCGCGCTGCGCGGCGAATCGATGATGGACGTCATCTTCAATGGCTCCACCACCCGCAAGCCGGTCAGCCGCGCCAGCGTCGAGTTGGTGTTCGACAACGCCGAGGGGCGCGCAGCCGGCCAGTGGTCGCAATACGCCGAGATCTCGGTCAAGCGGGTGCTGGATCGTTCGGGCGAATCGAGCTACTGGATCAACAACATCCACGTCCGCCGCAAGGACGTGATCGATCTGTTCCTCGGTACCGGCCTTGGCCCGCGCGCTTACGCGATCATCGAACAAGGCATGATCTCGCGCATCATCGAGGCGCGCCCCGAAGATGTGCGCGGCTTCCTCGAAGAAGCCGCTGGCGTCACCAAGTACAAGGAGCGGCGCAAGGAGACCGAAGGCCGTTTGTCGGATGCGCGCGACAACCTTGCCCGCGTCGAAGACATCCGGAACGAGCTCGGCGCGCAGATCGAGCGCCTCTCCGGTCAGGCCGAAGTCGCACGCCGCTACAAGTCGCTCAACGAAGCCTTGCGCGAACAGCAGATCCTGCTGTGGCTGTTGCGTCGCAACGAGGCACGCGAAGACGCAGCCCGGGTTGCCGCGGCGGTGGCGGAAACCTCGGCGCGTATCGAAGCCGAGACTGCACGCCTGCGCGAAGCCGAAGCGCTCGCTGAGTCCGCGCGTGAAACCCACTACAAGGCATCGGACGCATTGCACGCGGCCCAGGCCGACTTGTACGCCGCCAACGGCGAGGTGACGCGTCTGGAAGGCGAAATGACGCGCATGCGCGAGCGCCGGCAGATGCTGGGCAGCCGCGTTAGCCAACTAGTCGCGGACGAAGCGCGCTGGATTGCACAACGCGATGCGGCCGACGGCGACCGGCAACGCTGGGAATCTTTGCTGGACGCCGCCGAGCTCCGTCACGAACAAGCTCAGTCGCGCCACGAAGAACTCGCCGCGCGTTTGCCGTCGGCCGAAGACGCGCTCGCGGGTGCCCAAGCCGCGACGCGTTCGCTGCGTCACGAACTGGGCAGCACCGAGCAGCAATTGCGGGTTGAAGAGACGCGCCGAGCGAGCGCCCTGCGGGCCCTGGACACCCTGGTCCAGCGGCGCATGCGTATCGAAAGCGAGCGGCACGCCTTGCAGGCGCCGGATACCGAGGCGCTCTCGCGAGCCGAAGCGGCCGCCGAAGTCGCAACCGCTCGCCTTGAACAACTGCAGGAAGCGCTCGACGACGGTGCCGCCAGTCTGCCCGCGCTTCTCGCTGCCGTGCGCAGTGCCCAGGACGCTGAGCGTCAGGCCAACCGCCATCTCACCGAGTCGCGCGCGCGACGCGAGGCGCTGCTGCGAATTCAGCAAAAAGCTGCCGCGCCCGGCGCTCTGTCGGATTGGCTCAGATCACGTAGGCTCGATAGCGCCAAGCCCTTGTGGCAGTCGCTGCGCGTCGAACCGGGTTGGGAGCTGGCAGTCGAAACCGTGCTGCGCGAGCACTTCAACGCCTTGCAGGTGGCCGACGTGGCAACGGCCGCCGATGCACTGGCCGCGCAGCCGCCGGCTAGCGTTTCGCTGGGCTTGCCGGGCGTTCCATCTGCCGAGTCCGATGACGCCGCTCGTGCGCTGCCGGGGGTGCCGCTGCTGAGCCTGGTTCAGCTGGACGGCGAGGCTTGGGCGGCCGGGCTTTCAGTCTGGCTACGCGGCGTGCGCGCGGTTGAGGATTGCCGCGAATGGCTTGCGCAGGTCGCGTCCTTGCCGGCAGATGTGCGTTTGATCGACCGTGCCGGCCGTGAATTGAGCCGCGCTGCGTGCTCCTGGCTGCGGGCGGATGCCGGCACGCACGGCGTGCTGGAACGCCAGCGCGAACTCGAAGAACTCGAAGCGCATGTCGAGGCGCTCGAAGCCGAAGCGGCGGCTGCGCATGCTGCGCTCGCCGAATCCGAAGCGGCCAGTCATCGCGCTCAGGAATCGCTCGCCACGCTGCGCCGTGAGCATCAGGCCGCCCAGCAAACGGCGCATCGTGAGCAGCTCGCTGCGGTGCAACTCGGACAGGCGCAGCAACGCTATGACGAGCGTGCAGGCCAGCTGTTGCGCGATATCGAGGAACTCGATGTGCAGGTGGCTGCGGAACGGACCCACCTGGAATCCGCCATCACCGCGCAATCGGTGCAGGAAGAGCGCGCCGAACAATTGCGCGAACGCCTCGAAGCCACGGAGGGTATTGCGCAGCAGCAGGACAACACCTTGCGCGCCTTGCGCCAGCAGGAACAGCAGCTTGCACGTGAGGTGCAGGAAGCCGCGTTCTCTGAGCGGGAGTGCCACGGCAAGCTCGATGACCTGGCGCGGCAACTATCGCAGGCAGCCGAGCAGATCGTGCGTTGTGCCCGGGAGCGCGAAGCAGCCGAGGCCGAACAGGCGGGGCTGGATGAAACGCCGATCGGCGACGCCTTGCAGGGCGCGCTGGAGATGCGTGAGTCCCGCGAAGCCCTGCTTGCGCAAAGCCGCGAAGCGCTTGATCTGGCCGCCACGCGTTTGCGCGAACTCGATGAGGCGCGTTTGCGTGCCGAACTCGCGCTGCGGCCGCTGAATGATTCGCTCGCCGAGGCCCGCCTGAAGCTGCAGGCGGCTGAGCTCGGGCAGCAACAGTATGACGAGCGCCTCGCGGAGATCGAACTGGACGAATCCGAGTTCGCTGCGCGGCTTGCCGCGGGCCCGAAAGACCAGACGCTGGTGCGCGAGATCAACCGCCTCACGCGCGAGCTGGCCGAGTTGGGGCCGGTGAACCTTGCGGCAGTGGAAGAGTTGCTCGCCGCCGAAGAGCGGAAAGGCTACCTTGACGCCCAGTCGGGCGACCTTAACGAGGCGATCGGCACGCTGGAAGACGCCATCCGTCGCATCGATCGTGAGACTCGAGAGCAATTGCAGGAGACGTACAATACGGTCAATCGTCAGTTCGGCGAGCTTTTCCCGCAGCTGTTCGGCGGCGGGGAGGCCCAGCTGATCCTGACCGGGGACGAAATCCTTGATGCGGGCATCCAGATCGTGGCGCGCCCGCCCGGCAAGAAGAACAGTTCGATCCACCTGCTGTCGGGTGGCGAGAAGGCGCTGACCGCAATCGCGCTGGTTTTTTCGTTCTTTCAACTCAATCCGGCGCCGTTCTGCCTGCTCGACGAAGTCGATGCACCGCTCGACGACGCCAACACCGAACGGTTCTGCGCGATGGTCAAACGCATGTCGGCGATCACGCAGTTCATGTTCATCAGTCACAGCAAGATCACGATGGAGCTGGCACGCCAGCTTGTCGGCGTCACCATGCAGGAGCAGGGTGTATCGCGCGTGGTCGAGGTGGATATCGAAGAAGCGCTGCGCCTGGCTGATCCAGTCGCGGCTTGAGAGGTCTCATGGCAGGCAACGAACTCCTTTATGGTCTGATTGGTTCCGGCGCCGGCGTGGTGGTGTTGGTCCTGGGTTACAACGCCTGGCAGGAACGCAAGGCGCGCCGCAACGCCGAGAAGGCGTTCCGCTCCGAGCACCGCGATGTGCTGCTCGAAGGGGCGGGCGCGGCGGGCGGCCCGGCAGAGCCGGTAGAGCCCGGTGGCAGGATGGAGCCAGCGTCGGCACGTATCCCGGCGCAGCCGCCGATTGGCCGGGCGGCGGAACCCGAGCTGCCGTTGGAGGCGCGCGCGATCGATTGCGTGGCGCGCATTGAAGCGCCGGCTGGCGTAGTCGGCGGCGCCCTAGTGCAGGGCGCCGGCGGCCCCCTGTCGCAAGTGCATCGAGCGGTACGCTGGTATGGCTTCGATGACACCGCCCATGCGTGGCTGGCGTTGGATGCTGGTGACAAGCGCAGCTTCACGCGCATGAGTGCTGCCATGCAGCTTGCGGATCGCCGCGGCGCAGTGGGCGAGCGCGAAGTGGACGCGTTCTGCGCCGCGATTCAGCGCGTGTGTGATCAGTTCATGGCGGTGCCGCGCTTCATGGATCGGGCCGAAGCGTTGACGCTGGCGCAGGGCGTGGACCAGTTCTGCGCTGCGCTCGATATCCAGATTGCGGTCAACGTGGTCGCCGGTGAGCAAGCCTTCCCGGGCACGAAGTTGCGCGGTCTGGCAGAAGCGGCCGGGCTGATACTCGACAGCGATGGTTGTTTCCATGCGCGCGACGATGCCGGACAAAGCCTCTTCGTGCTTGCCAACCGCGACGCCGCGTTGTTCTCGCCCGATTCGCTGCGTCACGGCAGTAGCAGTGGCGTGACCTTGAGCCTTGACGTGCCGCGCGTCGCAAGCGGCGTCGAAGCTTTCGACCGCATGGTGGCGCTGGCGCGCCAGTTCGCCGGCGCGCTGCACGGTCATCTGGTTGACGACAATGGCAAGGCGCTCAGCGATGCCTCGCTGTCAATGATCCGCAGCCAGGTTCAGCAGTTCCAGGAGCAGATGGACCGCCAGGGTGTGCCGGCTGGCAGCATGCTCGCGCTGCGCCTCTTTACCTGAGGCCACCCATGATTGCTCCCCGTGAGGCCTTCGAGCAGGCGGCTGTCCTGCGGTCTACGCTTGAGCGTTACAACCACGCCTACTATGTGCAGGACGCACCGCTGGTGCCGGACGCCGAGTACGACCGCCTGTTCCAGGCGCTGCAGGCGCTGGAAGCCCAGTACCCGGAACTGTGTACCGCCGATTCGCCGACGCAGCGAGTCGGTGGAAAACCGCTCGCTCAGTTCGCGCCGGTGCGCCATGCCGTGCCGATGCTCTCGATCCGAACCGAAACCGACACCGAAGCAAGCGGTGCGCGCGCATTCGATGCGCAGGTACGGCGTGAGCTTGAGCTGACCGACACCGATCCGCCCGTCGAATACGCTGCCGAGCTGAAGTTCGACGGGCTTGCGATCAGCTTGCGCTACGAGCGTGGCGTGCTGGTGCAGGCGGCGACGCGCGGCGACGGTGAAACAGGTGAAGACGTAACGCAGAACATTCGCGCAATTCGCCAGGTTCCGCTTCGCCTGCATACCGATGCACCGCCCGAAGTGTTCGAGGTGCGTGGTGAAGTTTACATGCGGCGCGACGATTTTGCGCGCATGAACGAGCGACAGCTGGCTCGCGGCGAGAAAACCTTCGTCAACCCGCGCAACGCTGCAGCCGGCAGTGTGCGGCAGCTCGATCCCGCGATCAGCGCACAACGCCCCTTGTCATTCTTTGCCTATGGGCTTGGGGAGACAGCCGGTTGGACCGCCACGGATACGCACGCCGCGTTGCTCGATCAGCTTCAGCAGTGGGGCTTTCCGGTCTGCAGCGAGCGCTGTGTGGCTGCCGGCGCGGAGGGGCTGGTCGCCTTTCATGAGCGCGTCGGCGCACAGCGCGATGCCTTGTCTTTCGACATCGACGGCGTTGTGTACAAGGTCAACAGCATCGCGCTACAGCGCAGGCTCGGTTTCCGCACCCGCGAGCCGCGCTGGGCGGTGGCGCACAAATATCCTGCGCAGGAAGTGGTCACGCGTGTGCTTGGTATCGAGGTCCAGGTCGGGCGTACCGGCAAGCTGACGCCGGTGGCTCGGCTGGAACCGGTTTTCGTGGGGGGCGTGACGGTGACCAACGTGACGCTTCATAACCACGATGAGGTGGCGCGCAAGGATGTTCGTGTCGGCGACAGCGTCGTGGTTCGGCGCGCAGGGGATGTGATTCCGGAGATCGTTTCCTCGTTACCGGAGCGACGGCCGGAGGGAACCAACGCGTTTGAGATGCCGGGCCAATGTCCGGTATGCGGCTCAGCCGTCGTGCGCGAGGAAGGCGAGGCGGACCATCGCTGCAGCGGCGGACTGTATTGCCCCGCACAGCGCAAGCAGGCGCTGCTGCATTTTGCCTCCCGGCGCGCAATGGATATCGAGGGCTTGGGCGACAAGCTGGTCGATCAGCTTGTCGACGCGGCGATTGTTCGCACACCTGCCGACGTCTACAAACTCGGCGTCGTCGCGCTGGCGAACCTTGATCGGATGGCCGAGAAGTCGGCACAGAACCTTGTCGACGCGATCGATCGCAGCCGTAACACGACGCTCGCGCGCTTCATCTACTCGCTTGGAATTCGCAACGTTGGCGAGGCGACCGCGAAGGATCTCGCGCGACACTTCGGCGCACTCGATGCGCTGATGGCCGCCGACGAAGCGGCGCTGCTTGCCGTGCCGGACGTTGGCCCCATCGTTGCAGCCAGCATTGCCGGCTTCTTTGCCGAGCCGCACAACCGTGAGGTGGTTGAGCAATTGCGCGCGGCGGGCGTGCATTGGCCCGAATCGGCGGGCTTGGTTGATGCCGCCGCATCGGCGCCGCTGGCCGGCAAGACCTTCGTGCTCACCGGTACGCTGCCGACACTCTCTCGCGATGAAGCGACAGCGCTGATCGAGGCGCAGGGCGCCAAGGTGGCCGGATCGGTGTCGAAGAAGACGAGCTATGTCGTTGCCGGCGCCGAAGCGGGCTCGAAGCTCGACAAGGCGCAACAGTTGGGTGTCACGATTCTCGACGAGGATGCACTTCTTGCTCTGCTTCGAGACGGTGGCAGCGCCCCAGAAACCATGGAACAAGAACAATGAAGCGAATTCGCAAGGCGGTCTTTCCGGTAGCTGGCTTGGGTAGCCGCTTCCTTCCGGCAACCAAGGTGATGCCCAAGGAAATGTTGCCGATCGTCGACAAGCCGATCATCCAGTACGCGGTGGAAGAAGCGGCGGATGCCGGCATCACCGACATGGTCTTCATCATCGGCCGTACCAAGCGTGCGATCGCTGACCATTTCGATAAGGCCTACGAGCTTGAGAACGAGCTGGTCACGCGCGGCAAGCACGACATGCTGAAGATTGTCGAAGACACGATCCCCAAGGGCGTGAACTGCATCTTCATCCGCCAGGCCGAAGCGCTTGGCCTCGGTCATGCAGTGCTGTGCGCCGAAGCGGTGGTCGGCAACGAACCCTTTGCCGTGCTGCTCGCGGACGATCTGCTCGATGGCACGACCTCGGTCACCAAGCAGATGGCGGACGTGTTCAACTACAACCGCTGCTCGGTGCTGGGCGTGATGGAAGTGCCGCGCGAGGCGACCGGCTCGTATGGTGTTGTGAGTACCGAGAAGGAGTCGGGCGATCTACGCCGCATTTCCGGGATCGTTGAGAAACCGAAGCCGGAGGAGGCGCCTTCGAACCTTGCGGTGGTCGGCCGCTACATCCTGACGCCGCAGATCTTCGAGCATCTGCGCAATCTGAAACCCGGTACGCACGGCGAACTGCAGCTGACCGATGCGATCTCTGCTTTGCTGCGCGAAGAATCGGTACTCGCATATCGCTTCGATGCAACCCGCTACGACTGCGGCGACAAGTTGGGCTACCTGAAAGCCACGGTGGAGCTGGGCATGCGTCATCCGGAAATCGGCGCCGACTTCAAGAATTTCCTGGCTGAGCGTTTCGGGCACAGCTGAAATGCGGTGAGCAGGCGGCGAGGGCGAGTCGCCTCTTTCGAATCGGAATGAAAAAGGGCAGCCATCGGGCTGCCCTTTTTGCTGAGTGCGGGCTAAGCCGCGCTCAATCAGACTGCGTCGTTTTTCGCGGCCCGCTTGCGATCGGTTTCCTTCAGATGCCGCTTGCGCAGGCGGATCGACTTCGGTGTTATTTCGACGATCTCATCATCAGCGATGAACTCGATCGCCGATTCCAGCGTCAGCGAGATCGGCGGCGTCAGGCGGACCGCTTCATCGGTACCCGAAGCGCGAACGTTGGTCAGCTGCTTGCCCTTGATCGGGTTCACGACCAGATCGTTGTCGCGGGTATGGATGCCGATGATCATGCCTTCGTACAGCGCTTCACCCGGGCTGACGAACATGCGGCCGCGGTCTTGCAGGTTCCACAGCGCGTAGGCAACGGCTTCGCCATCGTTCTGCGAGATCAGGACGCCGTTGCGGCGCTCGGCCATTACGCCGGCCATCGGGCCGTAGTCGTCGAACACGTGGCTGGCGAGGCCGGTGCCGCGCGTCATCGTCAGGAACTCGCCCTGGAAGCCGATCAGGCCACGCGCGGGAATGCGGTATTCGAGGCGCACACGACCCTTACCGTCCGGCTGCATGTCCTGCAGCTCGCCACGGCGGCGGCCCAACTCTTCCATGACCCCGCCCTGGTGGTTCTCTTCGACGTCCACCGTCAGCATCTCGTACGGCTCACACTTTTCGCCGTTGATTTCCTTGAACACCACGCGCGGACGGCCAACCGCCAGCTCGTAGCCTTCACGGCGCATGTTTTCGAGCAGGATGGTCAGGTGCAGTTCGCCGCGACCCGAGACTTCGAACACGTCGGAGTCGCCGGTGTAGTTCACGCGCAGCGCGACGTTCTTCAGCAGTTCCTTCTCAAGGCGCTCGCGGATCTGGCGACTGGTGACGAACTTGCCTTCGCGGCCGGCGAGCGGCGAGGAGTTCACCATGAAGTTCATCGTCAGCGTCGGCTCATCCACGGCGATCGGTTTCATGCCCTCGGGCTTCTCCGGATCGCAGATCGTGACGCCGATGTTCACCTGATCGATACCGGAAACCAGCACGATGTCGCCGGCTTCGGCGGACTCCGCCTGGCTGCGTTCCAGACCCTTGAAGGTCAGCACCTGGCCGACCTTGGCCTTGCCGCGGTTCTCGTCGCCGTACATCACGACGACTTCCTGGTTCGGGCGGATGCGGCCGGCGCGTATGCGACCGATGCCGAGCTGGCCGACGTAAGTCGAGTAATCCAGCGAGCAGATCTGCAGCTGCAGCGGCGCGTCGGAATCCACTTCCGGTTGCGGCACATGCTTGAGGATCGCTTCGTACAGCGCGGTCATGTCGGCGCCCGGCTTGTCCGCCTCGAGCATCGCGTAGCCGTTCAGTGCCGAGGCGTAGACGACCGGGAAGTCGAGCTGCTCTTCGGTTGCGCCGAGTTTGTCGAACAGGTCGAAGGTGTGGTTGATCACCCAGTCCGGACGCGAGCCCGGGCGGTCGATCTTGTTGATCACGACGATCGGCTTGAGGCCCATCGCGAGCGCCTTGCGCGTCACGAAGCGGGTCTGCGGCATCGGGCCTTCGACCGCGTCGACCAGCAGCAGCACGCCGTCGACCATCGACAGCACGCGCTCAACTTCGCCACCGAAGTCGGCGTGTCCCGGGGTGTCGACGATGTTGATGTGTGTCTCGCCGTACTGGATTGCGCAGTTCTTGGCAAGAATCGTGATGCCGCGCTCCTTTTCCAGATCGTTGGAGTCCATCACGCGTTCTGCGACCTGCTGGTTCTCACGGAAGGTGCCGGATTGGCGCAGCAGTTGGTCGACCAGCGTGGTTTTGCCGTGGTCGACGTGAGCGATGATGGCGATGTTACGGATTGCGCGGCTCATTGATTTTTGCCAAGTCTTTGAAAAAGGGCAGGATTCTAGCACGGGCATGTCGCGGTGCAGCGAAATTCCGGAATGCTGCGTGCTAACATTTTCGGCTGTCCAGAATTTACCGGAAAGCCAAATCCATGCTCGCGATCATCGGCGGTAGTGGTCTTACCCAGCTCGCCAACCTCAACATAGAACGTCGCGAGGTGGTGCGCACCCCTTACGGTGAGCCGTCCGGTGTGCTGCTGTTCGGCCGAGTCTGCAGTATGAATGTGGTGTTTTTAGCGCGTCATGGTTACGGCCATACGATTCCGCCGCACATGGTCAACTACCGCGCCAACATGTGGGCCTTGCACAAGGCCGGCGCGACCGGTGTGCTGTCGGTGGCTTCCGTTGGCGGCATCCGTGCCGATCTCGGGCCCGGCGTGCTGGTGGTGCCGCATCAGATCATCGACTACACACACAGCCGCCGCGGCACCTTCTTCGATGGCGTGGATGGCCCCGTGGTGCATGTGGATTTCACGGAGCCGTACGACTCCGTGCTGCGGCGACGCATCCTCGCCGCAGCTGTTGAGGCTGGCGAAACCGTCGTCGATGGTGCCGTGTACGCCGCCACGCAGGGGCCGCGCCTCGAAACGGCCGCCGAAATCGAACGTCTTGCACGCGACGGCGCAGATGTGGTTGGCATGACTGGTATGCCGGAAGCCGCTCTGGCACGCGAACTGGATCTTCCGTATGCGGCGCTGAACGTCGTGGTCAACTGGGCGGCCGGGCGCGCCGACAGCGAGCACGAGATCCGCTTCGAGAAGATCGAGCAGACTGCGCAGGCCGCAATGGGGCGTGTGCGGCATGTAATCGACCGCATCTGCGGCTGAGGTCGGCGCCGTGATCCGCGAAGTCTTGCGAATGGGCGACGCGCGCCTGCTGCGTGTGGCCCAACCCGTCGAACGTTTCGATACGCCCGAGCTGCACGGCTTGGTCGAGGACATGTTCGACACGATGCGGCATCTGAGCGGTGCCGGGCTTGCCGCGCCACAGATCGGCGTCGATCTTCGCGTTGTCATTTTCGGTGTTGAGCGTAATCCTCGCTATCCGGATGTCGAGCCGGTGCCGCTGACGATCCTGTGCAACCCCGTCATCACTTTTCTCGGCGACGAGATGGAGGAGGGCTGGGAGGGCTGTCTGTCTGTGCCCGGCTTCCGAGGCGTCGTGCCCCGCTATTCGCGTTTGCGCTACAGCGGTTTCGGTGTCTCGGGTGAGCCGATCGAACGTGAAGCGAGCGGATTCCATGCGCGTGTGGTGCAGCACGAATGCGACCACCTTGATGGCGTCTTGTATCCGATGCGGGTGCAGGATTTCCGCCGCTTTGGCTTCACCGACATCCTGTTCCCTGGGTTGGACGCGACGCGCGACGACTGAGTCATAGTCGCCGCGCCGTCGCGTCAGGGTTGTAGTCGTGCCAGCAGCGCGCCTTCCAGGCGAACGACCGCGCTGGTAGCCCCAAGGTCCGGGCCGGAAATCAGGAAGGTGTCTTCTGCGCGCTCGCCGAGTGTGGCGATCTTCGCGGTATGGAGATTGACGCGGCATTCCGCCAGTACGCTGGCGATGTCGAACAGCAGTCCAGGTCGATCCGCTGCTGCAACGGCCAGGATGTAGTGCTGGCCGCGCTCGTCCGGCCTGATCGCCACTTCCGGTGTGATCGGAAAATGGCGCACCTGACGCGAAAGGCGCCCCGAGCCCGGTTTGTCGATCGGCGCCTGTGTGCGCAGGCGTTGCGTCAGGTCGTGCTCGATCAGCGGCACGATGTCGCGGTAGTTTTCGTCGCCGCTCGGGTCCATCAGCACGAAGCTGTCCAGCGCGTAGTTGTGCCGCGTGGTGTGGATCTTGGCGTCCAGGATGCTTAAGCCCTGACGGCTGAAGAAGCCGCACAGGCGCATGAACAGATCCTGCGAATCCGGCGCGTAGACCATCACCTGCAGGCCTTGCTCAACCTGGCTCGGACGCGCCTTGACGACGGCTTCGCCACTGGCCGGGCGGTAGTAGAGCATGCGGGTGTGCCAGACGATCTCGTCGATGTCGTGGCGCATGAAATAGACGGTGTCGAGCTCTTCCCAAAGCGGGCGCTCAACCCCCTCGACAAGGCCATAGAAGCGCAGTCGCGCGCGCGCTTCGTCCTGGCGTTCCGCCAAGCCCTTGGCCTGTACAGGCGTATCACCGCGCAACAGACGTTGGGTGGTGAGGAACAGGTCTTCCAGTAGCTTGGCCTTCCAGCCGTTCCAAACCTTCGGGCTGGTTCCGCGAATGTCCGCATGGGTGAGCAGGTACAGGGCGGTGAGGCGTCGCTCGTCCTTCACTAGCGCGGCAAACCCCCTGATCACGTCTGGGTCGGACAAGTCGCTCTTCTGTGCGATCTGCGACATCGTCAGATGCTCACCGACCAGCCACTCGACGAGATCGGTGTCTTCGGCCGAGATGCCGTGGTCCTCGCAGAACTGGCGCGCGTCACTCATGCCGAGCTTCGAATGGTCACCGCCGCGGCCTTTGGCAATGTCATGAAACAGTGCAGCGATGTAGAGCAGCCAAGTTCGGTCGAAGGCGCTGATCAGTCGCGTGCAAAGCGGGTACTCGTGCGCGTGCTCATCCATCGTCATGCGGCGGACGTTTCGCATCACCTGAAGGATGTGCTGATCGACCGTGTACACATGAAAGAGGTCATGCTGCATCTGCCCGACGATCTGACCGAAGGCCGGGATGTAGCGACCGAGGATGCCGTACTGGTTCAACCACCGGAAAACATGCGTGATGCCTTGCGGTTGCTGGAACAGCGCAAGGAAACGCCGACGGTTTTCCGGATTTCGGCGAAAGACAGCATCCACCCGTCCGCGGCTTTGCCAAAGCGCGCGTAGCGTACGCGCCGTCATCCCTTTGAGTTCGTCGTGCTGTTCGAGCAGAAGGAAGGCGTCAAGAATCGCTGACGGTTCGTTGATGAACAGCTTGTCGTCCAGCACGTCGAGCAGGTTCTGACGCTTGCAGAAACGCGCATCAATCGGCGTTGGAGCGTCGAGGCCACTCGGCAGGATGCGACTGGCGAGGTTCTGCAGCAGCAGCGCGTTGAGCTGGGTAACCTTCTTTGCGACCAGATAGTAGCGCTGCATCATCACTTCTGAAGCGCGTCGCGTGGTTGTTGCCGAGATGGTCAGTGCGCGTGCGAGCGCTTCCTGGTGGTCAAAGAGGATGCGGTCTTCACGCCGGCGGGTGAGGTGATGCAGGCGGATTCGCAAGTTCTGCAGAAAGCGTTCTGACTTGTTCAGTTCTGCGCATTCTTCCGCAGTCACGAGCCCTTGCTCGGCAAGTGCTTCCCAGCTTGAACCCAGCCCGGATGCGAGCGAGATCCACACGAGAGTCTGAATGTCACGCAAGCCGCCTGGGCTCTCCTTGCAATTCGGCTCAAGTGAATAGGGTGTGTCGTTGAATCGGTTGTAGCGCTGTTCTTGTTCAGCGCGCTTGGCAATGAAGAAGCTTGGTAGGTGAAGGGCCTCGCTATGTCGGGCCAGTAGCGTCGAAACTAGGGCTTCGTCGCCCGACAGCCAGCGTGCCTCAAGCAGGTTTGTCTGGACGGTTACGTCGCGGCCCGACTCCTCCAGGCATTCGTCGATCGTTCGGACGCTATGGCCGACCTCTAGTCCGATATCCCAGAACACGCCGACGAGTTGCTCGATACGTTGGCGCGTCTCTCGCTCAGGTTCCTCGCCGAGCAGGATCAGGATGTCTACATCTGAATGCGGATACAACTGGCCGCGGCCGTAGCCACCCACCGCGACCAATGCCGTATTCGAAGGCAATCCCGCGGCTGCCCAGAGGTCGCGCAGTACGCCATCGACCAGCAGCGCGTGTTCGTGGAGGAGCTTGGCGGGTTCCGGTTTTGCGTCAAAGGCCGCCTTGAGTTGCGCGCGACCATCGGCAACCCGCTTGCGCAAGTGCTCCGCGACGCGCCGCAGGTCGTCGCTGCCGGCAGGGTTGCTCATCGGATCAGACAGCGAATTGCTTGGCGACGATGTCCGGGATGGCCGGCGTACCTGCGGAACGGGTGAGTACTTCTACGCCGGTGTCGGTCACCACAACGGTGTGTTCCCACTGAGCCGAGAGGCTGCGATCTTTCGTTACGATCGTCCAGCCGTCCGGTAGTTCTGAAATTGCAGCTTTGCCCGCATTGATCATCGGTTCGATCGTGAAGATCATGCCCGGCTTGAGTTCGAGGCCGGCGCCGGGGCGGCCGTAGTGCACCACCTGCGGCTCTTCGTGGAAGTTCCGACCAATCCCATGGCCGCAGAATTCGCGCACCACCGAAAACCCGGCGCCTTCCGCGTGGCGCTGGATCGCGTGGCCTATGTCGCCAAGGTGCGCGCCGGGGCGAACCTGCGCAATGCCCAGCCACATGCATTCGTATGTGATGTGGCAGAGGCGCTTGGCAAGAATGCTGGCCTCGCCGCCGACGATGAACATCCGGCTGGTGTCGCCGTGGAAGCCGTCCTTGATGACGGTGATGTCCAGATTGACGATGTCGCCACGCTTGAGCGCCTTGTTGGCGGGAATGCCGTGACAAACCTGATGGTTGATCGATGTGCAGATTGACTTGGGGTAGGGCGTGTAGCCGGGTGGCGCGTAATTGAGCGGCGCGGGGATCGTTCCCTGCACATTCACCATGTAGTCATGGCACAGCCGGTCGAGCGTTTCAGTTGTTACGCCTGGCTGTACATGCGGGGTGATGAAATCCAGCACTTCGGACGCGAGGCGGCCGGCAATGCGCATCGATTCGATTTCCGCGGGGGTTTTGATGGTGACGCTCATTGTTGTTGTGACAGCAGCAAAATAAACTGAAAGGTTAGCTGCTTTCGCGGGTGTCGGCCACATGGCCGGCCTGTTCGCGCTTGCCTGGCTTGAGAGAACCTCGCCTGACCTGCTACAATCGCGGGCTTGGCTATACCCATGGGGGGTATAGCGAACTACGCACGTCCCTGTTGCAAGGGTCCCGCACAAGCGGGCTGAGGTCGCGATCTCTGCGCGGCCACCAGGGACGGAGGCTAACCCTTAGATCGGAGAATCAACATGTCCGTGACTATGCGCCAGATGCTGGAAGCCGGTGTTCACTTCGGCCACCAGACCCGTTTCTGGAACCCCAAGATGGCCCCGTTCATTTTCGGCCATCGCAACAAGATTCATATCATCAACCTCGAAAAGACCCTGGCCAAGTACCAGGAAGCGATGGCTTTCACGCGCAAGCTGGCAGCCAACCGCGGCACCATCCTTTTTGTTGGCACCAAGCGTCAGGCTCGCGAGATCCTCGCTGAAGAAGCTCAGCGCGCTGGTATGCCTTTCGTTGACGAGCGCTGGCTCGGCGGCATGCTGACCAACTTCAAGACGGTCAAGCAGTCGATCAAGCGTCTGAAGGAAATGGAGCAGATGGTTGAGGATGGCTCGATCGAAAAGCTCTCGAAGAAGGAAGCGCTGATGGCGACGCGCGAGCTCGAGAAGCTGCAGAAGTCGATCGGCGGCATCAAGGAAATGAGCGGTCTGCCCGATGCACTGTTTGTCATCGACGTCGGCTATCACAAGATCGCGATCACCGAAGCGAAAAAGCTCGGTATCCCAGTTGTGGCCGTGGTCGATACCAACCACTCGCCGGAAGGTGTCGATTACGTGATCCCGGGTAACGATGACTCGAGCCGCGCGATCCGCCTGTACGCCCGCGGTGTCGCTGACGCCGTGCTGGAAGGCCGTAGCCAGGTGATCAACGAGATCGTCGCCGCTGGTGAAGCAGACGAATTCGTTGAAGTGGACGAAGGCACCGAAGAGCAGGCCTAAGCCGCTTCGGATTGATCCACTGCATTAACTGAATTTAAGGAGTCAGCATGGCGGAAATCACCGCAGGCATGGTTAAGGAGCTTCGCGAGAAGACCGATGCTCCGATGATGGAATGCAAGAAGGCGCTCACCGAAGCTGCTGGCGATATGGCCAAGGCTGAGGAGATTCTGCGCGTCAAGCTAGGCAGCAAGGCGACCAAGGCCGCCGCGCGCGTCGCTGCTGAGGGCGTGGTTTCCACGTTTATTTCGGCCGACGGCAAGCTCGCTTCGATCGTCGAGATCAACAGCGAAACCGACTTTGTCGCGAAAAACGACGACTTCCTGAAGCTCGCACGCGACTGCGCTGAACTGGTTGCCAGCAAGGCACCGGTCGACGTGGCCGCGCTGTCGGCGCTGCCGCTCGGCGAAGGTACGGTGGATTCGGTTCGCACTGCACTGGTGGGCAAGATCGGCGAGAACATGTCGATCCGCCGCTTTGTGCGCGTCGAGGCCAAGGGCAAGGTTGCTCAGTACATCCACGGCGGCTCGAAGATCGGCGTGCTGATCGACGTCGAGGGTGGTGACGAGGCGCTGGCCAAGGATCTGGCGATGCACATCGCTGCCAACAAGCCCAAGTCGCTGGATGCGTCCGGCGTTTCGGCCGAGTTGATTGAAACCGAGCGTCGCGTTGCCATCGAGAAGGCCAAGGAAGCCGGCAAGCCGGAAGCGATGCTGGAAAAGATCGCCGAAGGTACCGTGCAGAAGTTCCTCAAGGACGTGACGCTGTATGGTCAGGTCTTCGTCAAGGCCGAGGACGGCAAGCAGACGGTTGAGCAACTGCTCAAGGCCAAGGGCGCAACGGTTCACAGCTTCACGCTGTTCATCGTTGGCGAAGGCATCGAGAAGAAGACGACCGACTTCGCAGCAGAAGTTGCGGCTCAAGCCGCTGCCGCCGCCGCACAACGCTGAGGACTAACCCATGACCGCTCCCGCCTACCGCCGCATTCTGCTCAAACTTTCCGGTGAAGCTCTGATGGGCGATGATGCCTTCGGTATCAATCGCGATGTCGTGTCCCGGATCGTCCAGGAAGTAGCGGAGGTGGTGAGCCTTGGGGTGGAAGTTGGCGTGGTCATCGGCGGGGGAAACATCTTCCGCGGCATGGCCGGCGCTGCAAGCGGCATGGACCGCGCAACGGCCGACTACATGGGTATGTTGGCAACCGTCATGAACGCCATGGCGCTTGCCGATGCTATGAAGCATGTGGGCGTCGTTGCGCGCGTTCAATCCGCACTGAATATGGAAGCCGTTGTCGAGCCCTATATCCGGGGTAAGGCGATTCGCTACCTGGAAGATGGCAAGGTTGTGATTTTTGCTGCCGGCACCGGCAACCCGTTCTTTACAACGGATACGGCAGCCGCATTGCGCGGCGCTGAAATCGGTGCGGAGATCGTGCTGAAGGCGACCAAGGTCGATGGTATCTATACCGCCGATCCGAAGAAGGATCCGTCAGCCACGCGCTACGCAAAGATCAGTTTTGACGAGGCGATCGCCCGCAATCTTCAGGTGCTCGATGCAACTGCTTTTGCGTTGTGTCGCGACCAGAAGTTGCCGATCAAGGTTTTCAGCATCTTCGCGACCGGCGCGCTCAAGCGTGTCGTGATGGGCGAAGACGAAGGCACTTTGGTGCATATCTGAAACAAGGACTCAAAACATGATTGCCGATCTGAAGAAGAATACCGAGCAGAAGATGCAGAAGTCTGTCGAGGCGTTGAAGAACGACCTCGGCAAAGTGCGTACCGGGCGTGCCCATGCGGGTCTGCTCGATCACGTGCAAGTGGATTACTACGGCTCCATGGTGCCGGTTAATCAGGTCGCCAACATCAACCTTCTCGACGCTCGCACGATTGGTGTGCAGCCGTGGGAGAAGACCATGCTGGCGAAGGTCGAGAAGGCGATCCGCGACTCGGATCTCGGCCTCAATCCCTCCGCGATGGGCGATACCATCCGCGTTCCGATGCCCGCATTGACTGAAGAGCGTCGTAAGGACCTGATCAAGGTGGTTCGTGGCGAAGCGGAGAATGCGCGCGTGGCCGTGCGTAACCTTCGCCGTGATGCGAACAACCACCTCAAGGATGCGGTCAAGGCGAAGGAAATCTCGGAAGACGACGAGCGTCGGGCCGAGGAAGACATTCAGAAACTGACTGACCGCTACGTGGCGGAAGTCGACAAGCTGCTCGCCGAGAAAGAAAAAGACCTGATGCAGGTCTGAGGACCCGCCAACCTCTAGGCGGAGTCCCCTCCTATCATGGCGCTCAGCCGATTTTTCAGCAGTACCCGCGACGTGCCCGCCGTAAACACGGTCCCACTGCACGTCGCGATCATCATGGACGGTAACGGGCGTTGGGCGCGCAAGCGCCTGATGCCGCGCGTCGCGGGCCACAAGCGCGGTCTCGAGACCGTTCGCCAGATTGTGTCCGCCTGTATCGATCGCGGCGTTCGTCACCTGACGCTTTTCGCTTTCAGTTCAGAGAACTGGCGTCGTCCAGCGGATGAAGTCAGTTTTCTGATGAACCTGTTCCTGAAAGCGTTGCAGCAGGAAATCGCGAAGCTTCATCGCAACAACATCAAGTTCCGGGTTGTTGGTGATCTGAGCCGGTTTGATGATCAGATCCGGCAGATGATTACCAATGCGGAATCGCTGACTTTTGAAAATACCGGCCTTACTCTAACGATTGCCGCTAACTACGGCGGTCGATGGGACATCCTCAACGCGATTGAATCCATGCTTGCGGCGCATCCTGAGAAACGTTCGGGTTTTCAGGAAGAAGATCTGGCGCCTTTCCTGGCGCTTTCTGATGCGCCTGAGCCCGACCTTTTCATTCGGACGGGCGGCGAGGAGCGAATCAGCAATTTCCTCCTCTGGCAGTTGGCTTACACCGAGTTCTATTTCACGGAAACCCTCTGGCCTGAGTTCGATGCGGCAGCGTTTGACCTTGCGCTTGACTCCTATCGGCAGCGCGAACGGCGCTTCGGTCGTACTAGTGAGCAAGTGCTAGAACAGACGCCAAGCGCGACGGAGTAAGCAATGCTGCGCGAACGTGTTGTTACGGCCCTGTTGATGTTGGCGGGGCTGCTTGCCGCTGTATTCCTGTTGCCGACCTCGGGATGGTGGGGCGCTTGTGGCTTGCTCGGCCTCGCCGCCGCTTGGGAGTGGGCGGGGCTGTTTCGGCTGCCTTCTGCCGTGCGCTGGGGGTATGGCCTGATCGTTGCCGCCGCAGTTGTGGCGTTTGCGGCGATAGGCTCGCCGGCGATCGATACGGCGTTGTTTGCGCTCTCCGCCCTGTTCTGGATGCTACTTGCGCCGCCCTGGCTCAAGCAGCGCTGGCTCATTGCTGAAGGGGCCGTACTTCCATTGCTGTTGGGGCTCGTGGTGCTGCTACCGGCCGCGGTGGCGTTCGCGCGTCTGCGCGAGGCAAACGTCTGGATGATGCTGGCTGTGATGGCGGTTGTCTGGGTCGCCGACATTGCCGCATATTTCGGCGGTCGCGCGTTTGGTCGTCGCAAGTTGGCGCCCGAGATTTCGCCCGGCAAGAGCTGGGAGGGCGTCTACGCTGGGCTGTTAGGCGTTCTGATCTACGGTGTCGTGGTGTTCTCCATCTGGATGCCGATGGTTCCTCAGCGCTTGGGGTGGCCGGTTACGGTTATGCTTCTGCTTGTGTTGTCCGCGCTGAGTGTCATCGGTGACCTGTTTGAGTCGCTGCTCAAACGACAAGCGGGGATCAAGGATTCGTCAGCGCTGCTTCCGGGGCATGGTGGCGTGCTTGACCGCATCGACAGCCTCACGTCGACGCTTCCGCTCGTGGCGCTGTGGGTGCTGGTCTGGAGACTCGCAAGCCAATGATGCAAACGCTGACCATCCTTGGTGCGACCGGGTCGATTGGTACGAGCACGCTTGATGTCGTTGCTCGCCATCCAGATCGTTACCGAGTCTTTGCGCTCACTGCATTCCGGCAGCTCGATAGGCTTGCAGATCAGATCGCGGTGTTTCGCCCTCAGTGTGCCGTAGTGCCCGATCTCGCGGCGCGAGAGACGCTTCAGTCGATGCTGGCCGAGCGGCAGATTCAATGCGATATCCTGGTTGGTGAGTCTGGCTTGTGTGAAGTGGCAGCGCATCGTGATGTCAGCACCGTCATGGCCGCCATTGTTGGCGCTGCCGGCCTGGCGCCTACCTTGTCGGCCGTCCGAGCCGGCAAACGCGTTTTGCTTGCCAATAAAGAAGCGCTAGTGATGTCTGGCCGCATCTTCATGGATGAGGCGAGACGTGCGGGTGCAACCGTGTTGCCGATTGATAGCGAGCACAACGCGGTCTTTCAGTCCTTACCGGCCGGCTTTGGGTACGGCCTGCCGAATTCCGGCGTCGCGAAACTTTTGCTGACAGCGTCTGGTGGACCGTTTCGCACGTGGTCTGCCGAGCAACTTAAATCAGTCACGCCCGATCAGGCGGTTGCGCACCCAAACTGGGTCATGGGGCGCAAAATTTCGGTCGACTCGGCCACCATGATGAATAAGGGCCTTGAGGTCATCGAGGCGCGGTGGCTTTTTGGTGTGGGTGGCGATCGAATCGATGTAGTGATTCATCCGCAGAGTGTCATTCACTCAATGGTCCAGTATGCGGACGGTTCGGTGCTGGCGCAGCTTGGCAATCCGGATATGCGTACGCCAATCGCGCATGCGTTGGCTTATCCGGACCGGATTGCGTCTGGCGTTGAACCGCTTGATCTTGCGTCCGTGATGGGATTGACCTTCGAAAAGCCGGATCTGACACGTTTTCCGTGCCTTGGTCTTGCTTATGCGGCGCTCAGCGCAGACGGCCTCGCGCCAACCGTGCTTAATGCCGCAAACGAAGTGGCTGTGGCTGCCTTTCTGGATCGGAAGATTCCGTTTCTGGATATTGCTACGACGGTGGCGGCGGTCCTTGACTCCTGCGACACCGGGGCTCAGGAATCGCTTGAGCACGTGCTCGCGGCTGACGCTGCGGCGCGTGAGGTCGCTCAGGCGTTTGTCGCCAACCGTTCGCGGAGCTGCATGTGAGCATTCTCTGGTACATCGGGGCTTTCGTCCTGGCGATCGGTGTTCTGGTCACTGTTCACGAGTTTGGCCATTTCATCGTCGCGCGCCTGTGTGGCGTGAAAGTCCTGCGCTTCTCCTTGGGCTTTGGCCGTGTCTTGCTTCGCCATCAGAGGCGCCCAGGTGACACCGAGTGGGTGCTGTGTGCCGTTCCTTTGGGCGGCTACGTCCGAATGCTCGATGAGCGCGAAGCACCGGTTCCTGAAAGCGAACTGGCGCTTGCCTTTAACTGCAAATCGGTCTGGCGGCGTCTCGCGATCGTGGCCGCCGGCCCGTTGGCGAATCTGCTGCTAGCGGTACTCATCTACTGGGTTGGGTTCATGCACGGCGTCTCCGAGCTGCGACCCATCGTTGCTCAGCCGTCGATTGAGAGTGCTGCGGGGCGCGCGGGGGTGCGTGCCGGCGATGAAGTGCTTGCTGTCGGCGACAGGCTCACGCGTTCATGGACCGATGTGCGGTGGGCATTGTTGCGGCATCTTGTTGATGACCATTCTGTCGAACTCAAGCTTCGCTCGGCGGGCGGCGAGCGGATTGCGCTGCTGGAGACGAACGGCTTGGGTGACGATCTGGAGCGAGCTGACCCGCTTAAGGATCTCGGCCTGTTGCCGTTTCGCCCTGCAGTGCCGCCGATCATTGGTAGCGTCGCGGACAACGGGCCGGCAGCGAAAGCGGGATTAAGGGCAGGGGACAGGATTGAGAAGATCGATGGTCGAGTGCTCTCGAATTGGGAAGATCTCGTTCGTGAGGTAAGCGCTTCGCCGGGGCGGGCGCTGTCGGTGGAGGTACGCCGTGGCGAGCAACGCGCGCAGATGCGTGTCGTGCCCGAGGCACACGAAGAGCATGGAAAGTCGATCGGGCGAATTGGCGTTGCAGTGCAGTCTGACGGCGCTTGGCGCGAGCGCCTACTGGTAGAGCTTCGCTATGGCCCCGTTGAGGCCTTCGGTCGTGCGGTGCGTCAGACCTGGGAAATGGCTGGTTTCTCGCTGAAGATGCTCGGTCGGATGGTAACGGGGCACGTCTCCTTGAAGAACATCAGTGGCCCGGTAACGATCGCCGACTACGCCGGGCAGTCGGCGCGCATCGGTGCTGACGCCTACGTCCGTTTTCTGGCGCTTATCAGCATCAGCATCGCCGTTCTTAATCTGTTACCGATCCCGCTGCTGGACGGCGGACACATCATGTATTATCTGGCCGAGATCCTGATGCGGCGCCCTGTCTCACAGAAAGTCATGGAGATCGGCCAGCAGATCGGTTTCACGCTGCTGGCAAGCCTGATGGCCTTCGCTTTTTTCAACGACATCACCCGGTTGTTGTCCTGACTCTCCCAATGCGACTCAAGTTGATCCCGGGGCTGCTGCTGTCCCTTTTTGCTGCAAATACTGTATCTGCCTTCGAGCCTTTCGTCGTCAAGGACATCCGGGTCGAGGGTTTGCAGCGTACTGAAGCAGGCACCGTTTTCAATTATCTACCGGTCAAGGTCGGGGAGAAACTCAGCGAAGAGCGCGCTGCGCAAGCGATTCGTGCGCTTTACGCGACCGGTTTCTTCAAGGATGTCCGGCTTGAGGTCGACAGCAACGTTCTCGTTGTTGTTGTCGACGAGCGTCCTGCAATTGGTTCGATCGAGTTCGAGGGTAATAGCGCCTTTGATAGCGACAACCTCAGAAAAGGGTTGCGCGACGCGGGGATCATTGAGTCGCGCATTCTCGATCGCGCGTTGCTTGATCGCGCCGAGCAGGAGCTGAAGCGGCAATACCTGAACCGTAGTTACTACGGTGCGACGATCATTACCGACATAACACCGCTTGAGCGCAACCGAGTCGCGTTGAAATTCAAGATCGTCGAAGGTGAGATTGCTGCAATCAAGCAGGTGAGCATCACTGGAAACAAGGTCTTCTCGGAGTCCGATCTGAAGGGTCAGATTTCAGCGCGCCCGAAGCATTGGTTTCCTCCCGTCAATTGGTTGTCCAAGGGGCACGAGTATGCCAAGCCGAAGTTGCAGGGTGATCTGGAGAGCTTGCGAAGCTATTACTTGAATCGCGGTTATCTCGATTTTGCTGTCGAGAGCTCCCAAGTTTCGATTACACCTGACAAGCAGGATGTATACATCGCGATTGCGCTGGCAGAGGGTGAGCAATACAAGGTTTCTGCGGTGAAGTTGGCGGGGGACCTGATCATCACCGATGCTGAGGCGAAGGCCTTGGTCGCGCTCCGCCCAGGAGACATCTTCTCCCGCGACCAACTCACCGAAACAACCCGCTCCATCACTGAGCGCCTAGCTAATGAGGGCTACGCGTTTGCGAACGTAAACGCGGCACCTGAACTGGACAAGGAGAAGCGGGAGGTCGCATTCACGATCTTTGTTGATCCGGGGAAGCGCGTTTACATTCGGCGGGTGAACATTTCCGGCAATACGCGCACGCGGGACGTGGTGATCCGGCGTGAGTTGCGGCAGTTCGAAAACGCTTGGTACGACGGCACAAAGATCAAACGTTCGAAGGCGCGCCTTGATCGAACCGGCTTCTACGAGGAAACGAATCTCGAGACGCAACCGGTCGCAGGCACCAGTGACCAGGTTGATCTGAACGTAGTCGTCAAGGAACGTGCCACCGGTAACTTCTTGGTCGGCGCAGGTTACTCGACCACCGACAAACTGGTGCTGCAAGGCTCGCTGTCCCAGAACAACCTGTTTGGTACAGGCAACGCGCTGTCACTGAACCTTAATACAGGCAAGTCGAACCGGACCTTGGTGCTGTCCTACACCAATCCGTACTTTACGCCAGAGGGTGTAAGCGTCGGCTATAACCTCTATCACCGCAATTACAACCCCTCGGCGACGACAAACGTCGCGTATTACAAGACGCAATCTTCTGGCCTCGGCATGACCTTTGGTTATCCGATTGCCGAGGACGATGCGGTCTATTTCGGCGCTTCTTTCGACTCGACTCGGACCACGGTATCGAGCGCGAGTGATGTGCAGTACATCGATTTTGTTAACAAATTCGGCGAACTGACGAATACATTTTTGCTGACGGCATCCTGGTCTTACGACTCGCGGGATAGTTACCTAACGCCAGTGTCCGGCTTTTATCAGCGACTTCAGGGCGAAGTGGCGGTGCCGCCCGCCGAGCAGCGTTATTACCGCGTCAACTACCAGGCTCAGTATTTCATCCCCTTGTTTTTCAAGGACGCAACGCTGCAGTTCCACGGCAACGCGTCGTATGCGGCCGGGTATGGTGGCTTGCCTGTTCCGTTCTACAAGAACTACTACGCGGGTGGTATCGGTTCTGTTCGCGCCTATGATGACAACTCGCTCGGGCCCCGGTCCGGAAGCGGGAATGCGCTCGGCGGTACGCAACTGCTTACCTATGGTGCGGAGTACTTCTTCCCGCTGCCAATGACCAACATCGACAAGAGTTTCAGGCTGGGCTTGTTCGTCGATGGTGGTCAGGTCTGGGGTGCGGACCAGAAAGTTCAGTATGCGGATATCCGGTATAGTGCCGGTCTGGGTCTGGCGTGGGTTTCACCGATCGGGCCGCTGAAGTTCAGTTTCGGTCAGCCGTTGAACAAGCAGGAAGGCGACCGGACGCAACGCTTCCAGTTCCAGTTGGGCAACATTTTCTGATGCTGAAGGAGACGGTTGTGAGAAAGACTCGTGCAGTTCTGGCTGTCGCAGTGGCCTTGGGCCTGTCAGCGAGCGCCATGGCTCAGAGCAAGATCGGATTCGTGAATTCTGATCGAGTTCTGCGGGAGTCTGCGCCGGCGGTTGTCGCTCAGAAGAAGCTTGAGAAGGAATTCGAGAAGCGTGACCAGGACCTGCAGAAGCTCACCAAGCAGCTTCAGGGTATGCAGGAAAACCTGGAGAAAAATGCGGTGACGATGTCGGAGAGTGATCGCAAGACGAAGGAGCGCGAGTTTGCCGACTTGAATCGTGAGTTTCAGCGCCGGCAGCGGGAATTCCGCGAGGATCTGAACCAGAGACGCAACGAAGAGTTGGCCAGTGTACTGGAACGCGCGAACCGTACGATCCGGGAGATTGCTGATACGGAGAAGTACGACGCGATCCTTCAGGACGCGATCTACATCAGTCCGCGTGTTGATCTGACCGACAAGGTCATCAAAGCGCTCAACGCCAAGTAAGCCGAAGTGCCAAGTCTCGTCGAGATTGTCGGCCGCCTCGGCGGCCGAGTTGTTGGTGATGGCTCGACGGTCGTGAGTCAAGTTGGCAGTCTTGAAGCCGCGAAGGCGGGCGAGATTGCGTTCCTGGCGAGCCCAAAGTATCGCAAGGTGCTCGCGACGACAGGTGCCTCCGCGGTGATTCTGCCGCCGGCTGCGGAGTCGGCGAGCGAGCTGCCTCGCATCATTACCGATCAGCCCTATCTTTATTTCGCCCGACTCGCACAGTTACTGAATCCGTCGGCGCAAGCGGCGACTGGCATTCATCCGTCGGCGGTCGTTGAGTCGGCAGTCCCGGCGTCGGTTAGCGTGGGGCCATTGGCGCATATCGGCGTTAACTGCGAGATCGGAGAGAACGTCATCATTGGTCCGGGCTGCTCTGTGGGGGCGGGAACCCGAATCGGTGCCGGATCCTTGTTGTACGGGAACGTGACGCTCTATCACGACACGGTGATCGGTGAGCGTTGCATCATTCATTCCGGCGCCGTGATTGGCGCAGACGGATTTGGCTATGCGCGCGAGCGCAACGGGGCGTGGGTCAAGATTCCGCAGATCGGACGCGCTGTGCTTGGCGACGATGTGGAAGTCGGAGCCAACACAACCATTGACCGTGGCGCCCTTGACGACACTTTTGTCGGGAATGGCGTGAAGCTGGACAACATGGTCCAGATCGCCCACAACGTGAAGATCGGCGAGCACACGGCGATGGCCGGCTGCTCGGGCGTTGCGGGTAGCACCATTGTGGGTGCGCGCGTGATGGTTGGTGGGCAAGCTGGCATCAACGGACATATCGAAGTCGCGAGCGACACGGTTGTATCGTCACGCACGCTGATCAGCAAATCAGTCAAGCAAGCAGGTATTTACACCTCCGCCATGCCGGCGATGCCGCATGACGAATGGATGAAAAGTGCGGCCCATTTCAGACACCTTGATGCATTGGTGACGAGGCTGCGCGAACTAGAAAAACGCATCGCAGATCTGGAGAGGAAGCCTTGAGCATCATGGAAATCGGCGAGGTCATGGAGTACCTCCCGCATCGTTACCCGTTCCTATTGATTGACCGCGTGACCGAAATGACGGCAGGCGAATCGATCAAGGCGATCAAGAACGTGACGATCAACGAACCGTTCTTTACCGGGCACTTTCCGCATTTCCCGGTAATGCCGGGCGTGTTGGTCATTGAAGCCATGGCGCAGGCGGCGGCGATCCTGTCGTACAAGTCGCGCGACATGAAGCCGGACTGCAATACTGTGGCCTATTTTGCCGGCATCGATAATGTGCGCTTCAAGCGCCCGGTTGTGCCGGGTGACCAACTGGTGTTCGACGTCCACCTGGTTAAGAACAAGGGCGACCTCTGGAAGTACCGTGGGGTTGCGACGGTAGACGGTCAGCCGGCCGCGGAGGCCGATCTGATGTGCTTCTTCAAGAGGCTGAAATGATTCATCCGACTGCAATCGTTCATCCGGGCGCTTGCATCGCTGAAGGGGTCGAGATCGGCCCCTTTTCCGTTATTGGCGAGCATGTCGAGATCGGGGCGGGTACCCGCATTGCGTCACATGTGGTCATCACGGGGCATACACGCATCGGCCGCGATAACCGGATCTTCCAGTTCTGCTCTCTGGGGGAGATCCCCCAAGACAAGAAGTACGGCGGCGAGCCAACGCGGCTCGAAATCGGTGACCGGAACACGATTCGCGAGTATTGCAATTTCAATACCGGTACCGTACAGGATGCGGGCGTCACCCGGATTGGCGACGACAACTGGGTGATGGCGTCGGTTCACATCGGGCATGACTGCCAGGTCGGCAACAAGACCATCATGGCCAACAACGTGACGCTGGCGGGACACGTGACAGTTGGCGATTGGGTCATCCTCGGCGGCATGACGGCGGTGCACCAGTTCGCCCGTATTGGCGCGCACAGCATGTGTGGCGGCGGCACGATCCTTTTGCAGGATTTACCCCCTTACGTAATGGTGTCGGGCAACCCGGCTGCGACGCATGGCACCAATAGCGAAGGGCTTCGCCGTCGCGGTTATTCAGCAGAAGCGATTGCCGCGATCAAGCGCGCCTACAAGACGATCTATCGTTCGGGGCTGACGCTCGACGAGGCTCGACAACAGTTGGCCGAGGCGGCTGCTGCCACGCCCGAGCTTCAGCCGCTGCTTGATTTTATCTCGGTTGCCGGACGCGGCATCGTTCGTTAATGACCACGTGTATTGCGATGGTTGCCGGCGAGGCGTCCGGCGACCAGCTTGGCAGCCGCCTGATCGCGGCGATCCGGCGCCATATTCCGGACGCCCGCTTTGTCGGCATCGGTGGGCCGGGCATGCAACGCGAAGGCATGGAGTCGTGGTTCCCGGCGGAGCGCCTTGCGGTTAACGGAATCGGCGATGCGCTGCGTCGCGTACCGGAGCTGCTTGGGATCCGGCGCGATCTTCTGGCACGCATCAAGGCAGAGCAGCCGGCAATTTTCATCGGGATCGACGCGCCGGATTTCAATCTTGGGGTGGAACGACGCGTCAAGGCGATGCGCATTCCAACTGTCCATTACGTTAGCCCGTCAGTGTGGGCGTGGCGCGGCGGGCGCGTGAAGAAGATCCGCAAATCCGCCGACCATATACTCTGCCTGTTTCCATTCGAGCCTGAGCTTTATCAGCGCGCAGGCGTGGCGGCGACCTTTGTCGGGCATCCGCTGGCAGACGAGTTTCCGCTTGACCCGGATCGCGCTGGCGTGCGGGAGCGTCTTTGCCTCCCGCGTGACGCCAAAATTGTTGCGGTGATGCCAGGCAGCCGGAATGGTGAAGTGAGCCGCCTTGCGGCGGATTTTGTCGGCGCGGCCGTCAAGATCCACGAGACGCGTCCGGATGTGCGTTTTCTCGTTCCCCTTGTAACCCGCGATACGCGCACGATGTTCGAGCGTGCGATGCACGAGGCTTCGCTTGCTCCTGATTTCCCGATGACGCTGATGTTCGGGCATAGCCACGATGCGATGATCGCAGCGGACGTCGTTTTGCTTGCGAGCGGCACTGCAACGCTGGAAGCGGCCTTTCTCAAGCGGCCGATGGTGATCGCTTACAAGATGGCCGGCTGGACCTTCAGCATCGTGAAACGGATGATGTACTTGCCTTACGTCGGCTTGCCTAACATCCTGTGTCGCGAGTTTGTGGTGCCGGAACACCTGCAGGAGAACTGCGAACCTAAGAAGCTTGCCGATGCAGTGCTCAAGTGGTTGGACGATGCCGACGGCGCAGCCGCGCTGCAGAAGCGCTTTCTGGATCTCCATGTAAGCCTGCGGCAGGATAACGCCAGCCGTGCAGCGGAAGCGATTCTCGGGTTGATTGGGCGCACCCGATGAGGGGGCTGCCGCCGCGACCGGATGGATACGTTGCCGGTGTCGACGAAGCCGGTCGTGGCCCCCTCTGTGGCGCCGTCGTGGCCGCTTCGGTGATCCTGGATCCGGCGCGCCCGATTTCTGGGCTCAACGACTCCAAGAAACTCAGCGCGAAGAAACGTGAGCTGCTTGCCGCGCAGATTCGCGTACAGGCGCTTGCGTGGTGCGTTGCCGAAGCATCGCCGGCGGAGATTGACCGCTTGAACATTCTCGGCGCGACGATGCTGGCGATGCAGCGGGCAGTTGCGGGGCTGGCAGTCCAGCCGGATGAGGTGTGGGTGGACGGCAACCGTTGCCCGCAGCTGAACTGTGTGGCGCGTGCGATTGTCTCGGGCGACGCGCTGGTTGAAGAAATCTCCGCCGCATCGATCCTCGCGAAGACGGTGCGGGACGCTCAGATGCAGGCGCTCGATGCGCAATATCCGGCGTTGGGCCTCGCCAAACACAAGGGTTACCCGACTGCCGAGCATGTGGCTGCCCTGCGCAAATTCGGGGTGCCGGACTTCTATCGACGCAGCTACGCGCCCGTACGCGACATTCTCGCGCAAGGCGAGCTGTTTTAACGTCCCACTTTTGCGCTCTTGATGCGACCGGGGCCGACGTGATGCCAACGCTCAACTCGATCAGTTCTCGCGAGAATCCTGTCGTCAAGCGCCTCAGGCGATTGGCGGAATCCTCGCGCGCGCGACGCGACGAGCGGCTCGCACTGATCGACGGCGCGCACCTGATCGCGGCTGCTCAGGATGCCGACTGGCAGTTTGGCGAAATCGTTGTTGCCGAGTCGGCGCGTCATGCGGACGAGACGGTGCGGCTGTTGCTGCGAGCCAGCAGCGTTCAGTGCTATGTGCTTCCCGATGCCCTGTTTCGGCAGATCAGCCCGGTCGAAACGCCCTCCGGCTTGCTGGCAACCGTTCGCTGGAGCGAGCCTGACACGCCTCCTGTGGCTGAGGCGGATTGGTTGGTGCTTGATGGTGTGCAGGATGCCGGCAACGCGGGAACGATGATGCGGACTGCCGCGGCGACGGGCGTTCGAGAGATCATTCTCGGACCGGGCTGCGCAAATGCGTGGGGGCCGAAAGTCCTTCGCGCCGCGATGGGGGCGCACTTCGTCGTGCGCGTGCATCTGTCCGATGACTTGCCCGCGCTACTGAGCAGCTATTCCGGATGTATCGCCGCCACGCGGCTCGACGGAGCGGAGTCTTTGTTCGAAACGGATCTGCGCGGCCCAATTGCATGGCTCTTCGGCGCCGAGGGGCAGGGCCTTTCGGCTCCGGTTGCGGCCGCGGCGCAGCGCGGCATCCTGATCCCGATGGCGCCTGGCATCGAGTCACTCAATGTCGCCGCGGCGGCGGCGGTTTGCCTGTTCGAACAGCGTCGCCAGCGTCTCGCAACTCAGTAGCCGTTCTTGTCGATACGGATATCTTGGATGATCTTTGCCGAGATCTCCTCGATAGAACGGGCGGTCGAATCAATAAAGGGAATCTGCTCCCTGCGCATCAGCCGCATCGCTGCCTCGATCTCGAACTTGCAGTTGTCGGCAGACGCGTAGACGCTGTTCGGCCGCCGCTCCTGACGGATCTGGGACAAGCGCTCCGGCGTGATCGTGAGGCCGAAAAGCTTGGTTCGATGCTTCGAGAGTTCCTGCGGCAAGCGGTTGCGCTCGAAGTCCTCGGGGATCAACGGGTAGTTGGCGGCCTTCACCCCGAACTGCATCGCGAGATAGAGACTGGTTGGCGTCTTGCCGGAGCGCGACACACCGACCAGGATCACGTCGGCGTCCTCCAGATTTTCGTGCGACACCCCGTCGTCGTGCGAAAGCGTGAAGTTGATCGCGTCGATCCGCTGCGTGTAGCTACGCGAGTCGGCGCCGCCATGGAAGCGCCCGACTGTGTGCGCTGACTTCACCCCAAGTTCCATTTCCAGCGGTTCAATGAAGGTCAGGAAAAGGTCCACGAATTGCGCGTCGGCGCGGCGCAAGGTATCTGCCGTCACTTGGTTGACCAGCGTTGAGAACACGATCGGCTTCACACCGTCTCGCCGCGCTGCATCATTGATCCGGAAGACTGCGTCCTTCGCCTTGTCGTCGGAGTCGATAAAGGGCATGCGCACATGGCGAAACCGGATGTCTGGGAACTGCGAGAGCAGGCTGTGCCCAAGCGTTTCCGATGTGATCCCGGTGCCATCCGAGATGAAGAATACGGTGCGGGTAGGGCGTTGTTGAATGGACACGGCTCGCTCCGGGATCAGGGAAAACGTCGATGCGGTGCAGCAAGATTGCTGTCTAGAATGGGATTTTCCCTGCAACACCCATAACTGACAACGAAAGGGCTGCGCAATGACCCGCAATGTCATACCGTTCGAAGCGCTGCGTATGACGGACGTCCACGAGGTTGGGGGCAAGAATGCCTCGTTGGGCGAGATGATCAGCCAGCTTGCTGCATCGCATGTTCGAGTTCCCGGCGGTTTCGCCACCACGGCAGCGGCGTACCGCGAGTTTCTCGCACACAACGGCCTTGCGGCGCGCATCAATGCGTTGCTGGACGGCCTTGACGTCGACGACGTCGATGCTCTGGTCCGCGCGGGGGCGCAGATCCGGGGCTGGATCGTCGAGACTCCCTTCCCGGCCACGCTGGAAGCCGAGATCAAGACGCACTACGAACGCCTCGCGAGTGAAGGGGAGGGGTCGTTCGCAGTGCGTTCTTCGGCAACGGCGGAGGATTTGCCCGATGCGTCTTTCGCGGGGCAACAGGAATCCTTCCTGAACGTTCACGGCTACGAGAACATTCTCCATGCGATCAAGGAAGTGTTCGCGTCACTGTACAACGATCGCGCGATCGCCTATCGCGTCCACAAAGGTTTCGTGCACGCAGATGTCGCACTCTCGGCCGGTGTGCAGCGCATGGTGCGCTCCGATCTCGGCGCTTCGGGCGTGATGTTCACACTGGATACCGAATCGGGTTTCAAGGATGCGGTGTTCATCACCGCGGCTTACGGCCTGGGAGAGACCGTTGTGCAGGGCGCGGTCAATCCGGACGAGTTCTACGTCCATAAGCCGATGCTTGAAGCCGGCAAGCCCGCAATCGTGCGGCGTAATCTGGGCTCCAAGCTGATCAAGATGGTGTTCACCGATTCGCGCGCCGCTGGCCGCTCTACGCGTACCGAAGACGTGGCAGAGCAAGATCGCAACCGCTTTTCGATCACCGATGCCGATGTGCTGGAGCTCGCACGCTACGCCGCGATCATCGAGAAGCACTACGAGCGCCCGATGGACATCGAATGGGGCAAGGACGGTGTCGACGGCAATCTCTACATCCTGCAAGCGCGACCCGAGACGGTGAAATCGCAGACCTCTGGTCACGTGATGGAGAAGTACCGCATCAAGCAGCACGGCAAGGTTGTGTGCACCGGGCGAGCGATCGGGCAGAAGATCGGTGCGGGTGTTGTGCGCATCGTCTCCGACGCGTCGCAGATGAACCGTGTGCAGGCGGGTGACATCCTGGTGACCGACATGACTGACCCCAACTGGGAACCGGTCATGAAGCGCGCGTCAGCAATCGTGACCAATCGGGGCGGGCGCACCTGTCACGCCGCGATCATCGCGCGGGAGCTGGGTATTCCGGCGATTGTTGGTTGTGGCGATGCGACCGAGGTTCTCACCGAAGGTGAGTCCGCCACGGTGTCGTGTGCTGAGGGCGATACGGGTTACGTGTATCGCGGACGGCTGGAGTTCGAAGTCGTCACACGGGATACCGGGCATCTGCCCGAGATCCCGGTCAAAATCATGATGAACGTGGGCAACCCCGAACTCGCGTTCGAGTTTGCGCAGATTCCCAACGCTGGCGTGGGCCTGGCGCGGCTTGAGTTCGTCATCAACAACATGATCGGCATCCATCCGAAGGCCGTGCTGGATGTCGCTCAGGTGCCTGCCAATCTGCGCGATGAGATTCATCGGCGAGCCCGAGGTTATGCAACACCGCGCCAGTTCTTCATCGAGAAGTTGGTCGAGGGCGTAGCGACGATTGCCGCGGCGTTCTGGCCGAAGCCGGTGATCGTGCGGCTGTCCGACTTCAAGTCGAACGAGTATCGCAAACTGCTGGGTGGCGACATCTACGAACCGGAAGAGGAGAACCCGATGCTCGGCTTCCGTGGCGCGTCGCGTTACATCGCGAATTCGTATCGCGAATGCTTCGAGCTTGAGTGCATCGCGATGCGTCGGGTTCGCGACGAGCTGGGGCTGACCAACGTGCAGTTGATGGTGCCTTTCGTTCGCACTGTTGCCGAGGCAAAAGGTGTGGTCGATCTGCTTGCCGAGAATGGACTGCGTCGCGGCGAGAACGAACTCAAGCTCGTGATGATGTGCGAGATCCCGTCGAATGCGTTGCTTGCCGAGGATTTCCTCGCGCACTTCGACGGTTTCTCGATCGGCTCGAACGATCTGACCCAGCTTACGCTCGGCCTGGATCGCGATTCAGGTCTCGTGGCGCACGCCTTCGACGAACGTGACGCGGCCGTCAAAGCGCTGCTCAAGATGGCCATCAATACAGCCAATCGACTCGGCAAATATGTCGGCATTTGTGGCCAGGGACCATCGGATCATGCGGATTTCGCCGAGTGGCTGATGGATGAGGGCATCCAGTCCATCTCGCTGAACCCCGATACGGTGCTGGATACCTGGTTGCAGCTTGCCGAGCATCGCAAGCACTGACTTGCTGGGTGAAAGCAAAAACGGCGGGGAGTCCCGCCGTTTTTTATGCGCGCTTGTCGCGAACAAGGCGTTGTTTTTCGCGCTCCCAGTCGCGTTCCTTTTCGGACTCGCGCTTGTCGAACATCTTCTTGCCTTTGCCAAGACCGATCGCCATCTTGATGCGGCCCTTCGTGAAGTGCAGATCCAGCGGCACGAGGGCATAGCCGGCCCGTTCGGTCTTGCCGATCAGGCGTGAAATCTCGGCTTCGTGCAGCAGCAGCTTTCGTGTGCGTACCGGGTCCGGCTTGATATGCGTCGACGCAGACTGCAACGGGCTGATATGCATGCCGATCACGAAGATCTCAGCATCCCGGACGATCACGTACGCTTCCTTGATCTGCACGCGCCCAGCACGAATCGCCTTCACCTCCCACCCCTCGAGCGCCATGCCAGCCTCGAAGCGGTCCTCGATGAAGTAGTCGTGTGTGGCCTTGCGGTTATCGATGATGCTCATGTGCGTGCCGGATGCCTGTTACGGTGTGACCCGTTAAAATGGCAGATTCTACCAACACGGCAATCGCGTCGCCCTGCTCATGGCGGAAGTCCGCAAACTTGTTCTGATCGAATTCACCCCGTCGCAGATGTTCGATCTGGTCGACGGGGTCGAAGCCTACCCGCAGTTTCTCCCGTGGTGCAGCGGCGCGGAGGTGCTGGGGCGTAGTGAGGAGCAGACGTCCGCGCGTTTGCATGTGAACTACCACGGCATCAAAACGGATTTCGCAACCGAAAACGCCAAGGACTTTCCGCGCAGGATGGATATCCGCCTCGTTGAGGGGCCGTTTCATCACCTGGAAGGCGACTGGGTCTTTACGCCGCTGGGCGATACCGCCTGCAAGATCGAGTTTCGCCTGATCTATGAGTTCTCGAACAAGCTGATCGAGAAGGCGGTGGGGCCCGTTTTTCATCACATTGCGAACACCTTTGTCGATGCATTCGTCAAACGCGCCGAACAGGTGCTGAACAAGGATGGCCGTGACTGACTCGATTCATGTTGAAGTGCTTTACGCGCATACACACAAGGCTGACCTCGTTCGCGTTAATCTTCCGCAGGGCAGCACGCTGCAACAGGCGCTGGAGGCCTCGGGGCTGCTGCAAAAGCATCCTGAAATTGACCTCTCTGCGAATAAGGTCGGTGTGTTCGGCAAGTTGTGCAAAGCCGACACGGTGCTGCGCGATCGGGACCGCGTCGAGGTCTACCGGCCGCTAATTGCTGACCCGAAAGAGGTCCGCCGAAAGCGCGCGGAAGATGGCAAGGCGATGAAGAAGGGCGGCGGCGATGCCTGAATGCAAAACGGGGCCTGACGGCCCCGTTTCAGTGGTGTTCAGAAGGTATCAACGGCACTCTTTGTCGAGCCGCGCTCTCATCGTCGAGAGTTCGGCGGCGATCTGGTCGTCGCTCAGGAACACGCGTTCGCCCCCTTCCTGCGTCGCGATGCGGCCGCCTTGCTCGAAGAGCACAATCCGGTTGCGCAGGTTGTTGCACGCTTCGTCCTTGCCCGCTTTGCGCGCAACCTGATCGGCGTTTTTCTTGCTCGCCTCGTTTTGTTTCGCCTGGCGTTCCTTGAATTCGCGATCGGCCTTCGACAGATCGGCGGAGGGCGTGCTGGTTGAGGCAGGCGCTTCCGACCGGATCAGCTTGGCATCAACGTCCGACGGCGGCTTGTCTGAATAATGCACCTGGCCGTTCTTGTCTTTCCATGTGTAAACGTCGCTCGCAAACACGTTGCCTTGAGCGATGAGGGCTACGAACAGCGCGATAGTCAGGTGCTTCATGCAAGAGCTCCGGGAAACCGTTGATTTGCCGGCAAATACGGCATCCCGGTATAATACGTATTTGCCCGAAAGGATGACAGCCATGCGACTCGTCAGGAAAGCGCTGACGTTCGACGACGTCCTTCTCGTCCCCGCACACTCCACGGTTCTTCCCCGCGACGTCAGCCTTGCTACGCAACTGACCCGCAGCATCCGCCTGAACATCCCGCTCGTGTCCGCAGCCATGGACACGGTTACCGAAGCGCGCCTTGCGATTGCCCTCGCACAGGAAGGTGGCATCGGTATTGTTCACAAGAACCTGAGCCCGCGCGATCAGGCCGGAGAAGTAGCCAAGGTCAAGCGTTTTGAGTCCGGCGTACTCAAGGATCCGATTACCGTTCCGCCGACGATGAGCGTGCGCGAGGTGATCGCCGTCACTCGCCAGCACCGCATCTCTGGATTGCCGGTGGTCGAAGGCAAGCACGTGGTCGGCATCGTGACCAACCGCGATCTGCGTTTCGAGATGCAGTACGACCAGCCCGTGTCGGCGATCATGACGCCGCGCGAGCGCCTGGTTTCGGTCAAGGAAGGTGCTTCGGTTGAAGAGGCGAAGGCGCTGATGCACAAGCATCGCCTTGAGCGGGTGCTGGTGCTGAACGACGCTGGTGAGCTGTGCGGCCTTATGACCGTGAAGGACATCTTGAAGTCGACCGAGCATCCGCTCGCCGCCAAGGACAACTTTGGCCGCCTGTTGGTGGGTGCTGCCATCGGCGTTGGCGCTGGCACTGAGGAGCGCGCAGAGTTGCTGGTGGAGGCTGGCGTCGACGTGGTCATTGTCGATACGGCGCACGGCCACTCGCAGGGCGTGCTCGAACGTGTCAACTGGGTCAAGAAGAACTTCCCGAACGTGCAGGTCATCGGCGGCAACATCGCCACTGGCGATGCGGCGCGCGCGCTGGTTGATAACGGCGCGGACGGTGTGAAGGTCGGTATCGGCCCAGGCTCGATCTGCACGACGCGGATCGTCGCTGGCGTGGGTGTTCCGCAGATCACGGCGGTTGATAACGTATCCAGCGCGTTGGCAGGCACGGGCGTGCCGCTGATCGCCGACGGCGGCATCCGCTTCTCGGGCGATATTTCCAAGGCAATTGCAGCGGGTGCTTCGTGCGTCATGCTCGGTGGCCTGTTCGCAGGTACCGAAGAGGCGCCGGGCGAGACGGTGCTTTACCAAGGGCGTTCGTACAAGAGCTACCGTGGCATGGGCTCCCTGGGCGCGATGCAGCAGGGTTCCAGCGATCGTTACTTCCAGGACAACGAAGGCAACGCCGACAAGCTGGTGCCGGAAGGCATCGAGGGTCGGGTTCCGTACAAGGGTGCCGTGACCGCGGTGATCCACCAGCTCATGGGCGGTTTGCGTTCGTCGATGGGCTATGTGGGCTGCGCGTCGATTGCCGACATGCATCAACGTGCTGAGTTTGTCGAAATCACTTCGGCGGGCATGCGCGAATCGCATGTTCACGATGTGCAGATTACGAAAGAAGCGCCGAACTACCATATCGACTGAGTTCCGTCGATGAAGTGTACGCACGAGGGGTAAGGCGAGAGCCTTGCCCCTTGCGCATTCAAGTGCAGTACCCAACTCCGAAGCCCGCCATGCACGACAAGATCCTGATTCTCGATTTCGGCTCCCAGGTCACACAACTCATCGCACGGCGCGTGCGTGAGGCGAACGTCTATTGCGAAATCCACCCCTGCGATGTTTCCGATGACTTCGTGCGTGGCTTTGGCGCCAAGGGCGTAATCTTGTCCGGCAGCCATATGTCCGCTTACGAAGAGGCCAACGACAAGGCGCCGTCAGCGGTGTTCGAACTCGGCGTGCCCGTCTTCGGCATTTGCTACGGCATGCAGACGATGGCCCAACAACTGGGTGGCAAGGTGGAGCCGGGTACGGTTCGCGAATTCGGTTATGCAGAGGTTCGCGCACACGGCCATACCAAGCTGCTCGACGGTATCGAGGATTTCCGCACTGTTGAAGGCCACGGCATGCTCAAAGTGTGGATGAGTCATGGCGACAAGGTTACCGAGTTGCCGCCGGGCTTCAAGTTGATGGCGTCCACGCCGTCCTGCCCAGTGGCTGCGATGGCGGACGAAGATCGTCGCTTCTACGCAGTGCAGTTCCATCCAGAGGTCACGCACACGCTGCAAGGTGCCGAGATCATCAACCGTTTCGTGCGCGAAATCTGTGGCGCGAAAGCGGACTGGATCATGAGCGACTACATCGCCGAAGCGGTGGAAAAGATCCGCGCGCAGGTCGGCGATGAAGAAGTGATCCTGGGGCTCTCGGGCGGCGTGGATTCCTCCGTGGCTGCAGCATTGTTGCACCGCGCGATCGGCGACCAGCTGACCTGTGTGTTCGTTGATCACGGCCTGCTGCGACTCAATGAAGCCGAGATGGTGATGGACATGTTTGCGCGCAACATGGGCGTGAAGGTGATCCATGTCGATGCGACGGCTCAGTTTATGGGCAAGCTGGCTGGCGTGACCGATCCCGAAGCGAAGCGCAAGATCATCGGCAAGGAGTTCGTCGAAGTCTTCCAGAGCGAATCGGCAAAACTTTCGAACGCGAAATGGCTGGCGCAGGGCACGATCTACCCGGACGTGGTGGAGTCTGGCGGCGCGAAGTCGAAGAAAGCGACGACGATCAAGAGCCACCACAACGTTGGCGGCTTGCCGGATACGCTGCACCTGAAGCTTCTGGAACCGCTGCGCGAGCTGTTCAAGGATGAAGTGCGTGCGCTCGGTATCGCGCTCGGTTTGCCGCATAACATGGTTTATCGTCACCCGTTCCCTGGCCCTGGTTTGGGCGTGCGGATCCTCGGCGAAGTAAAGAAAGACTACGCGGATTTGCTGCGCCGGGCCGACGCGATCTTCATCGAAGAGTTGCACAAGACGGTCGACGAGAACTCGGGCAAGACCTGGTACGAGCTGACCAGTCAGGCCTTCGCGGTCTTCCTGCCGGTCAAGAGCGTGGGCGTGATGGGTGACGGCCGGACCTACGACTACGTCGTCGCGCTGCGCGCAGTTCAGACTCATGACTTCATGACGGCGCACTGGGCGCATCTGCCGTATGAGCTGCTCGGCCGCGTGTCGAACCGCATCATCAACGAAGTGCGTGGCATCAATCGTGTGGTCTATGATGTCTCCGGAAAGCCGCCGGCGACGATTGAGTGGGAATGATAGTTGGTTGCTTCATGCCGTCTCAGGGTGTATCGAAATGCGCTGAACGGCCTTGTCTAGAAAGGGCTCCTTGTCTCATGACGTCTCAGCCAAGCGCGCTGTAGCTCACTTGTTTTGTCGGTATGAGCGACGGGCTTTGAGCGTGGCTTCGAATTATTTGGATTTTTGACCGTCAGGATGGTGTGACGGTAAACTGTCTGAGAAGCCATAGCCGCCGAAGGGAAGCAGCCGTGTTGACAGACAAAGTGCTGAGGAACCTGAAACCCAGGGAGAAGGCGTTCAAGGTTGCCGACCGAGATGGCATGTACGTGAACGTGTCACCCGCTGGCACGCTAACGTTTCGCTACGACTATCGGTTAAATGGCCGTCGTGAGACTCTAACAATCGGTCGATACGACACCTCCCTTGAACGGACCCGAGAACCGTCCAGACTGGCGTTTGGTATGTCGTTGTCACTTGTCGAGGCCCGCACATTGCTGGCACAGGCGCGGCACAGTGTTGAAGTAGGGGTCTCGCCGTCGCGAGCGAAGGTCGAGAAGCGTGCTGATGCCATCACCGCCCTGACTTTCGGGGGTTGGGCGCAAAAGTACTTCGCGTTTAAGGCCGACCCTAAGAGTGGCAACGAGCGGCTAGCAGACAGTACCCTAGCGATGCGGAAATCGATCTATATCCGCGCGTTGGAGGCAAAACTAGGCAAACTCAAGCTTGAGGAAATCACATCGGCGCGGCTGAAGGCCCTTTGTGATGACCTCAAGGAGAGCAGGGGGCCCGCCGTTGCTGTCCAGGCGCGTGAGTTGGTGCTGAACGTGTTTCGGCACGCCCAGGATTGTGGCGTTGACACGGCGAACCCCGCTGAAGCCGTTCGGCCCAAGTCCATCGCAACGTTCAAACCGCGCGACCGCGCACTTAAGCCTGAAGAAATCACAAAGTTTTTGGACGCCCTTGGACGCGTGGCGACGACTCCTACGCTGCGCTTGGCGCTGAAATTCGTGCTGCTGACTGGCGTGCGCAAGGGCGAATTCATTGGCGCGACCTGGGACGAAATTGACTTCGAGGGCGCGCGTTGGGTGGTTCCGGCGACACGCATGAAGGCCGGTCGAGAGCACATCGTCTATCTCTCCGAGCAAGCCTTGGACATCTTGGTTGCGTTACGTTCGTGTTTCGGTGCCAGCCGTTACCTGCATCCAGGCCGCTACGATAGCGACGCGCCAATCTCCAACGCGACACTAAATCGGGTGATCGACGCTGCTGTTGCCCAAGTGAGGAAGGTCGATCCGGATTTCGAGTCATTCAGCGTACATGACCTGCGCCGCACGTACTCCACCGCGTTGCACCGCGCCAAGTTTGACGATCGTTGGATTGAGTTGTCTCTGGCGCACACCCCAAGCAATGTAATTGCGGCTACCTACAATACGGCACGGTACACGGCGGAGCGCCGTGTAATGATGCAGTGCTGGGCAGACATGATCGACTGTTGGACCCGGGGAGAGTCAGCGCGGGAGGTGATCATCGATGCCAAGCGGCGAGCCGCAGAAGTTCCGGATCTAGAAGTGGACGAGGATCTTTAGGCTGGCTGCCTGACCAAGAAACCCTGTCCTGCGACCCTGAAGCGATTGCCTGCCGATCAACACCCTGCTGTGACAGGGCGCCAATCCCGATCTGCCTAAATTAGTCGAGGTCCTCGCCGACTTCAGTCTTGCAAAGGCCTAGGATAAGGGGAGCAATGGCCACCCTGAAATTCCCTCGCGACTGGTCGGTTTTGCCATATCAGGGTGAATGGCGTCATCCTAACCTTAGCCACAACCCTCTGACTGCTTGAAAGTCCCCTGGGCGGATACTGCACATTCCGGCGAAACCGGCCACCCATTCCGGTGCAAACCCGCCGGTTGTTCTGGCTGAAAACAGCCACCTGTTCTGGTTGAAGCCAGACCACCGGATTCGGCGCTGGCTCGAGACAGGCGTCCGGCAGTTCCCGGCCAGGAGCGGAAGCTCCTCTTCGCCCGGACGCCGACCGCCAATAGGGCCCCTCCACCCCGCAACCTGCCGTTGGGCCGAATCACGTAACTCGGCCTTAGCCGACATTCAGGTAATCGTGTTCCGTCAGCACGCGAACTTCGGCTTTGAAATGCCATGGCTGCAAGTGTCCAACGCAAAGCGGACGTTCAAACCTGTCACAGCAACAAAGCGTTTGCAGTCCTTCGCAGTGGACGTCCGACTTCACGGTCACGGCGCCACTTCGGTCACTGAGACTCTATGGCATCGAGCCGATCTCGGGAGTCGCAGGCGGCCACCTCCACTATCATTCAGTGGATTGGGCGCGTGTTTTCCGCCTGCTCGGCGGCCTCGGCGAGCGTTTCAGCAATGCTGGCGTGACGTCTCGCCGCTGCGGCGGCAAGAGCATTGAGACCATCCGCGTTGGCTGCATCATGTTGTGCACCGTGTGCGAGCAATAGCACCACAATGGTCGGAAAGCCTTTCCATGCAGCGACCATCAGGACCCGCTCACCGTCCCGGCTCTCGAAATTGGGATCGGCTCCGAAGCGCAGCAGGAACGCTACAGCAACTTCTTGACCGTTGAGGACTGCCCAGAACAACGTCGTCCAGCCGTTCGGCAAACGCCGATCCACCTGCGCGCCAGCTCGAACCAGAAGTTCGGCAATGTCGAGACGGCCTTTGTCGACAGCCCGAAACAGCAACGGAAAGCCATCACAGTCGACGTCGTCGGGTTGCCATCCACTAGCCAACAAAGCCTGCATAAATGCTTCAGGCGGCTCTCGATTGAGTGCGTTGATCAATACTTCCGGCATTGATTCGTTTTTCCGCATTGACATTTCACCACCCGTCGTTCAGGAGAACGCCCTGGGGCAGTCGCTCGCAAAGCGCAAAGCTCATGTGGTCGATTATGCTGAAGTGACGTCTATGAGCTCTCGCCGGGCACAGCTCCATTTCCCACGCAGGCTCCGTATTTCGTTCCAGCACGGCGTTGGCAATGCAACGGCAACGGCAACGGCAACGGCAACGAACAGGAGCTTTGATCTTTTTCATGCTGACCGTTGTGCTCTTCGCAACACGCGCGGCAACCTCCAACCCCGCCCTTGGCGGCGCGTTCGGATATGGGTTCTGCCCGATAACTGCCCATCAGTTTCATCTCAGAACGTTGGTTCTGCTTCAACCGATGGCGCACTGGCCGCGCCCTCAGGAACAGGACTACGACGGACCGCAATGGCGCGGCCCGTCTTTCCGTCAAGGTCTGTGGATCAGTCCGAATCAGCAGTGATACGCCGTGGAACGGCGGAGCAGGCACTGTCGTCGAAGCTGACCCGATCGCCCACTGTTGCCTGTTGCCCGCTGCTCGACGCGAAAACCCGAGTCCGATACCCCACCGGCGAGCGGTACATCACCACATAGCCGCGCTGCTGATCGAACTCGGCGCTTGGTTGCGCGCAGCGATCCGGACGCGTCGGCTGCAGTTCGGCGAGCAGACCGACCGCGACAACATTGCCAGTTCGTACGCGCGCCGAATCCCTCTCGCCAGCACCACTCGAGGTCGAGCACGCGGCGAGCCAAGACAGCATGAGTGCGGCCAGCCACAGCCGACCTCGCCTCGCCACGCGACGAGGCCGATTCCCGACGCCCGGACGGATCATTCGATAGGCTCCGCCGTGAGCACGTCAAGGACATAGACCCACCCGCAACAGCCTCCGCCGGTGCGTGCCGTCGTCTTGATCAGGTCGACCAGTTCAGCGACGTCGGCGTCGTCGCACACGAACTCCAGCTTGTATTCGTCGATCACAGCGTCACCCAGATCCAGCGAGTAGTGCTGCTCCTGCTGGTCAAGCGCCTTCAGCGAGCCCTTCACGACGTAGGCCGTCAGGTTGTGTCGGTGGGCGCCCTCGCGACCCTTGAAAGGATTTGACTCCTTGAGCGCCTGCATCACGTCGGCGATGCGGCTGCGATGCACGTAGGCCTTGATTTCCTTCATGTCAGGCTCCTTCCTTGGCGAGGTCGAGCGCGGCCACGCGGCGCGCCTCGGCGCGCTGTTCGGACCATTCATAGAGCAGCGGCAGCAGCAACAGCGTCAGCGCCGTTGAGGTGAAAAGCCCCCCGACGACTACCGTCGCCAGCGGGCGCTGGGTTTCGGCGCCCACGCCGGTGGACAGCAGCATCGGTACGAGACCCAGGATGGCCACGGTGGCCGTCATGAGCACCGGGCGCAGGCGCAAGGCGGCCCCCTCGCGAACCGCGTCGCGGATGCTGCGGCCGCGTTGTCGCAGATCATTGAGGAAGGACACCATCACGATGCCGTTAAGCATCGCCACGCCGAACACGGCGATAAAGCCGATCGCCGAGGGCACCGACAGGTACTGCCCGGTCACAAAGAGGCTGACGACGCCGCCGATAATGGCGAAGGGCACGTTGGCGATGATCAGGGTCGCGTGCCTCACCGAATTGAAGGCGGTGTAGAGCAGCAGGAAGATCAGCCCGATTGTCAGCGGCACGATCATTCCCAACCGCGCCATCGCACGTTGCTGGTTCTCGAAGGCCCCGCCCCACTCGACCCAATACCCCGCCGGCAACTTCACCTGCTCGCGCAAGCGTGCATCGGCCTCTTTCACGAAGCTGTCGACATCGCGCCCTTTCACGTCCATCTGCAGCACGGCGTAGCGCTGCAGCGCCTCGCGGCGCACGAATGAGTAACCCTCGTCGAGTTCAATTTTCGCCACAGAGCCGAAAGGCACCAGAACGCCTTCTCGCGTACGCAGCGGAATCGCCGCAATCTGAGCTGGGTTGGCGCGGTAGTTCTCAGCCAGGCGTACGGCGATGTCGAAACGCTTGGTGCCGTCGATCAGCGTGGAGACGGCGCTGCCACCGATGCCGGACTGCACGATCTCCAACACCTCGTCCGCGTTGACGCCAAAGCGCGCTGCGGCTTCGCGATCCACCTTGATGACGAGTTGCGGTTTGCCCTTGTTGGCTTCCGCCGAGAGGTCCGCCACGCCCGGCACTTTGTCGAGCACCGCCTTCACCTGCCCGCTGAGGCGGTCGAGCGTCGCGAGGTCCTCGCCATAGAGCTTCAGCGCAAGCGTGGCGCGCACCCCGGAGATCAACTCCTCAACACGCATCTGGATAGGCTGCGTCGCGCCGAATACCGCTGTCGGCACGGTTTCCTCCAGCACCGCCTGCATGTCGGCCGAAAGCTTCGCGTAGGAGACCTTCGCGGGCCACTCGGCCTCGGGCTTCATGTCGAGCAGCACTTCCATGTAGTTCACGTCGGAGGTCTCACCCTTCTCGGCACGGCCGATCGTGGCGAGCACCGAGCGCACCTGCGGGAAGCGCTGGCGCAGCGTCGTATCCACCACATTGGAGACGCGGATCGACTCATCGAGCGAGGTCGAGGGGATGCCGGTGATGCGGAACATGATCGTGCCCTCCTGCAGCGTGGGCATGAACTCCTTGCCCAGCAGCGGGAAGAGCGCGAGCGAGCCGACCAGCAAGGCCACCGCCCCCGCCATCACCTGCTTCTTGTGCCCAAGCGCCCAGTCGAGCAGCGGCAGATAGGCCGCCTTCGCCTGACGCACCACGAAGGTGTCCTTCTCCTCCTTGGGCTTGAGGATCAGCGCGGCGAGCACCGGCACCAGGGTCAGCGAGAGGATCAGCGAACCCGCCATCGCGAAGGTGATCGTCAGTGCCATCGGCTTGAAGAGCTTGCCTTCGAGACCAGTGAGCGAGAACAGCGGCATGAACACGACGATGATGATCAGGATCGCGAACGCGATCGGGTTCGCCACCTCGCGAGCGGCCTCGAGGATCAGGTGCGTCTTGTTGATCGGTTGGCCCGACTCCTTCGCATGTGCGAGCAGCCGGAACGCGTTCTCGACCATCACCACCGCGCCGTCGACCATCATGCCGATGCCGATCGCAAGCCCCGCGAGTGACATCAGGTTCGCCGACATGCCGACCTGATTCATCATCAGGAAGGCCATCAGCATCGCCAGCGGCAGCGTGACGATCACGACGACCGCCGAGCGCACTTCTCCGAGGAACAGGAACAGCACGATGGCGACGAGAAGGGAGCCTTCGACCAGCGCGCTCTCCGCCGTCTTCAGGGCCTTCTCGACGATGTCGGTACGGTCGTAGATCGGCTTCAGACTCACGCCCTCTGGCAGGGCGGCCTGCGCGGTGGCGAGCTTGGCCTTCACCGCGTCGACCACGCTCTTCGCGTTCTCGCCGACGCGCGAGAGCGCCATGCCCAGCACCGCCTCCTTACCGTCGCGCGTCACCGCGCCGAAGCGCAGGGCGGGCGCCTCGGTCACCGTCGCCACGTCGCGCACGTAGATCGGCGTGCCGTCGCGCTCGGCGAGCACGATGGAGCCGATGTCACGCGTGTTCGACACGAGGCCGAGCCCGCGCACCAAGTACTGCTCACGGCCGATGTTCAGATACTGCCCGCCGACCTGCTTGTTGTTGGCGGTGAGCTGCTCCATTACCTCCTTGAAGCCCAGTTCGTACTTGATGAGCTTCGCCGGGTCGATCTGCACCTGGTACTGCTTCTCTTCGCCACCCCAGGAGATCACGTCATCCACACCCGGCGCAGTACGCAGGATCAACCGCACCGTCCAGTCGTGCAGGGTGCGCAGATCCATCGCCGAGAGTTTCTTGTCGGCCGACTCCACGGTGTACCAGAACACCTGGCCGAGACCGGAGCTGTTCGGCCCCAGCACGGGTTCGCCGTAGCCTTGCGGCAGGCGCCCTTTCGCCTCTTGCAGCTTCTCGCCAACGAGCCGGCGTGCGAAGTAGATGTCGACGTTGTCCTTGAAATAGACACCGACATACGAGAGGCCGAACAGCGACACCGAGCGCACTTCCTCGACCCCGGCGAGCCCTGCCATGGCCCCTTCGATCGGCGTCGTCAGCAGTTTCTCGACGTCTTCGGCCGCGAGTCCCGGCGACTCGGTGTAGATGTTGACCTGCACCGGAGTGACATCCGGGAAAGCGTCGACCGGCACGTTGCGAAAAGCCTGCACCCCCAGGCCGACGATGACCGCGAAGGCCACCAGCACCAGCACCTTGTACCGCAGCGCGGTATCCACGATTGCATTGAGCATCATCGTTCTCCTTCGCTCAATCGCTACCGATCTGCGACTTCAATAGGCGCGCCTTCAAGGCATACGCTCCCGCCACGACCAGTCTTTCACCGGCCGCAACCCCCGAACGCACCACGGAGCGGCCGCCGTGCTTCTCGCTAAGCTCGACCGCGCGAGGAGCAAAGCCGTCGGCCTCCGCAACGAAGACCGTCGGCTGCCCCTGCAGCAGCACGATCGCGTCGTCCGGTACGGCAAGGCGTTCGGTCGCCGGCGCGTCGCCCGCCTCGATGCGCGCCTTCGCGAACATCTCGGGCTTCAGGCGGCCATCCTTGTTCGCGAGTTCGATCCGCGCGGGCACGGTGCGCGAAGCCTTGTCGAGCATGCCCGCCACGTAGGTGACCTTGCCCTCGAAGACCTCGCCTGGATACGCGTCGACACTGACGCTCGCCTTTGCGCCGGAACGCACGCGCGCCAGCATGGCCTCGGTCAGGTTCGCTTCGATCCACACGGTGGATAGGTCCGCCACCGCGAACATCGGCTCCGAAGGCGTCGCGAGCTCGCCGACCGTTGCCTTGCGAGCCACCACCGTGCCAGCAAACGGCGCGGTGATGCTCAGCCGAGCGCCTCCGCGCCCGGCCTCGGACGGGTTCGCGCCCAGCACCCGAACACGCTCTTCCGCCGCGCGCAATTCGGCGGCGGTCTTCTCGTACTCGGCGCGGGCACGCAGATAGTCCTTCTGCGCGATGATCTCGTCGGCGTGCAGCGCCTCGGCACGCTTGAAGTCCGCTTCGGCGATGCGCGCGGATGCGCGCGCCGCACTCAGGGTTGCGTTGGCCTCGCCCAGTGCCACGCTCTCGACCACGGCCAGGAGCTGGCCGGCGCGCACCTGTGCGCCAATCGGTGCAGCCACGCTGACGACACGGCCTTCCACGGGGGCGCCTACGCGAGCAAAGCGATCTGCATTGGGCTGGATGGTTGCAGTCACTTCCACTACGTCCGTCAATGCTGTGGCCTGTAGCACTTCGACCTTGAGGCCGCTACGCGCGAGTTCGTCCTTCCCTAAGCTGAGCAGGCCACCCTTCTGCGCCGCAGGTGTTTCAGCCTGAGCCCCCTTGTCGGTGGCCTCGGGCGCTTCGGTCTTGGCGCCACAACCAACCAGCAGGGTCAACGCCACGGCGCTTGCGACCAGGCTTAGGCGTAGCGCTGAGCGCGGGTAGTCGAGGTTTGGGTTCATGGTCATTTTCCTTGTTCGGGGGCCAGCGGCAGGCCGGCGGCCTGCGTCAGTGCGAGGCGCGTGTTCTGGAATTCGAGTTGGGCATCGATCAGGTCGCGGCGGGCGTCGAGCGCCTGCCTGCTGACGACGATGTGTTCGAGCAGGCCGATCTGGCCCGCACGCCTGGACTTCTCGGAGAGCTGGGCATTGCTCGCGAGGGTAGGCGCGACCACGCCCTGAAGGCGCTGCACGCGGCGCTGCAGGCTCTGCAGCCGCGCATGCAGGCTGCGCAGGTTCGCCTCGCCATCGCGCAGGCCGCTCTCGCGCTCAATCTGTGCCTGCGTCAGCGCTGCGCTGGCTTCACCGACGCCGGTGGCGTTGCGCTTGAAAAGCGGCAGCGGTACGGACAGCGACAGCGTCGTCAGGCGCTCACGCGCATCGGTCGCCCCCTCACGCCCAACGCTCAGGCCCAGTGTGAGATCCGGCATGCGGCTCGCACGCTCCAGCCCCAGCCGTGCTCGCGCACCGTCCTCCTGCGCCGCCAGCGCGCGCTGGCGCGGCTGCGTCGGTAGTGCCGAGAGCAGCGGCGCCAACGCAGGCAAGGCTTGCTCCAGCGCGGTCGCGAGGTCGGCTGACACCTCCGGTTGCGCGCCGGCCGGCAACTGCAGCGCGGCAGCCAAGTCGTTGCGCGCGGCTATCAACTGCTCGCGGGTGGCGTCGAGCTGGCTGCGCGCCCGCTCGGCCTCCACCGCGGCGACGTTCGCATCGAGCCTGGTGTCTTCTCCCGCCTCGCGGCGCTTGGATACCGCGCTCGCGGTCTGCTCGAACAGTGCCTGCGCTGCCTCCTCGACGCCGACCCGTTGCTGAAGCGCCTGAACCCGGTAGAACTGCTGCGCGACGATGACCTGAAGCTCGCGCCGCTGGGTTTCCAGTTGGGCCGCCTGCGCGCTGATCGCTGCATCGGCGGCGGACACCCGGTAACCACGTTGTCCGCCGATCTCCAGCGTTTGCGAAAGACCCGCGGACCACTCCTTGCGGCGCTCGTCTGGCGCCCCGCTCAGGGGCACGTCGCGCCGGGTGCCTTCCCAGCTGATCTGGGGGTTGCTGAAGAAGAGCGCACGCGCGTCCTGCGCCAGGCCCTCCAAGGCCGCCTGTTGCGCGGCCTTGCGCCGCAGCGCAGGATTGGCCTGCTCGGCCAGCCGCCAGGCTTCTTCGAGCGTCAGCGCGCGCAGTGCCTGCCCCGCGACCGGTGGTTCGGTGTTCTGGGCGAAGCTCGCCCCGGTTGTCGCAGCCCATAGCGTGGCCGCGACCAATAGCTTGAATCGCATCGGATTCTCCTGAGTACGACGAAATGACGTGGGAGATCCGGCGAGCGCAATGCCGCGACCGACAGGCTTGGCGCCTGACGTTCAGCTCACGAAGGGAAACGCGAAGAGATCGGCTCGCCGGGAATCAGGCGAGCGCACGATCCGGCCGTTCAGGCCCTGCGGGGATATGCGAGAGATCGCTACGGTGGTAGTTGAACTGCGGCGGGCCGTCGGCCGGCACGAGGCCCACGACGAGGCTGGACGCCAGCGAGGGAGAGCTCAGGTGACAGGTCGCGCAGTCGAAGTCCCCGATGCTGTTGGTCTTGGCGCTTCCGTTGCCATCGGTGCCGCGCTCGCCCTGCCCCGGCTGATGCTTGTGCTGGTGATGCCCAAAATGCTTGGCTGCCGGGTCTGCCTCGTGTCCGCAATAGCTCGCCGCCGCACCCCAGACAGCCTGGAGCGGCAGAAACACGAGCAGCAGGACGAAGACGAGGCGTCGCATAGTGTTCAGATGGAAGATCTACTGACAGAAGGTCTGTATTGGCAGCCCTGAGCGCTCGGCAAATCTCTCGAGACTACTAGCCTCTTTTCGGATTTGCTCGCCGTTCAAGCTGCATACGTAGCCGCCATTAGAAACCCTGAAGTGGGTGTAGAGTCAAGCGGCTCTCGTGAAGATCTTGCGTCAATCTTTCTGCCAAGCAGACTTGGACGGATCAGTTTCGCTGGCACAACCAAGAGTAAGCACTTTTGGGGCCTCCACCGTCATTGTTTGCGTTGGGATCCCCGCACCGCAGTCATGCGTGAGTCTAGCGCCCTGACGCCGGTTGGCATTGCGTCCAGCGCATCAATGTGGACTTTGCGCCGAGAAAGCTGGCCGTCCCATACACACCCCAATTCGAACCATCGCTATCCCAAATGGGTGTGCTTTTCTTTCCGGGTCTCTGGCTCCATCAAAGCGAGTCCTTTCAAGATGCCACACGCTTCCACCGGCTGCTCGTGCTGGCAGCGACGACGAAGTTCATCGAGCTGCGACTTGAGCTGTGTCAGCTCCGCGATTCGGGTGTTGACGTGGGCGATGTGTTCGTCCAGCAAATGGTTAACGCCGTGGCAATCACTGGCGGGCTGCTCCGCGAGGACAAGGAGTGCGCGAATTTCGTCGTGCGCCATGTCGAGGGCACGACAGTTACGGATGAAGCGCAGTCGCTCCAGGTGGCTTGCGCCATAGCTTCGGTAGTTTGCAGAAGTTCGCGCGGGCGCCGCTAACAACCCCTCGCGTTCGTAGTAGCGGACGGTCTCTACCGTACATTGCGCCGCTAAGGCGAGCTCGCCGATTTTCATGGAATTCCTCCAACGCGCTTGACCCTACAGTAGCTATAGGGTTTTCAATGCGAAGCATACGACGAAAATCGGAGGCTCGCCATGACAAGCTGTTGTGACCATCAGAAGAAACCTGGGCGTGATGCTCAGCAAGAGGATTCCCCGGACCAAAGACCAATCGAGGCCCCCCCCCACGACCATATCGACGCTTCATGTTGTGCGCAGGCGCCGGTCGCGGCGGCTCGCCTAGATACGTCAGAAGTGGAAGCGGAGACTGTTCGAACGTCAATGCGCATCACGCAGATGGATTGTCCAACGGAGGAAGCGCTAATCCGCAAGAGGCTGGACGGCATGGCGGGGATCAAAGCCATCGAATTCAATCTGATGCAGCAGGCGCTAACGGTCGTGCATGCCCCGAACGCGCTAGACCGGATTCTCGAAGCCTTGCGCTCACTCGGTTTCGAGCCCGAACTGCCCGACACTCGCGGTCAGCTCGGTCCCACGACGGAACGCCGGCAGCAATGGTGGCCCTTGGCTCTGGCGGGTGTTGGCGCAATCGTCTCGGAGGCAACGAGCTGGATTGGCTTACCTACCTGGGTGTCTGCGGTACTCGCCATATTGGCCGTGGCGTCATGCGGGCTGACAACCTACAAGAAGGGCTGGGTGGCGATCCGCAACCGCAATCTGAACATCAATGCACTCATGAGCATCGCGGTGACGGGGGCAATGGCGATTGGTCAATGGCCAGAGGCTGCAATGGTGATGGTGCTATTCACCGTGGCGGAATTGATTGAGACGAAATCCCTTGATCGTGCGCGCAACGCCATCGAAGGACTGATGAAACTGGCTCCTGAGACAGCTACGGTTCAGCAAGGGGATGGCTCCTGGGCAGACATCGAGGCCAACATCGTGCCGATAGGAAGTCTGGTTCGCGTTAGGCCCGGTGAGCGCATCGGACTAGACGGTGAGATAGTCCGCGGCTCGTCGAGCGTGAATCAAGCGCCAATCACAGGCGAGAGCATGCCAGTGGACAAGAACCTCGGCGACACAGTCTTCGCGGGCACGATCAACGAGTCTGGCTCCTTCGAATATCGGGTCACCGCGGTGGCTAACAATACGACCCTCGCACGCATCATCCACACAGTCGAGGAGGCTCAGGGTGCAAAGGCGCCAACGCAGCGTTTCGTCGACCAATTTGCGCGCGTCTATACGCCGATTGTGTTCGCGATCGCGCTGGCTGTAGCCCTGGTGCCACCGCTGTTCCTCGCTGGCGGCTGGCAGGATTGGATTTATCGAGCGCTGGTCCTGTTGGTGATCGCATGTCCGTGTGCGCTGGTGATCTCGACGCCTGTTACGGTCGTCAGTGGCTTAGCCGCGGCGGCTCGGCGCGGCATTCTGATCAAGGGAGGCGTCTACTTGGAGGAGGGCCGCAAACTGCGTTGGCTTGCGCTCGACAAGACCGGGACCATCACCCATGGCAAACCCCAGCAGACCGATTTTGAACTGCTGGCCGACATGGATGAAAAGCGTTGCCGCCATTTGGTGGTCAGCCTTGCCAGTCGTTCCGACCACCCGGTATCGCAAGCCATTGCGCGGGCGAACGGCGACGATACGGGGACATTGGATCAAGTTGATGAGCTCGAAGCGCTTGCAGGTCGCGGCGTGCGAGGCGTGATTGGTGGTAAGCCATATTGGTTGGGTAACCATCGCCTCGTTCATGAACTCAACCGCTGCTCCCCTAAGCTCGAAACACGCCTTGATCAACTGGAGCGCCAAGGAAAAACAGCGGTGCTGTTGTTCGATGAACAGCAGGTGCTGGCGCTGTTCGCGGTTGCGGATACGGTGAAAGATAGCAGTCGGGCCGCCATTGCCGAGCTGCACCGACTTGGTGTCAGGACCGTAATGTTAACTGGCGACAACCCGCACACCGCCGAAGCCATCGCGCAGGAAGTCGGCATCGACGAAGCGCGCGGCAACCTGTTGCCCGAGGACAAACTGCAAGTCGTGGAAGGATTCGCCACCGAAGGAACTGTAGGCATGGTCGGTGACGGTATCAACGACGCTCCAGCACTTGCCCGCGCAAATATCGGTTTCGCCATGGGTGCGATGGGGACCGATACGGCAATCGAGACAGCAGATGTCGCCTTGATGGACGACGATTTGCGCAAGATTCCTGCGTTCGTCCGTCTATCACGAGCCACGCGCTCGGTACTGGTCCAAAACATTAGTTTGTCATTAGGGATCAAAGCCGTGTTCCTGGTGCTCACCTTGGTCGGTTTCGGCACCATGTGGATGGCGGTGTTCGCTGATGTTGGCGCGAGCCTGCTGGTCGTAGGCAACGGATTAAGGCTGTTGCGAAAGTAAACACCCTATGGATCCGACATCGCAGTGCTTGCAGTTGGCGGCACCCAACCCATTCGGCGGCAGCTGGAGCAAACAGGAGATCAAAGATGAGTATCTTTGACAGGTTATTTGGCGGTCACCACGGCGGAGGCCACTACAGTGGTGGTCACCACGGCGGTGGTCATCGAGACAACTACGGCGGTGGGAACAACAGCGACAGGTCGCAGCCGCCAAGCGTGAACAGCGGCATCGCCTGCCCGAACTGCAACGCATTGAACTCCCAAGGCGCAAAGTTCTGTCAGCAGTGCGGCGCCTCTCTCATCCCCTCCGGGTGCAAGCAATGCGGTACGTCTCTCCCGCCGGGCGCGAAGTTCTGCAGTCGGTGCGGAACAGCCGCTTGATTTCCGGCCTCGGTATCGAATCGAGCCGAGAGCCCGAAGTCGCATCAGTCGAACGAGGGCCGCCGGGTAGTCCTTGCGTGCGTGAAACCCAGTAGATGGCTGCCTCTTACGAAACGGAAGACCTGCAGTGGTTCGGCAGTGCCACTTCATCGAGCACGGAAGAGATCATTCGGCGCCCTGCATTTGGCGCATCGACTGAACGACTCAGCGGTCATTCGGAGGGGCGTTCCTCGAATGACCGGACTTGGGCTCTGCCGCCGCTTGCGTGTTGCTGAACAATGTCTGCTACCAGCCTTCACTGACTGCTTGTGTCGTCGTTGCCAGCGGCTGCTTCTGGCCGGACGCCGATGCGCGCCTAGTGCTCGTTAGCTGACGTTCGCTATCAATTTGCCTCGGAGCTCACCGACAGTTAAGGCCGAGCACCAGTAGCCCGCGTCAGGTCATGAATGACCGCTGCACCCAGTTCCCCGCCTCTGGCAGCACAACAGGTCGAATGTCTCCAGTGGGCTGCGGGTTGCCATTCGCGTTCGTGACCGCACGGGATGGAGGACGGCCGTCGCCAGTTCCATGGTTTGAGCCAGAACAGCTGGCTTAGTTTGAACCAGAACAGGTGGCGGGTTTCAACCAGAACGGCCGGCTGGTTTCACCGGAATACGCAGATACATCTCGGTTCATGCGCACCGTGTTTGCGCTGGCCTTCGCTTAGCGCAATGTCCACGTGCTCCGCGGTCAGAGGCACTGAACCGTTTGGGGGCAATGTGACCGTTATTGCTCTAGGCTCCGCAGGTCCCCGGCCGCCTCGCGGATAACCCTTGCGCTGAGCCGTCGGGATCCTCCGATTTTGACTGAGTGCAGTTTTCCTTGCTTGAGTGCTCGATAGATAGATGCGCGCGAGCGGCATAGCAGTGTGCAAGCATCAGATATGCTGAGCAACGCGGTGTCGGGCAGATCATCAAAACGCAGCACAGCTTGGCTGAGCCTTGTTACTCGCGGCATTGAGTGCCTCCAGAAAGAATAGGTTCGATTGTATTCAGCAGTTTTTTTGCAGCTGGACGCGACTGGCGGGAGCCGCGTTGCCGATAGCCGGTCGGTTCAAGTGACCATCATGCTGACTCAATTTGAACTGTCCGTCATCTCTGGGAGATGCAAGTAAAATCAATGCTTTATGGTGTATGTACTATATGAATAACCATGTCGTGGAGGTCGCGTTAAGTAGTGTCGTCGTGCGGCGCGGAGAACGCTGTGGAGGTGCCAGTGATAGCTGCTGCGCGATGCCGGTGACCCCTTTTCTAATCTGTTAACAATTGATAAATGTTTCGATTGGTTGCAGCCGAAGCTGTGGCGCGCGCGCGCGCAATTGCCGGCAGCGCTTCTACGAAGCTAATGTCATGTTAATGCTCGCAAAGCCAGTCTCGTGCAGGCGTACCTGCGACAATGAGTGGCTCATGCCGCCGTAAACTTCCCCGTCACCGCGCGCTCGTGTCTTCGTTGCCCGCCATGCTTTTCGCTCCGCACTGCGCCGACGTTTCCCCCCGTGCGCTTGGAGGCGAGGTCGCTCGGTTCTTGCGCCACCGCGCCGGGAATCGGGGTGGGCGTTTCCCGGCGCGGTGGCGGTTTTGGTGCCCGACATGCTTTCCGCGCCGCACCACGCCGAAGCTCCAGCCTATGCGTTGGGGCGAGGTCGCTCGCATCTAGCGCCACCGCGCCGGGAATCGGAGGGGGTTCGTTT
>NZ_JAYRDJ010000028.1:0-55888 GCF_041909475.1 Niveibacterium sp. | reverse complement strand
TCCCGTGATGCAAACCCTGCTTCAACAGATCATCAACGGCCTTGTGGTCGGCAGCGTCTATGCTGTCGTTGCACTGGGCTACACGATGGTGTACGGCATTCTTGGCCTGATCAACTTCGCCCACGGCGATGTCTTGATGGTCGGCGCCCTCGTCGCTTACACGGCCATCACTTTCTTTCAGGCTGCGATTCCCGGCCTTAGCCCGATCGTCTACTTCGCGCTGGGTTTGATGGTCGCGATGCCTGCCTGCATGGCGATCGGCTACACGATCGAACGCACCGCATACCGACGTCTGCGCAATGCGCCGCGTCTGGCGCCGCTGATCACTGCGATCGGCGTTTCGTTTCTGTTGCAGACCCTCGCGATGATCATCTGGGGCCGCAACTATCACAGCTTCCCGCAACTGATTCAGACCGCGCCGATCGAGGTCGTGACCGGCGTGTTCATGACGCCGGTGCAGATGACCACCGTGGGCCTTTCGGCCGCGATGATGGTCGGCCTCGTGCTGCTGGTGACGCGCACCAACATGGGCCGCGCGATGCGCGCGACCGCCGAGAACCATCGCGTCGCGAGCCTGATGGGGGTGGACACCAACGGCATCATCGCGCTGACCTTCATCATCGGCTCGGCACTGGCTGCAGTGGCCGGTGTGATGATCGCCTCGAACTACGGCGTCGCACACTATTCGATGGGCTTCATGCCGGGGCTCAAGGCCTTTACGGCAGCGGTGCTCGGTGGCATCGGCAACCTTGCCGGGGCCATGGTCGGCGGCATCGTGCTCGGTCTGGTCGAGGCGATCGGCGCGGGCTACATCGAGACATGGAGCGGTGGCTGGCTCAACTCCAGCTACCAGGACATCTTCGCCTTCATCATCCTCGGCATCGTGCTGATCTTCCGCCCCACTGGCCTGCTCGGCGAGCGTGTGGCCGACCGTGCGTAACGCGGGGACGCAGACATGAACGATATTTCGCAAGCCATTCCGTTTCTGGGTAAGCGCAACCCGAAGGCAGCGCTGGTCGCGCTGGTTGTGATCGCGCTCGTCTCACCGGTTGTTGCCGCGATGTTCGGCAATACCTGGGTGCGCATCCTGAACTTCGCGATGCTCTACATCCTGCTGTCGATCGGCCTCAACCTGGTGGTCGGCTTCGCGGGGCTACTCGATTTGGGGTACATCGCGTTCTACGCCGTCGGCGCCTACACCTGGGCTTTCCTCGCGTCGCCCCACTTCGGGCTGCATTTGCCCTTCTGGATCGTGTTGCCGCTCGGCGCCGGGTTTGCCGCGCTCGCCGGCATCGCCTTGGGCTTCCCGACCTTGAGGCTGCGCGGCGACTATCTCGCGATCGTGACCTTGGGCTTCGGTGAGATCGTCCGGATCTTCATGAACAACCTGACGCACCCGGTCAACATCACCAACGGCCCGCAAGGCATCGATCAGATCGACGGCATGTCCTTGTTCGGGCTCGAGCTGAACCGCGGCCTGCAGATCACCGAGGGATTCCAGATCAAGTCGCTGTTCCTCTACTACTACGTGTTCCTCGCCTTCGTCGTGCTCGCGGTGATCCTGGTCAAACGCATTCAGGTTTCGCGAATCGGGCGTGCGTGGGCTGCGATCCGCGATGACGAACTCGCCGCCAAGGCGATCGGCATCAACACGCGCAACCTCAAGCTGCTGGCCTTTGCGATGGGCGCGACCTTTGGTGGCGTGTCCGGTGGCCTGTTCGGCGCGTTTCAGGGCTTCGTCAGTCCCGAGAGCTTCACGTTGATGGAGTCGATCGCGATCCTGACGATGATCGTGTTCGGTGGCATGGGCAACCTTGCCGGCGTCATCGTTGGCGCGCTGGCGCTCTCCTTCCTGCCGGAAGTGCTGCGTTACATCGCCTTGCCGGTGCAGATGGCGATCTTCGGCAAGGTCTTCCTCGATCCTGAAGTGCTGCGCATGCTGCTGCTCTCGCTTGCGATGATCCTGATGATGCTGCTCAAGCCTGCGGGCCTCGTGCCCGCCCAGTCGCGCTACTCCAAGGCCGATCTGCTCGGCGACAAGGAGATTGCGCAATGATCACCCTGCTCGAAGCTCGCGCAGTGAGCAAACGCTTCGGTGGCCTGAAGGCGCTCACCGAGGTCTCGCTCACGATCAACAAAGGCGAGGTGTATGGCCTGATCGGCCCGAACGGCGCCGGCAAGACGACCTTCTTCAACGTGCTGACTGGCGCCTATACGCCCGAGGAAGGCGAGTTCGTCTTCAACGGCTCCGAACTGCCTCTCGGCAAGCCGGATCGCATCGTCAATCGCGGCATCGCGCGGACCTTCCAGAATATCCGCCTGTTCCGCGAGATGACCGCGCTCGAGAACGTGATGGCGGGCCATCACATCCGCACCAAGACCGGCCTGCTCGGTGTGTTGCTTCAGACGCGGCATACACGCGAGGAGGAAAAGCTGACGACCGAGCGCGCGTACGAACTGCTCAAGTACGTGGGCATCGAAAAGCATGCACGTACGCTCTCGCGCAATCTCTCGTATGGCGATCAGCGTCGGCTTGAAATTGCGCGCGGCCTTGCAACCGAACCGCGCTTGCTGGCGCTCGACGAACCGGCTGCCGGCATGAACGCGACCGAAACCGCGCAACTGCGCAACCTGATCGAAACCATCCGCGGCGACGGCACAACGGTGCTGTTGATCGAACACGATGTGAAGCTGGTGATGGGCCTGTGCGACCGCGTTGCGGTGCTCGATTTCGGCAAGAAGATCGCCGAGGACGTGCCCGCCGAAGTGCAACGCAATCCCGCAGTGATCGAGGCTTATCTGGGAGGCGCACACCATGCCGCATGACAACCCGGCAGCACCGCTGCTGCAACTGCGCGACGCGCGGATCGCCTACGGGCAGATTCAGGCCGTCAAGGGTATCGATCTTGAGCTGTTCTCCGGTGAACTCGTTTCGCTGATCGGCGCCAACGGTGCCGGCAAAACGACGACGCTCAACGCGATTGCTGGCACGCTGCAGCTGTCCGGCGGCGACCTCAGCTATGCCGGCAGCCCGATCGCCAACATGCCGGCGCACAAGCGCCTGCGCGCAGGTATCGCTCTGGTGCCGGAAGGCCGCGGCATCTTCACCCGCCTGACGGTTGAAGAGAACCTGCGCATGGGCGCCTACACCCGCAACGACAAGGCCGAGATCGAGGCCGACCTGCAGCGGGTGTATGAAATGCTGCCGCGCGTGAAGGAACGCTTGCCGCAGGTGGCCGGCACCCTTTCCGGCGGTGAGCAGCAGATGGTCGCGATCGGTCGTGCGCTTCTGTCGCGTCCGAAGCTCTTGCTGCTGGATGAACCGTCCATGGGCCTCGCGCCGCTGATTGTCGAGAAGATCTTCGAAGTGATCCAGATCGTCATCAAACAAGGTGTCACAGTCTTGTTGGTGGAACAGAACGCCAACCTTGCGCTGGGTTTCTCGAACCGCGCCTATGTGATGGAAAGCGGCAAGATCACCCTGTCCGGTACAGGGCACGATCTGCTGCATGATCCGAAAGTACGCTCGGCCTATCTTGGCGAAGCGGCTTGATCGCTCTGTGGCCTAGAAATGCAAGAAGCCGCCCTCGGGCGGCTTCTTTTTTGCCTGCACATGCGATCAGCCGTCGTTGCGGCGGCCGAGCGGGATGCCTAGTTGCTTGAGCTTGCGGTATAGATGCGTGCGCTCCAGTCCGGTCTTTTCGGCCAAGCGCGTGATGTTGCCGCTCTCCAACTGCAGGTGGTATTCGAAGTACATCCGCTCGAAGCTCTCGCGGGCTTCGCGCAAGGGCAGATCCAGCGGCAAGGCTGACGCCGCGGCGCTCGGCGTGCGGCCCAGCAGGCGTTGAACGTCCTCTGCGCCGATTTCATCTTCCAGCGTACCGAGTGCAAGCGAGCGCACTGCCGCACGCAGCTCGTTGAAGCCACCGGGCCACGCCTTGTTGCGCAACACGTTCAATGCAGCGGTTGCGAAACGGCGCGGCGGTACCTCACCGGATTCCGATAGCTGTACCAAGGCCTGATTGGCCATCTCCGGCACTTCGTCCTTCAGCTCGGTCAGGGAGGGCGGCGCCAGCGTCACTTCGAACAGCCGCTTGAGCGTCAGCGGATCCCAGCCGTCGACCGCCAAGTCCTCAGCGCTCCGGCTGCAGCCAAACACGGCGCGTTGGTCGTACTTCTCGAGGCGCTCCAGCGCGAAGCTGAGGTTCTTTTGCTGCGCGCGCGAGAGGTTTGCGAGATCTTCCACGAACAGCACACCGCCGCGTGCGTTCTCCAGCGCCGATAGATCAATCGGCTGCGTCAACGCTGCCAGATCGAACCACGGTGCACCGCCCGTCTGCAGGCAGCGCGCGCACAGTTCGACGATGCTGCCGCCGCTGACGCGCAAGGTCAGAACACGGGATTTTTCCGCGATCTGTTCGAGTCGGCGCCGCAACTCCTTGAGCGGACCCGAGCGAGGGAAGGACGCCAGCGAAAGCGCCGCACGCGGGCGCACCGCCGGTTGCCGCTGCAGGCCACGCCGCACCGCTGCGAGCAGCTTCTGCAGTGCAATCGGCTTCTCGAGGAAATCCATTGCGCCGAGGCGCACCGCTTCGACAGCCGTGTCGATGGTGCCGTGTCCGGACATCATGATCACGGGCATCGTCAGCAGATCGTTTGCCGACCACTCCTTGAGCAGCGTGACGCCATCGGTATCCGGCATCCAGATGTCGAGCAATACCACATCCGGGCGCGCGGCGAGCCGCGCATTGCGCGCAGCCGCAGCGTTCTCGGCGAGCACTACATCGTAGCCTTCGTCCGAGAGGATTTCGGAGAGCAGTTCGCGGATGCCGACTTCATCGTCGACCACCAGAATCTTTGCCATAGCATGCAACGGTATCAGACGGTTGGAGCAAGCGGAAGTCGGAGACGGATTTCCGCGCCGTGGGGTTCAAGGTTGAGGATCGAAATTTCGCCGTGGTGTTCGTCAGTGATCTTCTTGACGATCGCCAGACCAAGCCCCGAACCGCGCGCCTTGCTGGTGACGTAGGGTTCGAAGGCGCGGGCGAGCATCGCTGGCGGAAAGCCGGGGCCGTTGTCGCGCACCATGAATTCGACCCGGCGGCTGTCGCGGCGCGTAGCCAGCGTCACGGTCGGATTGGCTTCCTCACTCAATGCGTCTTCGGCGTTGGTGAGCAGGTTGTGGATCACCTGCCGCAACTGGGTGGCGTCACCCAGCACACGCGGTAGTTCGGGCGCGAGTTCGAGTTCGATCTGCACCCGCGAACTTTCATACAGACCCAGCACTTCACCAATCAGGGCGTTCAGATCGAGCGGCGCCAAGTTGGACGGTGGCATCCGCGCGTAGTCACGGAAGTCGTTGACCATATTCTTCATCGCCTCGACCTGATTGACGATGGTCTGCGTGGCGCGCGCGAGCATCGCCTGGGAGTCAGGATCAAGCTTCGATGAAAGCTTGTGCTGAAGGCGTTCGGCGGAGAGCTGGATCGGTGTGAGCGGATTCTTGATCTCGTGCGCAAGCCGGCGCGCCACTTCCGCCCAGGCGGCGTTACGCTGCGCGGAGATCAGTTCCGTCACATCGTCGAACACCACCACATAGCCCCCGGCGCTGCCGGGTGGCAGGCGCGAGCCGCGCAGCAGCAGGGTCTGGTTGCGGCCATCGTCGCGGGTGAGTTCGACTTCGCGCGTCCAATCGTTGTCGTGCTTTTCGAACTCCGCGATGACTACGTCGCGGAAGGCTTGATGCCGCGGCCAGGCGTCGAGCGTGAGGCTCTCGAAGCCGGCCAGATCGTCGCCGAGGATCAGCATCGCGCCACGATTCGCTGCACGCAGGCGGCCGTTGTCGGAAAAGGCCAATACCCCGGCAGAGAGGTTGCCGAGCACGCTTTCGAGGTAGACGCGCGCGGCTTCCACTTCGGCGCGGTTGCGCTCGGCTTGCGCGCGCGCGTCCTGCAACTGGCGCGTCATGCGGTTGAAGTTCTGCGTCAGCACGCCCAACTCGTCGCGCCCCGGCAGTGCCTGGCGCGGCGAGAAGTCGCCGGCCGCCACTGCCTGCGTACCTTCGGCGAGGATCGACAGCGGCGCCGACAGCGAGCGCGCGATCTCGAAGGCCGCCGCCAGCGCGGCGAAAAGCGCCAGCAGCAGTGTCAGCGTCAAGGTCAGGCTGTAGATCCGCATCAGGCCGACACGGCCCAGCATCAGCTCCTGATAGTCGCGATTGCCGTTCTGGATGTTTTCCATCGTGCGCACGATCTGTGGCGGCACACGCTTGGACATCTGCAGGAATTCAATGTTCGTGGCGAGGTTGCGGGCAGGGATCGGCACGATCACGCGCAGCCACAACTCGCCACTGCCTTCGCCTTCCACCGTGCGCAGGCCGCGTGCGCCGCGTGCAAGGCGCAGCGAGGCAGTCGAGTGCGTTTCAAGCGCCAGTGTCGTACCGCTGCCGACGCTCGATACGATGATCTTTCCGTTGCCGGCCAGCAGCGCCGCGACGTCGGCCCCGGCTTCGTCACGCAAACGGTCGAGGCGCGCCGCCGATACCGCGGTGCCCGATTCGCCCAGGGATTCGGCCAGCGTGTCGGCAGTGTCGCGCGCGCGCCCGGCGAGCTGATCGAGCAGGTAGTCCAGTGCGTTACGCCCGAGCTGGATACCGGAATCGAGCGCGGCATCGACCTTTACGTCGAACCAGGACTCGATCGAACGGGTGGCGAACTGCAGCGACACGCCGTAGATCACCAGGCCCGGCACCAGCGCCATCAATGCGAACAGGCCCAGCAGCTTGAGCTTCAGGCGCGAGCCGAACTGGTGTTCGCGGTATTGCACCCACAGCGTGCGCATCTGGAAGCCGACCAGCCCGAGCAGCACGGCGGCGACCGTGCCGTTGAGCGCCAGCAGCAGCGGATAGTTGCGGATCAGTGCGGAGGATTTGGAACTCGCCGCCGCCAGCAGGAACAGCATGATGCCGGCCAGCGCGGACACCGCGGCAATGACTGCCCTCATCGACGCTCAGCCGCAGCCGCGAGGAAGGTCCAGCGCGACCAGTCCGTTTCAAGCGTCCAGTCGCGCGAACCGATCGCGGTGACCTGGAAGGGCTTGGGCAGCTGGTCGGTGTCGAGCCGGAAGCGCAGCGCGGCATTGTAGGACTCGCCGCCGCGTAGCCGGCTGCGATCGACGATGGCCCAGTTGCGCAGTCGCGTCATCGTGCGCAGCGCTTCTTCCAGCGTGTCGAAGTTTTGTCCCAGCGATCCGGTCGCGAGCCGGTACTTCTGCGTCAGGGCGTGATAGGTCAGCCGGAACGCGATACGGCGTTCGACAATGGTCTCGTCGAGCCAGTACCACCGGCCGCGCGTGAGGATGCACTCGGCGACGAAGTGAAGCGCGATGCCGCGCAGCACGATTTCTTCCAGGCGCGGGTTGAGCTCGACCGCAATGTCGGCGTTGAGGACGTACTGATCCTCGGCTGGCAGCAACTCCGCGTAGCGGATCGTAGCGGTGCTCTGCGCCGCGGCGGGCAGCGCTAAAGCGCCGAGCAGCAGCGCGCAGCCGAGCAGCAGCCGGCGCAGTAGCACAAGGAAGTCAGGCCTGTTTTTCGAGCAAGGCAAAGAAGAAACCGTCATGGTCCGCATCGGGCAGCAGCGTTCGCTCGAGCGCCGCGTCGAGCGGGACGCGCTGACAGTCCGGATGCCGCGCCGCAAAACGGGCGACCTGAAGACTGTTTTCCTCCGGGAACAACGAGCACGTCACGTACAGCATTTTGCCGCCGGGGCTCAGCAGCGGCCAGAGCGCATCGAGAATCTCGCGCTGAACTGTTGCGAAATTGCCAATATCGTCGGCTCTGCGCAACCATTTGATGTCGGGATGGCGGCGTGCGACGCCGGAAGCCGAGCAGGGCACGTCTGCCAGGATGCGGTCAAAGCGCTCGCCGTCCCACCAGTCACGCGGCGTACGCGCATCGCCGCAGCGGACATCGGCGTTCAGGCCGAGGCGCTCCAGGTTGCTCGCGATCCGTTGCGCGCGGCGTGGATCAGCGTCCAGTGCGAGCAGCCGGCAGTCGTGCAGTTCAAGCATATGGGCGCTCTTCCCGCCCGGGGCGGCACAGGCGTCGAGCACGCGCATGCCGTCGCGGATATCGAGCATTGGTGCTGCGTGTTGTGCGCCCCAGTCCTGCACCGAAAGCCGGCCTTCGGCATAGCCGGGCAGGGATGCCACCGGCGCGGGCCGATCGAGGCGCCAGGCGTAGGGGCTGAGCCAGCGTCCGCTGTGGCCGGCCGCGATCAGCTCAGCCGAGACCGCCTCGGGCGTGGTGCGCCGCGGGTTGATCCGCAGCGTCATCGGCGGGTGGGTGTTTGCAGCGCCCAGCACGGCCTCCCAGCTTTGCGGCTGATTGCGCTTGATGCGATCGATCCACCAGGACGGGTGCCGCCAGTGGGTTTCCGGATTGCGCGCCAGCGCGGTGGCGAGCGTGTCACGCTGCCGCAGGGCATTGCGCAACACTGCGTTTACCAGACCTTTGAGCCCGCCGCGGGCCACTCGCGCGGCGACTTCGACGGCCTGGTCGACCACCGTATGGGCGGTCTCCGGGCGCACTTCCAAGCGATGCAGCGCGACGCGCAGCAGCGCGTCGATGGTGGGCTCGGTGAGGGGTTGGCGCAGCAGGCGCGCGAGCATGGCATCGCCGCGGCCGAAGTCGCGCAGCGTGCCGAAGATCAGATCCTGTGCGGCGCCGCGGGTGCCGGGCGGCAGATCAGGATGGGCGGCCCACAGGCCCGCTAGCCCATCGTTCAGGGCATAGCCGTCGCGCACATATGCAATGGCTTCGGCAGCGACCCACATCGCACGCGCCATTGAATCGGCAGGCAGCGGGGGCAGCGCCGGCGGGCGGGGCGCGCTGCGCTGCGCGGTTGTGCGGGGCGAGTCGGGCCGTGTGATGGCGCGGCCACCGGGGCGGGTACGGAAACTGGACATGGAGAGGGTGCCGTTACCGGCCCGATCAGAAGTTGGAAATGACATTTACCCGTTTGCCGCCAGCGGCGCAAGCCGCACCGGCAAGGGGCTCAGCGTAACAGCGCGAGTCTCGGTGTTGCGTCGTGCGCGATCACCACGAAGGCGTTCTGCCCGAACGGCGTCGCGAGGTCTGTTCCGAGCTCGGCGTCGGCATTCAGGACGAGTACGCTGAGCTCTGCCGGCCAGCTGCCATCAGGGGCTTCGTTTCGCGCCGGCAAGGTGGCGAAGCCCCGTTGCGCGAGTTCGGCGAGTAGCGCGGCGTGCCGTTGCGCGTTTTCGTCCTCGGGCAGCAGTTCGCTGGCAGGGTTACTCGCCGTGAGCAGCACTGCGCACTCAGTGCCGTGTTTCTGCAAGAGTGCGGCAAGTGCCGTATCGGGTCGATCGATCTGCAGCAGCAGCGGCGGCGCGGTGAGTACCCGGTAATACGCCGCACGATAGGCGGCGATCAGTTCGCCGGGTAAGGCGCTCGCGGCTGCGTCAATCATCCGCCGCGCATCGCGCGCAAACGGCGGATCCGTTCCTCGGTCGGCGGGTGGGTCGAGAACAGGCCGGCGATACCGCCGCCTGACAGCGGATTCATGATCATCATCTGCCCAGTTTCGGGGTGCGCCTCAGCCGATGGCATTGGAATGCCGCGAGCGTAGTAGTCGATCTTCTGCAGGGCGTCGGCGAGCGCGGCCGGGTCGCCGCAGATCTCGGCGCCGCCACGGTCAGCCTCGTACTCGCGCGCGCGGGAGATCGCCATCTGGATCAAGCTGGCAGCCAGCGGCGCCAGAATCGCGACGAGGATGCCGACCAGCGGATTGGCTGGGCGCCCTTCTTCATCACGGCCGCCGAAGAACATCGCAAAGTTAGCGAGTGCCGAGATCGCACCGGCGAGCGTCGCCGAAATCGTGGAGATCAGGATGTCGCGATGCTTCACATGCGCGAGTTCGTGCGCCATCACGCCGCGCAGCTCGCGCTCGGTCAGCATCTGCAGGATGCCGGTGGTAGCGGCTACCGCGGCGTTGTCCGGGTTGCGGCCGGTGGCGAACGCGTTGGGCTGTTGCTCGTTGATGATGTAGACGCGCGGCATCGGCAGCCCGGCGTTGCGCGCGAGCCCTTGCACCATGTTGTAGAGGTAGGGCGAGCTGGCGGCGTCGACTTCCTGCGCGTTGTACATGCGCAGCACCATCTTGTCGGAGAACCAGTACGAGAACAGGTTCATGCCGCCGCCAAGCAGCAGCGCGAGCAACATGCCGCTCTTGCCGCCGATCGCTGCGCCGACGACACCGAACAGCGCGACGATCCCGGCCATCAGGATCGAGGTTTTCAACCAGTTTCCGAACATCGGTGCTCCCTGTGCGAAGACGTGTCCGTTTGGATATGGGCGCCAGGCGCCCTCAAATCAAGCGTCCGGCAGTGCGAAGCGCTGCTCGGCGTGGAGTGGAAGTCCGCGCAGGAAGTCGGCCGCCGCCATGCGTTTGCTGCCGGGTTTCTGCAATTCGGTCAGGCGCAGCACGCCGCTACCGCAGGCAACGCGCACGCCCTCGGCATCTGCACCGAGAATCGTGCCCGGTTCGCCGTCACCCGCTTCGGGAACACCGCGCCAGAGTTTGATTGTCTGGCCATCCAGCGTCGCCACGCCGCTGGGGAAGGGGTCGAACGCACGCAGGCGTCGCGCAAGCTGCTCGGCTGATTCGCGAAAATCCAGCGCGGCTTCGCTCTTGGCGATCTTGTTCGCATAGGTGACGCCCTCTGCCGGTTGCGGCGCTGGTGCCAACTCGCACAGCGCAATGCGGTGCAGGGCATCGACGATCATTTCACCACCGAGCGCTGCAAGCTTGTCATGCAGGCTCGCTGTGGTGTCATCGCCGCCGATCGGAATCGCGCGCTTGAGCAGCATGTCGCCGGTATCGAGGCCGGCATCCATCTGCATGATCGTGATGCCGGTCTCGCTGTCGCCGGCCTCGATCGCGCGATGGATGGGCGCGGCGCCGCGCCAGCGCGGCAGCAGTGACGCGTGAATGTTCACGCAACCATGGCGTGGCATGTCCAGCACCGCCTGCGGCAGGATCAGCCCGTACGCCGCGACCACGAGAATCTCGGCGTTCACGGCGCGCAAGGTCGCCTGCTGTGCCTCGGTGCGCAGCTTTTCGGGCTGATCGACCGGGATACCGTGTGCGAGCGCCACCTGCTTGACCGGGCTGGGCAGCAACTGCATGCCGCGACCCGCGGGGCGGTCCGGCTGCGTCAGCACAAGGGGCACTTCAAAGCCCGCAGCGATGATTGCGCGCAGCGCCTCGGCGGCGAATTCAGGTGTTCCGGCGAAAGCGACTCTCATCTGGGGCGAAGGGCGTGGGAAGTGTTGAACGGAGCCGCGCGGCGCGCGACCCCAAGCTGATCAGGCCGTGATGCGCGAGCGCTTCGCGAGCTTGGATTTGATGCGGTTGAGCTTCAACGGCGACAGGTATTCAACGAAAACCTTGCCGTCGAGGTGGTCGATCTCGTGCTGGATGCACACCGCCAACAGGCCTTCAGCTTCAAGTTCGAAAGGTTTGCCTTGCTCGTCGAGCGCGCGCACCGTCACGCGTTCTGCACGCGTCACTTTCTCGTAGATGCCGGGCACCGAGAGGCAGCCTTCCTCGCATACCTGCTCGCCGGAGCGCGCAATGATCTCCGGGTTGATGTAGGCGCGCAGCCCGGTCTTGTCTTCCGAAACGTCGATCACGACGATGCGTTTGTGGACGTTCACCTGGGTCGCCGCGAGCCCGACGCCTGGCGCTTCGTACATGGTTTCAGCCATGTCGCGGATCAGCGTGCGCAACTCGTCGGTGACTTCGGTGACCGGCGCAGCCTTCGTGTGAAGGCGCGGATCGGGATAGTGAAGGATGGGCAGTAGCGCCATAAATGCTTGCTGGATGAAGTGACTATGTGCAGAATCTGAAGTGAAATCTCGATGCCCGTGTGCTAAAGCACCGATAACAGGCCGCCAGGGCGTCCGCCCGATAATGGCTCAACAACACCGAGGCAGATTCATGTTCCGCATTATATCCGCGCTGGCCCTGGCTCTGGGACTGTCCGTTGCTTCGGCTTCGGCGGTGGCAGATACCGTCAAACTGGCGGACAACGCCCCCGATTCCTACACCGTCGTCAAGGGCGACACGCTGTGGGATATCTCCGGAAAGTTCCTCAAGCACCCGTGGTTGTGGCCGCAAGTGTGGCGGCTCAATCGCGAGCAGATCAAGAACCCGCACTGGATCTATCCCGGTCAGACGATCTATCTGGACCGCAGCGGCCCTTACCTGACCACCACGCCACCGGGCGATGGCGGTACGGTCAAGCTGCAGCCGCAGGTTCGCGCTGAGGATCTGAGCCCGATCGGTAGCGTGCCACTGCATCGGATTGAACCCTTCCTGACGCGTCCCTTGTTCGTCTCGGAAAGCGATCTTGCCGGCAGCGCCACGATCGTCGCGTCCGACGACAACCGCCTGCTCAACGGGCCCGGCGACACGATCTTTGCGCGCAACGTCACGGCGGGTGTGAGCGACTGGCAGATCTATCGCCGTGCGCAGCCCCTGAAGGATCCGGTAACCAACGAACTCCTCGGCTACGAGGCCGCTTACCTTGGGTCGGCGCGCGTGGTTCAGGATGGATCGCCGGCAACGATGGAAATTACCTCGGTTCAGCGTGAAGTCAATGCAGGCGACCGCATGCTGCCCGCAGGCAAGCCCGAGATCATGTCCTATGTGCCGCATGCGCCGGATCGCAAGGTCGAGGCGCGCATCGTCAAGGTGCATGACGGCATCCAGTACACCGGCAAGTACAGCATCGTCACGATCTCCGCTGGCCGTGCGGCCGGTCTGGAGCCGGGCCATGTGCTGGCGATCTACCGCACGCGCGGCGACGCCAAGTACGACATGGACGGCAAGAACGAGACGATTGCGCTGCCGGAAGAGCGCTATGGCGCACTCTTCGTCTTCCGTGTTTTCGACCGCGTGGCTTATGGGTTGGTGGTTGAGAGCGGCGGTCCCGTGAAGGTTGCCGACTCCGTCCGCCAGCCTTGATCGACGACTCCGCCGATCTGGCGGCGTGGCTCCGCCTGACGCTGGTACCTGGCGTCGGGCCGGAGAAACAGCGGGCCCTTCTTGCGGCCTTCGGACTTCCGGAGGCCGTTTTCGCTTCAGGGCGGCGAGCCGTCGCGGGCGTCGTTGGGGACGCGCTGGCCGCACGGCTGTTTGACACCGACAACGCGGCGGCTGTTCAGACGGCGCTGGCGTGGGCGGCTGAGCCAGGCAACACGCTGCTGACGCTGGCCGATGCGCAGTACCCCGTCGCACTGCTGCAGACGGTTGATCCGCCTTTGCTGCTTTACGTCAAAGGCAATGTTGCCTTGCTTGGGCGCAGGGCACTTGCGGTGGTCGGCAGCCGCAGTGCGACGGCGCAGGGCATCGCGAACGCAGAGGCGTTCTCGCGGGCGTTGTCCGAGGCGGGTCTGACCATCGTCAGCGGGCTCGCACTGGGCATTGACGCGGCGGCGCATCGCGGTGCGCTGGAGGGCGAGGGCAGTACCGTCGCCTTCATCGGCACCGGTGCCGATCGCATCTACCCGGCGCGCAATGCGCCCCTCGCGCGCCGGATTGCGGAGGCCGGTGTCATCGTCAGCGAATTTCCGCTCGGTACGCCTTCGGTCGCACACAACTTTCCGCGTCGCAATCGCCTGATCGCCGGGCTCGCCCAAGGCGTGCTGGTGATCGAGGCAGCGCCGGCGAGTGGATCGCTGATTACTGCGCGGCTCGCTGGCGAACTGGGGCGCGAGGTGCTGGCGATTCCGGGCTCGATTCACTCCCCTTTATCGAAAGGCTGCCACCTGCTGATCAAACAGGGAGCCAAGCTGGTGGAATCGGCGCAGGACGTACTTGATGAATTGCGCTGGCAACGTGGCACGGTGGGCGTTGTGGCTGATTTGCCGGCCGCTCCCGCCAACTCGGCAGCGTCCGGGCCCGAGGCGGTGGTTCTGGCTGCACTGGGTTTCGATCCGGTTGATCCGGACACCTTGTGCACTCGCAGCAAGTTGACGCCCGATGCCCTCTTCGCCATCCTGTTGGAGCTGGAACTTGCCGGCCGGGTCGCACGACTGCCCGGCGGACGGTTCCAGCGCCTGCATTGACCCTTGGCTGCGCGATGATCGATATCCTTGTTTATGTGTTTGAAAGCTATGGCTACCCTGAGGCCTGTCCCGAGCCGGAGTTGCTCGCGCGCAAGCTCAGCGCGGCGGGCTTCGAGCCGGAAGACATCGACCTGGCGCTGGAATGGTTGTCCGGCCTGCAGCGCGTGGCAGGCAGTGATTCGCCGAAGATCGAGCGTGACAACCGATCGAGCCGGATCTACAGCGGCCCCGAACTGGCGGTGCTGGATACCGAGTGCCGCGGCTTCATTGCTTTTCTCGAACACTCCGGTGTGCTGGACCCATTGGGGCGCGAGCGCATCATCGAGCGCGCGATGGCCTTGCCCGGCGCGGATCTCAGTCTCGCAAAGCTCAAAGTGATCGTGCTGATGGTGCTATGGCAACAGCAGGACAACGTCGATGCGCTGGTCATGGAAGAGCTGCTATCCAGCGCCGAGGGGCCGGCGTGGGGCGAAGAGAGCCCTGCCGCAGCTCTGCTGCACTGAGACACCGATCGCCGTTGCGCGGATGCGCGCGCGGCGCCTACCCATTCTTGCTGGACGTCGGCACCCTTAAGGTGCGAGGTCCGCTGCCGTAATCGACCCAACATGAGCAAGCTACTGATCATCGCCGAAAAGCCCTCCGTGGCGCAGGATATTGCCCGCGTCCTCGGGGGATTCACCCGTGAAGGCGACTACTTCGAATCCGAGCAGTACGTGCTGTCGTCGGCCATTGGCCATTTGCTCGAGCTCGCGGTGCCGGAGGAGTACGAGGTCAAGCGTGGTAAGTGGAGCTTCGCGCATCTGCCGATGATTCCGCCGCACTTCGCGCTGAACCCGATCGACAAGACGGCCGACCGGCTCAAACTGCTGACCAAGCTTATCAAGCGCAAGGACGTGACCGGCCTGGTGAACGCCTGTGACGCGGGGCGGGAAGGCGAGTTGATCTTCAACTACATCGCGCAGCACGCGAAGACCGACAAGCCGGTTCAGCGCCTGTGGCTGCAGTCGATGACGCCGGCGGCGATCCGCGACGGTTTTGCCCGCCTGCGTCCTGCGAAGGAACTGTCGGGCCTGGCGGATGCTGCGATGAGCCGTGCCGAGAGTGACTGGCTGATCGGCATCAACGGCACGCGTGCGATGACCGCCTTCAACTCCAAGAGCGGCGGCTTTCATCTGACCACCGTCGGGCGCGTGCAGACACCGACCCTTGCCCTGGTGATCGAGCGCGAGGAGCGCATCCGCAAGTTCGTGTCTCGCGACTACTGGGAGCTTGAAGGTCAGTTTGGCGCTGCAGCGGGCGGCTACGTTGGGCGCTGGTTCGACGAGAAGTTCAAGAAGGACGAGAACGACGAGCACGCGACCGCCAGCCGCCTGTGGGACAAGGCGCGCGCCGAGGCGATCCGCGCCAAATGCGACGGCAAGCCCGGCAAGGTCGAGGAGGAAAGCAAGCCCTCGACCCAGCTCTCGCCCCTGCTGTTCGACCTGACCAGCCTGCAGCGCGAAGCCAACGGTCGCTTCGGTTTCTCGGCCCGTACCACGCTGCAGCTGGCACAGGCGTTGTACGAGAAGCACAAGGCCTTGACCTATCCGCGTACCGATTCGCGTGCGCTGCCCGAAGACTACCTGCCCACGGTGGGCGGGGTTTTGGCCGGCCTGCCCGATCGCTACGCGCCGTACGCAAACCAGATCGTGAAGCACGGCTGGGTCAAGCCGAACAAGCGCATCTTCAACAACGCCAAGATCTCCGATCACTTCGCCATCATCCCGACCGGCACTGTGCCCAAGAGCCTGTCCGAGGCCGAAGCGAAGATCTACGATCTGGTCGTCAAGCGCTTTCTGTCGGTGTTTTACCCGGCAGCCGAATACCTGGTGACCACCCGTATCACGCGCGTCGAGGGTGAAGCCTTCAAAACCGAGGGCAAGGTGCTGGTCAACGCCGGCTGGCTCGCGATCTGGGGCAAGGAAGCCGCGAGCGCGGAGGACAAGGACGATGCGACGCCGGCCCTCGCGCCGGTCAAGCCGGGTGAAGTGGTGCGGACCGACGATGTGCTGGTGAAGCCCAACGTCACGAAACCACCGGCGCGCTACAACGAAGCGACGCTGCTCTCCGCGATGGAGGGCGCTGGCAAGCTGGTCGATGACGAAGAGCTGCGCGAAGCGATGGGCGGCCGCGGTCTGGGCACGCCAGCGACGCGCGCGCAAATCATCGAGAACCTAATCGCCGAGCAGTACATGCTTCGCGAAGGCCGCGAGCTGATCCCGACGGCCAAGGCTTTTTCGCTGATCACGCTGCTCAAGGGCCTGTCGGTTGAGGAACTGACGTCGCCGGAACTGACCGGCGAATGGGAATACAAGCTCGGCCGCATCGAACGCGGTGAACTTTCGCGTGCCGATTTCATGCGCGAAATCGCCGAGATGACCAAGCACATCGTCGAGCGCGCGAAGACCTACGACAGCGATACGATTCCGGGCGACTTCGGCATCCTGAATTCACCCTGCCCGAAATGCAGCGGCCTGATCCGCGAAACTTACAAGAAATTCCAGTGCAGCGATTGTGAATACTCGCTGTGGAAGATCGTCGCGGGTCGTCAGTTCGAGCCGCACGAGATCGAGACGCTGCTGACCGAAGGCCAGGTGGGGCCGCTGGTGGGCTTCCGCAACAAGATGGGGCGGCCTTTCAACGCGATCATCAAGCTGAACGACGAGAAGCAGCCGGAGTTCGACTTCGGGCAACCGAAGGATGATGAGTTGGCCGAGCCGGTCGATTTCTCCGGTCAAGGGGCCCTCGGCGCTTGCCCGAAGTGCCGGGCGAACGTCTACGACCATGGCCTTTCCTATGTCTGCGAGAAGTCCGTTGGCCCTGGCAAGTCCTGCGATTTCCGTTCGGGCAAGGTGATCCTGCAGCAGGAAATCGAGCCGGCGCAGATGAAGAAGCTGCTGAACGATGGGCGCACTGATTTGCTGAAGAACTTCGTTTCCTCGCGCACGCGGCGCAAGTTCTCGGCCTTCCTGGTGCGCGGCGACGACGGCAAGGTCGGCTTCGAGTTCGAGAAGAAGGCGCCCAAAGCACCGGCACGCAAGAAGGCCGCGGCCGACGAGGCTGCCGCGCCGGCCGAGAAACCGGCACCGCGGACGCGTCGCAAGACGGCTTAGCCGATACCCGCATGTTGCGACGCCTGATCGGCCTCCTGTCGGTTCTGCTGTTGGTGTCGCCAGCAGGCGCAGGCGAGACGCTGCGCCTGCTGACTTGGCCTGGCTATGCCGATCGTGATCTGGTGCAGGCGTTCGAGCAGCGTTTCAACGTCACTGTCGATGTCACCTATGTCGGTTCCGACGACGAAATGTGGGAGCGGGCGAACAACAAGGATGGCGCTGCGTTCGACGTCATCGCGGCGAACACCGCCGAGCTTCAGCGCTATATCGACAACGGCCTCGTACAGCCGCTGCGCCTGCGCAACATTCCGAATACGCATAACCAGACGGCGCGTTTCCGCAACCTGTCGAACATCCCTGGGCTGACCCGCAAGGGCGAGGCCTATGCGATTCCCTACACCTACTCGGCGATGGGGCTGATCTACAACCGCAAACTGGTTGCCAAACCGCCGACGTCGATCACAGCGTTGTGGGACCCGAAGTACCGCGGCAAGGTGCTGGCCTATAACGGCAGCAGCCATAACTTCAGCCTCGCCGCGCTTGCGCTGGGTTTTAGTGATCCGTTCCGGCTCACCCAGCCGCAGTTCTCGCAGGCGGTGAATCATCTGCGCCAGCTGCGCGACAATGTGCAGGCCTTCTACAGCAAGCCCGAAGAAGTCGTCGACCTGTTCCGCAGCAAGGACGTCGCGCTCATTTACGCCAACTACGGCGACCAGCAGGTGCAGCTGCTTGAAAAAGCCGGTGCTGATATCGGTTACGTGATTCCGCGCGAGGGCGCATTGGCGTGGCTGGATTGCTGGGCGGTGATGCGCAGCGCACGCGATCGCAACCTTGCCGAGGCCTGGATCAACTACACGCTGACGCCGGCGGTCAGCGGTCAGTTGCCGCTGCGCCAGGGGCTTTCGAATACCTTGGCTGCCGGCGCCGATCCGTCGCGTCAGGAAGCTAAGCTGATCTGGCTGGAGCCGGTCGAGGATTACGCCCGCCGCACGCTCTACTGGGAGCGCTTGATGTCGGGCTACGACAAGGCGCGATAAGCAGCGCCTTACCGCGCGTCTGGCGCGCGCCGGCGCACGATGTGACCTGAGCCTGACTGGAGGAGCGCGCGATGAGCGACGCTGTCGAACTCGAAGGCGGATGCCTCTGTGGTGCTGTGCGGTATCGCGTGCGGATCGAGAATCCTGAGGGTTACTACTGCCATTGCCGGATGTGCCAGCTTGCCTTCGGCAGTGTCTTTGCGCCGTGGGTGAACGTCGCGGTCAGCGACGTGCAATGGCTCGCGGCTTCGCCCAAACGTTACCGCTCGTCGCGTATCGCCGAACGCGGCTTCTGCGCCGAGTGCGGCACGCCGCTCAGCTTTCATTTCATCGACTCGCCGCGCATGGATCTGTCCGTTGGTAGTCTCGACGAACCGGCGCAGGTGCCGCCCACCAGCCACTTTGCGGTGGAGACGCGTGTGGCGCCGTGGCATGTACCGGACGGCTTGCCGGAGCAGAAGGCGAGCGACTACGAGGCGCTGACCACACGCTGGCGGCAGGCTTACGGCGAGGCCGAGCCCGGCCTCGCCACGGTGCGGGCGGGAGCTTCGAGTGACTGAGTGGCAGCCGCTGGTCGATTTCTGGTTTCTGCCGCGTGGCGCAGCCGGGCACGGTGCGCCACGTGCGGAGTGGTTCCGCAAATCCGATGCCTTTGACCGCGAGATTGCCGATCGATTTGGCGACTGCATTGCGCGGGCGCTCGCCGGCGGACAGCGAGAGTGGGATGCCGAGCCCGAAGGCGCGTTGGCCCGCGTCGTGCTGCTCGACCAATTCACCCGCAACGTGTTCCGCGATACACCGCAAGCCTTTGCGGGTGACGCGCTGGCGCTTGAGCTCGCCGGAGAGATGCTCGCGCGGGGCGACGACCAGCGGCTTTTGCCGGTGCAGCGCGTGTTTGTCTACCTACCGTTCGAGCACGCTGAAGACGCACAGGCGCAGACCCGTTCCGTCGAACTGTTCGAACGGCTTGCGTCGGCTTGGCCGGATGGCGCTTCCTACCTCGACTACGCGCGCCGACACCGCGAGGTGATCGATCGATTCGGCCGCTTTCCGCATCGCAATTCGCTGCTCGGCCGTGCGTCGAGCGCCGAGGAACTGCTGTTCCTGGCACAACCCGGCTCACGTTTCTGAACCAGATCCAACCCGGCTGGGCGCGGTTGTTACGGCGCGCCCAGCCTCAGTAGTTCAGGCCAGCCCGAGGCGCTGCCAGATGGTGCTGGTAAGCCCCGCCTGGTTCAGCGTGTAGAAGTGCAGCCCCGGCGCGCCGCCTTCGAGCAGGCGCTCGCACAGCTCGGTCACGATATCGAGGCCGAGGGCCTTCACGCTTGCCGTGTCGTCCCCCAAGGCTTCGAAGCGGCGGCGCATCCATTGCGGGATCTCCGCGCCGCAGGCATCCGAGAAGCGTGCCAGCTTGCTGAACGACGCGATCGGCATGATGCCCGGCACGATCGGGATCTCCACGCCACGGGCCCAGGCTTCGTCGACGAACTGGAAGTAGGCGTCGGCGTTGTAGAAGTACTGCGTGATCGCCGAATTGGCCCCGGCGCGCACCTTGGTCGCGAAAGCGTCGAGGTCGGCGGTGGCGCTGCGCGCTTGCGGGTGGAATTCCGGATAGCCGGCTACTTCGATGTGGAAGGCGTCACCGGTTTCGGCGCGGATGAATGCCACCAGCTCGTTCGCGTAGCGGAACTCGCCCGGGTCGGCCATGCCGGAGGGCAGGTCGCCGCGCAGTGCGACGATGCGCGTAACGCCCATCTCGCGGAACTCGGCGAGGTGCTCGCGGATGCTGTCTTTCGTCGCACCGATGCACGACAGGTGCGGCGCGGCGTGCAGCCCCTCAGCCTGGATCTCGCGCACGATCTCCAGCGTGCGGTCGCGCGTCGAGCCACCGGCACCGTAGGTGACCGAGAAGAACGCCGGCCTGAGTTGGGCCAGCTGCGCGCGCGCGAGGCGCAGCTTCTCGACGCCTTCAGGCGTCGCCGGCGGGAAGAATTCGATGCTGAATGTGGGTTTGTCTGTCATGACTGACCTGCTGATTCGGGGGCGTCCGCTGCGCGGCGCGCATGGACGAAAAATTCGCGGTTACCGTCACCACCGGTGATCGGTGAGTCGTACCAGCCCACTACGGTGAGACCGCAGTCGTCGCAGGCTGCGCGAAGCTTGGTTTCGACTTCCGGGTACAGCGCCGCGTCGCGCACGATGCCGCCTTTCGCGAGGCCTTTTGGACCCACTTCGAACTGCGGTTTCACCAGCATCAGCAGGTCGGCCTGCGGGTGCATCAGAGCGGTGGCGGCGGGAAGGATCAGGGTCAGCGAGATGAAACTCAAATCGCCGGTGACCAGATCGAAACCGCCTTGCGGAAAATGTTCGCCCAGATCCGCCGCGGTGAGCGAACGGGCGTTGAGGTGCTCCAGCGTCACGATGCGCGTGTCACCCGCAAGGCGCGGGTGCAACTGCCCGTGCCCGACTTCCACGCCAACCACCCGTGCCGCGCCAGCCTGCAACAGGCAGTCGCTGAAACCACCGGTGCTCTGGCCCAGATCGAGGCAGCGGCGCCCGACGACCGTGACGCCGCTTTGCGCCAGCGCGCCCGCCAGCTTGTGGCCGCCGCGCGACACGAAGCGATCCTCGGCATCCTCGGCGACCCGCAGCTCGGCACTGTCGGGCAGGTAGTCGGCCGGTTTGCCAACCAACTGCGTTCCTTGCGGCGACTGCCAGCTCACTCGGCCCGCCGCAATCAGCCGCTGCGCCGCGGTGCGCGATGCAGCGAGACCGCGTTCGACCAACAACTGGTCTGCGCGGGTGCCGGCATGCGCGGTGACGCTGCGTTGGCTTTGCGTGGCGCGCGGCTTGCTGTTGCGCGCGTGGAAGGAGTTCATCGACATCGGTCGGACTACGGCGTGGTGATCTGCCGCGCGTAGGCTTCCTGTTCGAGCGGCGCGCGGCTGTAGCCAAGTGCCAGCATCTCGACCAGATACTGCCGCGCATACGGCGCAATGCCGCCGAGCCGTTCGTACTGCGCGACGTGGACGAGCTCATGCGAGATCAGTCGTCGCGAGTTGGCGAACTCTGGCTTGAGCAGAATCGCGTAGCCCTGCGTGCGACCGGCTTCGTCATCGGTGCCGAAGATCAGGCCCAGCTCACGCGCCGCATTGGCCATGCGCGGATCCTCCGGCATCGGGAAGCGGCGGCGAACTTCGATGCGGATTTTCTGCGGCGCGGCGATGCCGAGCGTCTGTGCCATCGCCAGTTCCGCCTCGCTCAGCGGGCGGCCGTTGATCAGCACCTCTGCTTCGGTGGCGGCGAGCAGGTCCGCAATCACTGGCGTCGCCTGTTCCGCGATCGCGTTGATGCGAATGCCGGGCGTGGCGAGCTTCTGTTGCTCTTCGGGCGACAGCCGCACCCACTGCTCGCCACCACAGGCGGCGAGCAGCAGGAGGGCGGTACCGATGGCGATGCGGGCGCGCATCCGTGGCGGCTTAGTAGCGATAGTGCTCAGCCTTGTACGGCCCTTCGACCGGCACGCCGATGTAGGCGGCCTGCTCGGGGCGCAGCGTCGTCAGCTGGGCGTTCAGCGTCTTCAGCTGCAGGCGCGCGACCTTCTCGTCGAGATGCTTGGGCAGCGTGTAGACGCCCACCGGGTAGTCGGCCGTCTTCGTGAAGAGCTCGATCTGCGCGATGGTCTGGTTCGCGAACGACGAGGACATCACGTAGCTCGGGTGGCCGGTGCCGCAGCCGAGGTTAACCAGGCGGCCCTTGGCGAGCAGGATGATCCGCTTGCCGTCCGGGAAAATGACGTGATCGACCTGCGGCTTGATCTCTTCCCACTGGTACTTTTCCAGCGACGCGACGTCGATCTCATTATCGAAGTGGCCGATGTTGCAGACGATGGCGTTGTTCTTCATCGCGGCCATGTGGTCGTGCTGGATCACATGGAAGTTTCCGGTGGTGGTGACGAAGATGTCGGCCTTGTCGGCGGCGTACTCCATGGTCACCACGCGGTAGCCTTCCATCGCGGCCTGCAGTGCGCAGATCGGGTCGATTTCGGTGACCCACACTTGTGCCGACAGCGCACGCAGTGCCTGCGCCGAGCCCTTGCCCACGTCGCCGTAGCCGCATACCACGGCGATCTTGCCGGCGATCATCACGTCGGTGGCGCGCTTGATGCCGTCGACCAGCGATTCGCGGCAGCCGTAGAGGTTGTCGAACTTCGACTTGGTGACCGAGTCGTTCACGTTGATCGCCGGGAACTTCAGATCGCCGCGCTGGTGCATCTGATACAGGCGATGCACGCCGGTCGTGGTTTCTTCGGTGACCCCCTTGATCTGTGCCAGACGCGTCGAGTACCAGGTCGGGTCGGTCGCGAGCTTGGCCTTGATCGCCGCGAAGAGGATGGTCTCTTCTTCGGACGTCGGCTTGGCGATCACAGACAGATCCTTCTCGGCCTTCCCGCCCAGGTGCAGCAGCAGCGTGGCGTCGCCGCCGTCGTCGAGGATCATGTTGGAAAAACCACCGTCGGCCCACTCGAAGATGCGGTGGGTGTAGTCCCAGTAGTCGGTCAGCGTTTCGCCCTTCACGGCGAAGACCGGGATGCCCTGCGCGGCGATCGCGGCGGCGGCGTGATCCTGCGTCGAGAAGATGTTGCATGAGGCCCAGCGCACTTCGGCGCCCAGCGCGGTGAGCGTCTCGATCAGCACGGCGGTCTGGATCGTCATGTGCAGCGAGCCGGTGATGCGCGCGCCCTTGAGCGGCTGCGCAGCGGCGTACTCTTCGCGGATCGCCATCAGGCCGGGCATCTCGCCCTCGGCAATCTTGATTTCCTTGCGGCCCCAGTCGGCGAGCGACAGGTCGGCGATGACGTAATCTTTGGTATCGACCACAGTGTTCATACGAACTCCTTGAACGGTGTGGCCGGGAGGGAAGCAGGGATGTGACCGGAAACTTCCGGTTCGCTCACGCTACCCAAGCCCGGCGAGGGTTGGACAGGGTGAGCGCAGTTCTTGCCCGCCTGCGCGAATGCGCTCTGGCAGGGTCCGAGCCTGGGATTCGGGCATGCCCGACTCTCGCAGCGCTCCTCGGAAGTTCCGAAGTATAGATCAACTCGTACGCTTTGCCGACGCTATCTCGCTGAATACAAATGGAAACCGCTGCGACTGGCCGGGAAACGCGCCGCCTGTGCGAGACTTTGCACGTTACGAAGCGGCGACGAGGCGATCCGTGCAGTTCGAACATGTAGTGGTGATCAACGACCCGAATGAAGCGCTGGCCGTTCCGCTGACGCGCGAGCAGGTGTGGGCGGGGCTGATGTGGCGTGTGGAGGACCCCTGCGCGTTTCAGCCCGGGCTGGTCGGCTGCGAAATCCTTAGTCGCAGCGAGACACAGATCGAACGCGCGCTGGACTTTGGCAGCTTCCGCACGCGCGACACCGTGCGAATTGAGCCGGGCCGGGCCGTCAGTTTCGATACGGCCGCCGAGGGCGACCGCCCGGGCGGGCATCTTGCGGTGACGATCGAGGCGCCTGTTGAAGGGCTGCTGGTGTTGCGATTTGCCTACCGCACGACGCTAAGCGAACAGAGCGGTGAGGACGCTGCTTTTGCCGGCTACGTTAAGGCCGCCTATCACGCTGCCGATATAGATACGGTGCGTCTGATCCGCGAGTTTGCCGCGCGCGGCAGCCGCCACTGATCGCGGCGCAAGCGCCGATCGCACCCGCGCGGGATCTTCATCGCCAGCGCTTTGTCATAATCCGACCTCCAGAATGCAGGCCAATCGGCCTGAGAGGACGCTGTCATGCACCATCTGTACCGAATCCTGATCGTGTTCCTGAGTGCCGCTTTCCTCGCGGGTTGCGGTGGTGGTGGAGGCGGTGGCGGTGGTGGCACCCAGACCGCCACGGTCACGGTCACCGGCCTGAGCCCGTCCTTCGTCTTTCCGGGTGACACGGTCACGGTGGTCGGCACGAACTTCAACAGCGTCACCGGCGTGCGTTTCGGTTCTGCCGAACTCACCTTCACCCTGATCAGCACGACGCGCCTGAGCTTCGTGGTGCCGGATTCCGCGACCAGCGGCACGGTGACCTTGGTGTCGGGTACTGCAACGGTCGATTCGCCGACGGTGCTGACCGTGCTGGGCGTGCCGCAGGTTACGAGCGTGTCGCCCTCCAGCGCGCGGCCGGGTGATTCGCTCACACTGAGCGGCACCAACCTCGCGAACGTGAGCCAGGTCCGCATTGGTGGCGTGTCCGTCACGCCGAGCGCGCGAACCGGCACCCAGATCGTGGTCGTGGTGCCGGCCGGTGCAGCCGATGGCAGCCTCGCTCTGGTGCTCTCCAACGGCAGCACCCGCACGCTGACTCAGAGCTTCACGCTATTGCCGGCGCTGATCAGCGTCAGTGCGATGTCGCCGACAAGCGGGCCGGAAGGCATCTCGGTGCAGGTGAGCGGCGTTGCGCTGGATACGGTGACGGGCGTAACGGTTGGTGGCGTTGCGGCGGTGATGTTAAGCCGGACGGCTACGTCGCTCGATTTTGCCGCCCCGGCAGCCAGCGGCAACGTGATCCTCAGCGGCCCCGGTGGGCAATCGGTACAGGCCGGCGTATTCACGCTGACGACGGGGGCAACGCCGGTCGTGACGATTTCCCGCGTCGACGTGGCGCAGGCTTACTCGCAACCGGTCGGCGCGGCCTATCAGTTCCTCGTGCCCGGCAAGGCTGCGCTGGTGCGGGCCTATGTCAGTGCCAACCAGCGCATCGCGAGCCCCAAGGTGACGGCGACGATCAGCGGTTGTGCGGCGAGCCCGACGCTCACGCTGATTGGGCCGTCCACGCTGCCGACGACAGCGCCGGCGCTGGACGATCTGCCCGGCACCTTCTCGGCGCAGATCCCCGCGTCGTGCGTACAGACGGGGCTGCAGGTTGGCGTCACGGTGGCCAGCACGGCGCCTGCCAACAGCGGTGCAACGCGCAGTGCAACGCCGGGGGTTGGGCGGCCGACGAACCTGAATCTGGTGCTGGTGCCGCTGGTGACCAACAACTCGACCGGTGCAGCGCCGGATATCCAAGTCGTACGGCGCATGTTTGCTCGGGCTTACCCGATCGATGCGTCCAGAATCACGATCAGCATTCGGACCCCCTTCACGCTGACGACCAAGACGGTGAGTAGCACGGTCGACGGCAGTTGGAGTAGTGCGTTGGGCGAACTTGATGCGTTACGGGACCTTGAGGGCAACGGTAGGCATTACTACGGATTGGTGCCGTCGCCAGGATTCAACGGCGGTACATCTGGCCTCGCCTACCAGAATGTCTCGTCGTCGGGTGCAGCTTTAACCGCAATTGGCCTTGACTCTGTAGCTTTGGCGGCGAACCGTTATGGCGCCAGTGCTTGGCTGGATACGATGACTCATGAGATCGGGCACAACATGAGTCTTGGGCATGCACCCTGTGGTAACCCGACAGGGGTTGATAGTGAGTTTCCATACGCCGATGGGGGACTAGGCCCCTACCCGGTGCACGAGTTCGACAGCGATCGCAATGGCACCGCCGGCCCGGAAACGGTCTACTTCCCCGCCACCAGCATCGCGCATGACGTGATGGGCTATTGCGACGGCGAATGGTTCTCGGACTACAACTACAGCCGGGTTCAGACCTTCATGCAGAGCTTCACCTACCCGCAGATCACGCCCTTCGCTGAGCCGGTCGAGATGCTGGATTTCTTCGGCGATATCCGCGATGGCAAGGTGCGGTTGGCACCGCCCGGCGCCCGCATGGCGACGCAGCCCTACGCCGGGGGAGGCGCCTTCGCCTTGCGAGTGACGACCACTGCGGGTGCCGTGGTTGACGTGCCCTTCACGCCGGTGAAGGTGGCGGACGAGGCCGGCAGCAGCCTGCAGCATTTCCATGTTGCGCTGCCGAATCCGGGCACGATTGCGAAGGTCGAGGTGCTGCAGGGGGCGATGTCGCTGCCGGTGACGCTGGATTCGCCGCCGGTGGCCGCGGCCCAGTCGGTCGGTGATGCGGCCAGCAGCACATTGCCGCTGAGCTGGAGCGAGGCAAATGGTGTGCTGACGGTGACTTGGGATGCCGCGCGTTACCCGGTGTTGCGCGTGCGCCAGCTCGGCGCTGAACCGATGGTGCTGGCGTTGCAACTGACTGGCGGCAAGGCCACGTTGCCGCTGACTGGCGTGCCGGCCGGCGGCAAGTGGGAATTCAGTCTCTCGGGTGGCTTCAACGCCCGTTCGCTGACACTCGCCCGCTGAGCGGGCGTGGTTGCTGCACGCCGCTTAGGCGGCGTCGCAGCGCAGCGCCGAGAGATCGGCCTCGCTGAGCCAGCGCCATTCGCCGGGTGCGAGGTCGGCCGGCAAGGCGAGGCGGCCGATCTCGCCGCGGTGGAGTGCTTCGACGCGGTTGCCGGCTGCGCCGATCATGCGTTTGACCTGGTGGTACTTGCCGCCAGTGATCGTCAGGCGCAGCAAGCACTCACCGATGATTTCGCAGCCTGCCGCGACCACCGGCTCGGGCTCGTCGTGCAGTTCCACGCCAGCAAGCAGCGCAGAGACCAGCTCCGGCGTGGCCGGGTGCTTCAGCGTGACGGTGTAGATCTTCGGGATCGCGCGTTTCGGTGAGCTGAGCTGATGAATCAGCTGGCCGTCTTCGGTGAGGATCAGCAGACCGGTGGTGTCTTCGTCGAGACGGCCGACGGCCTGTACGCCACGTGCGCGCAGTGGTGCGGGCAGCAGCGCGAACACGCTGGGGTGGTGCACCGGCTTGTGCGACACCTCGTAACCGGCTGGCTTGTGCAGCATCACATAGGCCACCTCGCGGTATGACCATAGCTCGCCATCGACCTCGAATTCCAGCCCGGCCGGATCAAGTTCGACAAAGGGGTCGTCCATCTCTTCGCCATTCACGCGGACAAAGCCGTGGCGCACCAGGCCGCGGCATTCCTTGCGGCTGCCAAAGCCCTGAGACTGGAGGATGCGGTCGAGTTGCATCGGGAGATTCCTTTTTCGCGAAGGCGCGGACTATACGCCCAACTCGCCCTCACTTGGCACCGACATGGGCGGCATGGCAGGGAACGAGCGCGCCGGGCAGTCAGGGCGTGGATGCTACAGCGGCTAGCGTAGTGACTCGAATTTGGGCAGCGCAAGCCGCCAGCGAATTGCCGCCAGCCGCAGCAGGAAGATCAGCGTGCCGCTCCAGAACGCCGCCCAGGGCGCGTTGAAATCCAGTGCGAGCAGGGCGACAAGGCTCAGCGCGCCGGCGCCCGCGGCCGTGGCGTACAGCTCGCCGCGGAACACCACCGGCTCTTCATTCGCCAGCACATCGCGCAGGATGCCGCCGACTACGCCAGTGATTACGCCCATCAGCGCGGCGACTGTCCAGTGGGTGCCGGCGTTCAGCGCCACCTTGGTGCCGACGATCGTGAACAGCGCGAGGCCGATTGCGTCGGGAATCAGGAACAGGTCGAGCGGCAGCCGCATGCGACGTGCCAGCGCAAAGGCCGCAATGCCGGCCAGTGCGGCTGCGATCAGGTAGGTCGGGTCGGCAACCCAGAATACCGTGCGGCCCAGCAGCAGATCGCGCGTTGTGCCGCCACCCAGCGCTGCGGCAAAAGCGACCACCACCACACCGAAGGCGTCGAACTGCTTGCGGCCGACTTCCAGCACCGCCGCCGCCGCGCAGGCAGCTACCGCGGCGATGCCGAGCCAGTAACCAAGCAGGGAAATACTCACGGCAGGCGCGGGCAGTTGCATCACGTTCAGGGCATGCGGAGAGAGCCGCCAAGCATACCCTTGCGCGCACACCCGCCCTTGCGCCGGGCCAAATGCGCGGCGATCAGACGCCGTGCTGCTGCAACCACGCCAGCGCCTTGGGCCAGGCGTCTGCCGCCGCGGCAGGGTTGAAGCTTGGGCGATAGTCGGCGAGGAAACCGTGATCCGCCTCCGGGTAGATGCGCACTTCGGATCGGCTGTCAGCCGCCTTCAGCGCGGCCCCCATCTTCTCGACCGAATCGACTGGAATGCCCTGGTCCTTGCCACCGTAGAAACCCAGCACCGGCGCCTTGATCTCGGCAATCAGGTCGATCGGGTGCTTCGGCGACAACTCGCTCGGCGCGCTGACCAGGCGTCCGTACCAGGCCACGCCCGCCTTCAGCTTCGGGTTGTGTGCGGCATAAAGCCAGGTGATGCGGCCGCCCCAGCAGAAGCCGGTGATGCCGAGCCGTGCTGCGTTGCCACCGTTCTTGCCGCCCCAGGCGGCGGCGGCATCGAGGTCGCGCATGACCTGCGCATCGGGCACCTTCGAGATCACCTTCTCGAAGATCTTCGGAATCGTGTCGTACTGCGTCGGGTCGCCCTGGCGCGCGAACAGATCCGGCGCGATCGCGAGGTAGCCCACCTTGGCCAGGCGGCGGCAGATGTCCTGAATCCACTCATGCACGCCGAAAATCTCTTCCACCACCAGCACGGTCGGGAACGGGCCCTTGCCGGCAGGCATCGCGCGATAGCCGCGCAGCGTGATGTCGCCGGCCGGAATCTCGACGGTGCCTGCGACGAGGCCATCGGCCGGCGTCTTGATCACGCTCTGCGCCGCGACGGGCTGCACCGCCAGCGCAAAGCCGCTCGCCACGAGGCCGGCGACGAACTCGCGCCGGTTCGCGACGCGGGCGGGTGAAAGGCTGTCGAAATCCTGCTGCATCGGTTGCTGCGATCCGGCTTGCATCGTCGCTCTCCTTGGTTGGGGTCTGCAATGGACGCGCCAGAATGGAAAAGATTCCCCGCCGGGTGTTGCCCCCGGGTACTTGAGCGCGCGGAAGGATCGCCGGACAATCCGCGATCCTTCCTGCTGCGATTCTTCCATGCGCCCCACTGCCGGTGTTGTCATTTCCCTGCTTGCCATGCTGCCTGCGATTGCGTTTGCGCAGCGCCAACTCATCTGGGGCGAAACCGAGATCATTGGCATCAAGCGCCTGAGCCGCGAGCAGATCACCTCTCAACTGCCGATCAAGCCGGGCGAAGCGGTCACGCAGAACGAGAAGGAGATGCTCAAGTGGTGCGAAAAGCTCAATAAGCTGCCGATCGCCGCAGTGTCGTGCAACGGCGCAATGGTCGGAACCCGCCTGCACTATGTCGTCGAAATCCTTGAGGACGCCAGTGCCGATCCGGTGCTGCAGCCCTCCACCGCACCGCGCGCCGCCGCCCGCGTGCCGCCGGAAGCGCGCCAGCTGATCGCGCAGCGCGAGTACCGCGTGCAGGAAGTGCTGGCAGACGGCTACATGCCGGGCGAGCGCATCACGCCTTCCGGCATCGTCGTAGCTGAAGACCCGGAGCTGCGTACCTTCGATGCCCAGTTGCGCGATCTCGCCAACGGCCAGCAGGACCGCATGATCGCGATCGCCCTCGACGCTCGCCACCCCGAGCGCAAGGACGCGATCGTGATGCTCAACTGGACTGGCCGACCCGAAGCATCGATCGCCGCGCTGCACGGCCGCCTGCTCGACCCGGACAACGAAGTGCGTAACCTCACCGGCCGCCTGGTGCTCACCTTCATCGAATGGATCAAGGATCCTACAGTGGCCGATGCACTTGCCGGCACGCTGGCGCAGGTGCTCACGTTGCCCAGCCACACCGATCGCACCAAGGCGCTCGCCGCGCTGGGCCAGCTCTACGCCCTGCACCCGGAAATCCGCGGCACGCTGCAGCGCGTCGCACGCGAACCGCTCACTGAGCTCGCCCGTACCAGTGTGCTGCCGAACGTTGGTGGGGATGCGCGGGGATTGCTTGCGGCGATTGGCGATTGATCGCCGTAGGGTGCGCTTGGTGGTGTCGCAGGGGGCGCGAGCTGGTCAATCGAACTTGAACTTCAACTGCCCGCCGATGTAGCCGGAGTATTCGCGGATCGATGGGGCGCCGACGAGGTTGAAGCCGAAGCGGCCCCACTGGAAGCTCGCCATTGGCAGCGCGACGACGGGCGTCCAGTAACCGCTCGCGAGGCCGACGAAGACGCCGAGCTTCACGTGCTCCCACTTCACGACTTCCGGTTCCCAGCGGGCACCGGCGTAGAAGGTGTCCTTGTCGTAGCTGTTGCGGTAGTAACCGGCCATCCACGAAAGCGGATATTCCTCCGACGGGCGCTCCCAGCCTGCGCCGGGGTTGTCGGCGCGATACTCGTCGCGCCGCTCGAAGTGGTAGGAATAGCCGGAGATGACCAGCCAGTCTTCCGCAAGGGTGGGCAGGGGCAGGCTGAGCAGGGCAGCGGCGAGCAGCAGCGGGCGGGCGTACGTCATGAATTCAGGTGCGTAAGCAATTCGGAACGCGGAGCGTACCACCCTGGCGGGTGCCACAATCGCGGCTCGCCCCCAACACGATGAATTGCGATGCCGAACGATGCGCTCCTTCTTCGCCTGAACGCCCTGCGCGGCGATGACCCGTCATACAGCAACGGCAACAGCAACCATCTGCCGATGGTGCTGGCGGCGCTGCATGCGCTGGGCGCCGTGCCTTCGCGTCTTGATGTGTTTGCGGAGACCCAGCGCAGCCTGATTCGCCCGCTTGCGAGCGGCGAATTCGCCAGTCGCTGGGCCGATTTCGAAGCGCAGATCGCGACCGATGGCCGCGACGCGGTGTTGTGCCGCGAACTGCCGCGTTTGCTGGAAGGCCTGGTCACGGCGGCCTTCCATGGCTTGATCCGGCTCGCGTATGGCGTGCGCTTCGGTGCGGATGCGGAGGTGGCCGCCGGTCTTGCCGTGCTGAGCGTATTCCGGCGCGAAGTACCGCTGCCGTCGGGTGCTGCCAGTACGGGCGCGGCGGAGGGCTTGCGCAGCCTGTCGCAAGGCACTGCGCTGGCGAATGCAGAGTTCGAGCGCCCGATGATCATGGGCCGGCTGCTCGAAGTGTTGGCACACCCCGCCTTCCTCGCCGCGGTACCGCCGCTTCGATTCGAGAAGGGTGCCGATCGGGCCTGGCATTCGCTGGCGGTGACCGCCGCGCGGCTGTACCGCGCAACCGGGGACTTCACGGCGCTGCACCTGATTACCAGTCTTCATTCGCTGCGCGTGTTGTGGCCCTGGATCGAAGCGCCGGAGGTGGCGCTGCAGCGCTACTGGCTGGCCTTCTGCGCCGCTTATGTCGCGATCGGGCGGCCGTGGCCGATGGAATTCCGTGCGCTGGCCGGGCCGCTGCCGGCATGGGAGGCGCTGTGCGCGGCGGCGCTGGGCAGCAGCGACGATCATGTGATCAAGCTGGTCGATAGCTGCGATGCGCTCGCGCACGAATTCGACGCGGACACGTCGGAGCTGCCTGCGCTGCTGCAGGCCTGCGCGGCCCAGGTGCTGCAGGCGGATACACACTGACAAAGTCGCTGCGGCATGCGGTGATAGCCTGCATGGCTGCACGGTGCGCCCGCTTGCATCGTGCTGTTTGTTCACTGACTCACCGCAAGAGCGATCTCCGATGTCCTTCCGTATTGCCCTGAGCGCGGCGAGCCTTGCTGCGCTGCTTGCCGCCGGCGCCGCATTGGCCGGCGATGAAGATCCCTACCAATGGCTTGAAGCGGTCGACGCGCCCGCCTCGCTCGACTGGGTGCGTGCCCGCAATGCCGAGACGCTGCCGAAGCTCGAACAGGCGCCCGGTTATGCCGCGCTGCACGCGCGTCTGCTGGAAATCTACAACTCGCCGCAACGGCTCGCCCCGATCACGCTGATCGGCGGACGCGCCTACAACTTCTGGCAGGATGCCGATCACCCGCGTGGCATCTGGCGCAGCAGCGCGCTGGCCGACTACCGCAAGGGTGCGCCGGCCTGGCGCACCGAGCTCGATGTCGATGCGCTCGGCCGCGCGGAAGGGCAATCCTGGGTGTGGAAGGGGGCGGATTGTCTGGCGCCCGATGGCCAGCGTTGCCTGGTGCGGCTCTCTCGCGGCGGCGGCGACGCGGTGGAAGTGCGCGAGTTCGACACACGGCGTGCGCGCTTCGTCGACGGCGGTTTCCGCATCGCACACGCAAAGACCGAAGTCAGCTGGGTGGATCGCGATACGCTGATCGTGGGCACCGATTTCGGGCCCGGCAGCCTGACCGACTCGGGCTATGCCCGCGTGCTCAAACGCTGGCGGCGCGGCACACCGATCGAACAGGCGCAGACGGTCTTCGAGGCGCGCAAGGAAGACATGATGGTCTCCGCCTATCTCGACTACACGCAGGCCAAGCCGCGCACGTTCGTCGTGCGACTGCCGAGCTTCTTTACCGAGGAGCTGTACGCGCTCGGGCGCGATGGAAAGACGGTGAAGATCGACAAGCCGGACAGCGCCAAGGCGCGTGTTTGGCGCGATCGCCTCGTGCTCGAACTGCGCGACGACTGGGTGCGCAACGGACGCAGTTTCGCGAAGGGATCGCTGGTCGCGCTGCCCCTGGATGCCGCACGCGCGCGCAGCGCAACGCCCGAAGTGCTGTTCACGCCGAGCGACACCGTTGCGATGGAGGATTGGCACGCGGTGAAGGATGGCTTCGTGCTGAACCTGCTCGACACGGTGCGCGGGCGGGTCATGGAAGTGCGACCGGGGCGCAAGGGGTGGTCGCAGCGGACCGTGCCGGTGCCAGAGTTGGGCGCGAGCAAGACCGCGCCGGTGGACCCGGAGGGCTCGAACGACTATCTGCTGACGACTTCGGACTACCTGACGCCGTCGACGCTCAGCTACCGGCGCTTCGGCCGCACGGGCGAACAGGTGCTGCAACGCCTGCCGGCGTTCTTCGACGCCTCGGGGCTGGAGGCATCGCAGTACGAGGCGGTCTCGCGCGACGGCACCAGGGTGCCCTACTTCATCGTGGCGCCCAAAGGCGCTGCGCGCGATGGATCGCTACCCACGGTGCTGTACGGCTACGGCGGGTTTGAAGTGGCACTGACACCCGGCTACAACGGTGGCATGGGTGCGGGCTGGCTGGAGAAGGGCGGCGCCTATGTCGTGGCGAATATCCGCGGCGGCGGCGAGTTCGGCCCGCGCTGGCATGCGGCGGCCTTGAAGGACAAGCGACAGAACGCCCACGACGATTTCATCGCGGTTGCGGAAGATCTCATCCGGCGCGGCATCACGTCGCCGAAGAAGCTCGCGATCATGGGAGGCAGCAATGGTGGGCTGCTCGTCGGCGCGACCGAAGTACAGCGGCCGGATCTGTTCGCGGCGGTGGTATGCCAGGTGCCGTTGCTCGACATGAAGCGCTTCCATCTGCTGTTGGCGGGGGCGTCGTGGATGGGCGAATACGGCAACCCCGACATTGCGGAGGAGTGGGCCTACATCTCGAAGTATTCGCCCTATCAGAACCTCAAGCCGGGCGTGACTTACCCGCGCACGCTGTTCCTGACCTCGACGCGTGACGACCGCGTCCATCCGGGCCATGCGCGCAAGATGGCGGCGCGCATGCAGGCACTGGGGCAGGATGTCTGGTACTTCGAGAACACCGAGGGCGGCCACGCTGGCGCCGCCGATAATACGCAACGTGCCAAGATGTGGGCGCTGACCTGGACCTTCCTCGATCAGACGCTGCGCTGACCTCACCTGCGCGGGGCTGGACGCAGGGCTGAAACAGAACGGGCCGGCGCGTGAGCGACCGGCCCGTGTTCTTTTGCGTGCTGCTGAATCAGCGCTTGGCGACGGGCTTCCAGGTCTTGTCCGGGTCGAACAGCGTCGTCTTCTCGGCGATGCTCGCCGTCTTCGCGCCGAGATCCTTCTCCAGAATCACGCCTTCCTGATTCACGATGAAGGACTTCACGCCGGTCACGCCGTACTTGGCCGGGTAGGCCAGCACTGCGAAACCACCGACTTGGCCGTTCACGGTGTAGGTCTGCGCGCCGCCGACGGCGTTTGCGCCCTGACCGCTCAGCATCTTGAACAGGTAGCCGTGGAAGGGCGCGCCGCGGCTTTGCTTGGCATAGCCTTCGGCCTGTGCTGCCGCCACCAGCGGGCCGAGCGGGCTCGGCGGCTCGCCCTCGGCCGTCTGCCAGAAGAGACCGTCGCGCTTGCCCGGCGTGCTGGTGAAGTGCGCCGCGTATTCCGGCGAGCCATCACCGTTGCGATCCATCAGTGCGTATTCGCGCTGGGCCGCGACGACCTCCTTCATCACTTCGATGGTGGAGAGTTCATTCATGCCGACGCGGCGGTTGATCAGTTCTTCACGACCTTGTTCGGCGTCGAAGCGCCAGCCGCCCGCGACCCGAATGATCGGAAACGAGAAGGGGTAGCGGCTAGGGCCCACGATCAGCACGGCACGGCCATCTGCAACTTCGACCACGGTGTGCTGCGCGTCGTAGGCCTGCACGAACTCCTGCCAGAGTTTGACGTCGGTGGGCTTGTCGCCGGTGAAGACCCAGTCGCCGGACTTGCCGCCGAGCACGGCGAGCACGGCTTTTCCATCCGCCACCTTGAGGCTGGCGACGAGCGCCGAGGCGGCTTCTTCGGGTTGCGGAAACACGCGTGGCGCGCCGCCCGCCGCGAAAGCGGGCAGTGCAATCAGGGCACCGGCAAGGCTGATTCCACGCAGGGTGCGCGCGAGGCGCGAAGCGTACGGTTTGCTCATCGGTTCATCATCCGTTCTGCGTTTCGCATCACTCAACGGCGGCGTCCGCCACCACCACCGGCACGTGCGCCACCGCTGGAGCGGGCGCTGCTGCTCATGCCGGCGCGGCTGGAGCTGCCGCGGCTGCTGTAGTCGTTGGCGCGCGCGCCCGAGTTCACGCCGCCGAAAGCGGAGCTGGAACTGCGGTCGCTCGTCGAAGCGCGCGGCTGTGTGCTGCTGCGATCCATGCCCGCCGCGCGGTTGTCGACGGCAGCACCGCCGCTTGCACGGTTGCCGGCGCTCGGGCGGTTGCCCGCGGCGTTGCGGTCGAAACCCTGCTGGCCGAGATCCTGCCGGCCGGCTTCGGCACGACCGCGGAACTCGTCGCGCGCCTGGTTGTTCTGTGCCTGCGCGCCGCCGAACTTGTTCTGCGCGCCCTGGCTCTGATACGGCACACCGCGGCGGCGATCGGTGTTGTGCTCCCAAGTACCGTTCTTGATGTTGTTGACGTTGTTCTTGTCGAAGTGATTGACCTGGTTGTAGCGGTCCACATCGATGTTGATGTCGTTGTGGCCCCAGTTACAGTTACCCCACAAGGCGCCGCCGACGGCCACGCCGACGGTGAAGGAGAACAGCGCGGCGCCGGGCACATAGCCGGGCGGGTAGTAGTAGTACGGCGGCGGCGCCGCATACCACCAAGTGCCGTAGACCACGGCCGGGTTGTAGGTCGGCACGTACACGACTTGCGGGTCAGCCTGTTCGATCTTGATGATCGTGGTGCCGCCTTCGTTGGCGGTACTCACGGTCTGTTCCTTCGTCGTCGATAGCGAGCCGGCCTGCTGCGCCTTTGTGCGCAGCTTCTGCACCGTTTCCATCACGGCCTTCTGCTGGCCGAGGAAGGCGTCTCCGAGCTTCTGCGTCCAGTCGATCTTCTCGCTCATCATGTCCAGCACGCTGGGGAAGGTCGCCAGCGATTTCACGCTGGGGTCCCAGGCCTGCTTCGCCAGCTCGTCTTCGAGGGCCTTGCCTTCGAGTTTCGGATTGGCTTTGCGCCAGCGCGCAGCCTCGACGACGTCGAGCGGATAGGTGGAGCCCATCAGGATCTGCGCGAGCAGCGCATCCGGGTGCAGCGCGATCGGCGCCAGCAGCTCGTCGAGTTCCTGCTGCGAATACACCTTGCCGGTGGCTTGCTTGGCGCTGGCTGTGGGTGCCGCATCCGCGGCAAAAGCCGGCGCGACAGGGACGACCGAGCCCAGGGCGAATACGCTTGAGACAAGCAGTGTCAGCAAGCGAGACGGGCGGTACGACATGGGTGACTCCTCTGACTGAGTGAGCAACGTGGCCGATACTACGCCGATCGGCCTGCGGCGGGCTTGGCGCCCTGTGCCAGTATGTTGTCCGCCAATCCAAAAGAAAAGGGGGCACGATGCCCCCTCATGATCTCGCGCAGCAGCGCGTCAGGCCGCTTTGGGCGCCTTGTCCAGCCGCGCCTTGACGAAGCTGCCGGGTGCATCCTCGAGAACCTTGAGCTTGCCCTTGATCGGATCGCGCGCCGGCACCTTGGCGTCGTCGTGGGCGGTGACCCAGGCCTGCCAGTCGGTCCACCACGAACCGGGGTTCTGCGTCGCGGCGGCGAGCCAGTCTTCCGACGCATCCGGCAGCGCCTTGGTCGGGTTGGTCCAGTAACCGTACTTGTTCGCCGACGGGGGGTTGACGATGCCGGCGATGTGGCCGGAGCCGCCCAGCACGAAGCGCACCGGGCCGCCGAACACCTTGGCGCCGAGGTAGGTGCTCTTCCACGGTGCGATGTGGTCTTCGATCGTCGAAATGAAGTAGCAGGGCACCTTGATCTTGCCCAGATCGATCTTCACGCCGTCGATCTCGATGCCGCCCGGCTGCACCAGCGCGTTCTTCATGTACATGTTGCGCAGGTAGTAGCTGTGCATCTTGGCGGGCATGCGGGTGGAATCGGAGTTCCAGTACAGCAGGTCGAAGGGGAAGGGGTCCTTGCCCATCAGGTAGTTGTTGACGACAAAGGACCACACCAGGTCGTTGCTGCGCAGCAGGTTGAAGGTGTTGGCCATCTCGCTGCCTTCGAGGTAGCCGCGCTCGGCCATCTTCTTCTCGAGGCTGGTGACCTGGCCTTCGTCGATGAACACGCCGAGTTCGCCCGGCTGCGAGAAGTCGGTCAGTGTCGTGAAGAAGGTGGCGCTGGCGATGCGCTTGTCCTTCTTGGCGGCCATGTAGGCCAGCGTGGTGGCGAGCAGCGTGCCGCCGAGGCAATAGGCGGCGGCGTTGATTTCCTTCTCGCCGGTCTGCTGTTCGATTGCGTCGACCGCGGCGATCACGCCTTCCTTCACGTAGTCGTCGAAACCCTTCTCGGCGAGCTTCGCATCCGGGTTCACCCAGCTCATCACAAATACGGTGTGGCCTTGTTCGACGGCCCAGCGGATCAGCGAGTTCTTCTCGCGCAGATCGAGGATGTAGTACTTGTTGATCCACGGCGGCACGATCAGCAGCGGGCGCTTGAGCGCCTCGGTGGTGGTCGGCGTGTACTGGATCAGCTGGATCAGATCGGTCTGGAAGACGACCTTGCCCGGCGTCGTCGCGACGTTCTTGCCGCACTCGAAGGCCGAGGTGTCGGTCATCTTCACGCGCAGCTGGCCGTCACCCTCTTCAACGTCGCGCAGCAGGTTGTTGAGCCCCTTCACCAGATTCTGGCCGTGGCTCTTCACCGTTTCGCGGAACACTTCCGGGTTCGTCAGCGCGAAGTTCGACGGCGACAGCGCGTTGATGTACTGGCTGGTGAAGAAGTTCACCTTCTTGCGCGAGATCTCATCCAGGCCTTCGACGCTGCCCACCACATCGTGGATGTGGCGCGCGGAGATCAGGTAGCTCTGCTTGATGAAGTCGAACAGGAAGTGGTCCTGCCACTCTTCGTCCTTGAAGCGCTTGTCTTCCTTCGCCGGGGTTGCGACCGGCGCGCCGCTCATGCCCATGAAGCGCAGCGTCGAGTGCTGCCACAGCGAGAAGTAGTCCCACACCAGGTTCATCTGCGCCTGGGCGAGCTTGTAGGGGTTGGCGAGCAGCTTGGCCATCATGTCCATGAATGCCTGCGCGATGCCCAGTTCATCTTCCGGCGGCGAGATGCCGCGCGCGGCCTGGCGCTTCACATGTTCGTGCAGCAGCTTGGATGCACGCTGGGCGACCTCGGCGTAAGTCTTCGCGACTTCCTGCGGGTCGGGCAGTTCGGGCTTTGCTGTTTCGGTGTTGGCAGCCATGGTGTTTCTCTCCCGGAGTTACTTGTTCTGAAGGGCGGGCGATGCCTCGCCCGTACGCGCAAATTTCAGGATGCCCCCGTCAGCTTCCAGCTCGCTGACAGCACCGCGGGCGGCGAGGTGATTCAGGTGGCCGATTGCTTCACCCATCGCGAACATCACCTGGTGGGTGTCGAGTTCGCGCGGGAACAGCGTCGCGAGCAGTTCGCCCGCGCTCATCGGCTGATCCAGTGCGGCGAGCAGCGCGCCACAGCGTTCTTCGTGATGCGCGATCAACTGCTGGATACGTGCCTGGGCGCCGCGGAAGGGGCGGCCATGCGAGGGCAGCACCAGCGTGTCGGCCGGCAGCGCGGCGAAGCGGCCGAGCGATTCGATGTACTGCGCGACCGGATCATCCTGCGGCGTCACGGTGCTGGTGCTGACGTTGGTCGAAATGCGCGGCAGCAGCATGTCGCCGGAGATCAGCACATGCAGCGCTTCGCACCACAGCGCCGCGTGCTCGGCCGAATGGCCGTAGCCGCTGATCACGCGCCAGGCGTGGCCGCCGACCATGATCGTGCTGCCGTCGCGGATCCGCAGATAAGACTCGGGTAGCGCCGGCACGCCGCGTGCGTAGTGGTTGCCGCGCGTCAGCAGCGCCTCGGCGCGTGCATCGTCGAGCCCGTGGCGGCGGAACAGCGCGACCAGCGCTTCGGTGGTGAAACCGGCGCGGCCGTCGCGGATCGCGTGCGCCCACAGGTATTCGCCGAGCGTGGCGTGAACCGGCACGCCAAAGCGGTCCGACAGCCAGCACGCGTTGCCGATGTGATCAGGATGCGCGTGGGTGACGACAATCTGCGTGACAGGGCGATCGATCTTCGCAAACACCTGTTCCCACAGCGCACGCGTGGTCGCGTCGCCGATGCCGGTATCCACGATCGCGACGCCTTCGCCGTCGTCGAGCAGCCACAGGTTGATGTGGTCCAGCGCGAAGGGCAAAGGCATGCGTACCCAGCGCACGCCCGACTCGACGGTCAGCGTGGCGCCCGGCGCGGGCAGGTCGGCGAAGGGAAAATCGAGCGCGTCACTCATGGCAGCAGCATCCAGCGAATCAGTGTAACCCGGGTTATGTTGCGGTGCGGCATTGCCTGTCAAGGCTGTTTGTCGGGCGCAGGACACCATACGGTAGCGTGCGGGCTTAAGATCCAGCCACCGCACGGGGCGGACATCACCCGAATCCGGCGGCGCGGCGATCCTCCACAAGAGGGGCGCGGCGCGGCCTTCCAGTACCGTTCAGGAGCCGATCCATGAGCCTTGGCCTCAATTTCGCCCTCGGCGAAACCCTCGACATGCTGCGCGACACGGTCGCCGATTTCGCGGCGAAGGAGATCGCGCCGCGCGCGGCCGAGATCGACCGCACGGATCAGTTCCCGATGGACCTGTGGCGCAAGTTTGGTGATCTGGGCGTGCTGGGCATGACGGCGAGTGAGGACTACGGCGGCGCCAACATGGGCTACCTCGCGCACATCATCGCAATGGAAGAGATCTCGCGCGCCTCGGCCTCGGTGGGCTTGTCGTACGGCGCGCATTCGAATCTCTGCGTGAACCAGATCCACCGCAACGGCAACGCCGCGCAGAAGGACAAGTACCTGCCGAAGCTCATTTCCGGCGAATACGTCGGTGCGCTGGCGATGAGCGAACCGAACGCCGGCTCCGACGTGGTGTCGATGCGCCTGCGCGCCGACAAGCGCGGCGATCGTTATGTGCTCAACGGCACCAAGATGTGGATCACCAATGGGCCGGATGCCGACGTGCTGGTGGTCTATGCGAAGACCGACCCGGCTGCGGGCCCGCGTGGCATCACCTCCTTCCTGATCGAGAAGGGCATGAAAGGCTTCTCGGTCGCGCAAAAGCTGGACAAGCTCGGCATGCGCGGCAGCCACACCGGCGAGCTGGTGTTCGAGGACTGCGAGGTACCGCAAGAGAACGTCATGGGCGGCGTCGGCAACGGCGTGAAGGTGCTCATGAGCGGGCTCGACTACGAGCGCGCGGTGCTCTCCGGTGGGCCGTTAGGCATCATGGCTGCCTGCATGGATGTCGTTATCCCCTACATCCACGACCGCAAGCAGTTCGGTCAGGCGATCGGCGAGTTCCAGCTGATGCAGGGCAAGGTCGCGGATCTCTACACCACCTGGCAGGCCACGCGTGCCTATGTGTATGCGGTTGGGCAGGCCTGTGATCGCGGCGACCATGCACGCGGCCTGCGCAAGGATGCCGCTGGCGCGATCCTCTACTCAGCCGAGAAGGCAACCTGGATGGCGGGTGAGGCGATCCAGACGCTCGGCGGAAACGGCTACATCAACGAATACCCGGTCGGGCGCCTCTGGCGCGACGCCAAGCTGTACGAGATCGGTGCCGGCACCAGCGAGATCCGCCGTATGCTGATTGGGAGAGAGCTGTTCGCGGAAACCTTGTAATAAAAAGGTCACCCGTTCGGCGCTATGGCAATGTGCCCAGGGCTTTGGTGGGCATTGCTGTAACAGCTTAGGCTGCAAATGCTTGGGCTAATACCTATGGCGCGCTGCAACAATTTGCGCCTATGCTTCGCCCCCGTCAGGCTGCCGTAGGCTCGCGCCGCCACATTCTGATTCCTCTCTACCCAAATCGAGGTTTTCACCATGTCTGATCCCGTCGTCATCGTTTCTGTTGCCCGCACGCCGATCGGCGCCATGATGGGCGAGCTGTCCGGTTTTGCTGGACACCAGCTCGGCAGTGTCGCCATCAAAGCCGCCGTTGAGCGCGCCGGCCTCAAGCCCGAGCAGGTTCAGGAAGTCATCATGGGTTGCGTGCTGCCGGCCGGCCAAGGCCAGGCACCGGCGCGCCAGGCCACGTTGGGCGCGGGGCTGCCGCTGTCGGCCGTCGCGACCACGATCAACAAGGTCTGCGGTTCCGGCATGAAGGCCACGATGATGGCGCACGACCAGCTGCTGGCCGGTTCGGTCGACGTGATCGTCGCCGGCGGCATGGAAAGCATGTCCAACGCGCCGTATCTGCTGCCGAAGGCGCGCGGCGGCTATCGCTATGGCCACTCGACGGTGTTCGATCACATGGCGCTCGACGGCTTGGAAGACGCCTACGAGAAAACCGCCAACGGCGGCGGCAAGTCGATGGGCCACTACGCCGAAGACACCGCGGCGAAATACGGTTTCACGCGTGAGGCGCAGGATGCCTTCGCGATCGAATCGACCCGCCGCGCACTGACGGCGAATCAGGACGGCAGCTTCGACTGGGAAATCGCACCGGTGACGGTAGCTGGCAAGGGCGGCGAAGTTCAGATCGCGAAGGACGAGTCGCCGTACAAGGCCAAACCGGAGAAGATCCCCTCGCTCAAGCCCGCCTTCAAGAAGGACGGCACCGTGACGGCCGCAACCTCGTCGTCGATCTCCGATGGCGCTGCGGCGCTGGTGCTGATGCGCGCCTCGACCGCCGACAAGCTGGGCTTGAAGCCGATCGCCAGGATCGTCGGCCACGCCACCCATGCGCATGAGCCGGCCTGGTTCACCACAGCCCCGGTCGGCGCAATCGAAAAGCTCTACGCCAAGACCGGCTGGAACACCGACAGCGTGGATCTGTTCGAGATCAACGAAGCCTTCGCGGTGGTCACCATGGCAGCGATGCACGACCACAAGCTGCCGCACGAGAAGGTCAACGTGAACGGCGGCGCTTGCGCGCTGGGCCACCCGATCGGTGCATCGGGTGCGCGCGTGATCGTGACGCTGATCGGCGCGCTCAAGAAGCGTGGCCTCAAGCGTGGCGTTGCGAGCCTGTGCATCGGTGGTGGTGAGGCCACCGCGCTGGCCGTCGAGATGCTCTGAGCGATCGCTGCAAATAGAAAGGCCGCCCTCGGGCGGCCTTTTTTGTTGGCGTGAGCGCTCAGAACGCGTAAGCCGGCGTGCTGCTTTCGATGTTCATCCACGCGCCGGTGGCCGGCTGATTGTGCTTGCCGCTCGCCAGCGCATAGAAGCTGCGCGTCGCCAGCGGCAGGCCCAGATCGGCGATCGAATCGAGCGCGGTCTGGCTGAGCGGGATGCCGTACATCGCGAAGTGCTTGCGCATGTCCTGGCCGATGATCTTCGAGCTCAGCACGTAGAACAGATCCTCGTTGCTGATCTTGTTGTCGGCAAAGCGGCCCATGCCGTACTTGCCCTTGTTGCTGGCGTCCCAGGCCTTGGCGACGAGGCGGTCGGCCTTGGTCAGCAACTGGAAGAACTCCAGCGTGCTTTCCATCGTCGGCTTTGCGAGCCCGGCGCGCAGCTTGGCGTACTGGAAGGCCATCTGGAAGTGCACCGCGCGCATCGGGTCCTGGCTGGCGCCTTGCCACAGGCGCACTTCCATATCGGCACGCAGCGCTTCGTCGCTCAGGCCGGTGGCGCGGTTCGCGACGATGTCGGCGTAGAGCCCCGGATGGTCGGTTTCATGGCCGGCGTCGACGCCGATCAGCGCGTACTGCCGCATCATCGTTGCGCTGGCGAGGATGTTGTTGTCGCACTCCACAACGCAGCCCTTGCCGTTAGGCGCAATGTGCATCACGCGCTGCACCGTGTTGTGGCCCAGCTCATGCGGCCAGCCCCAGCCGGTGTCGATGCCGGCGAAGCCGTCGGACGGGTTGCCCGAGCACAGGTAGCCGCAGGCAGCCAGCCAGCCGACGAAGTGCTGCACGTTCGGTGCGCGGTGCAGATCGCCTTCGCAGGTCCAGCCCAGTTGTGTGCAGACGCTCTGCGCCAGCGTCGACATCGGCATGTTGTTGTAGCCGTTGGCGAAGTGGTTGCTGTCGAAGAGGATGCCCTTGATGCGATCGACGACGTAGGTCTTCGGGTCCAGCGTGCCGATCACCTTCTGCGCATAGCCGATCGTCTGCTGGATTTCGCCGCCGACCAGCTTGTTCGTCTGCCAGCCGAAATCGGCACGCTTGAGTGCGGCGACGGCTTCATCGATCTCGGCCTGCGAGGGGTTGCGGGTGAAATCGAAGTGCGCGTACTTGGCGCCGCCCTTGATGCGCAGTTTCACCACGGTGCCGGCGGTGGCGCCGCTGTAGTTGAGCATCAGCGGGCCGCCGAAGGGCGTGACGAAGCTTGTGTCGCCGGTGGCGGCCAGCGGGATCGTGTAGGACTGCGGACGGCGCGGGCGCGCGTAGCTGCTGTCGGTGACCGGGTTGCCGTAGGTGCGCACGTAGCTCGTCTGTACGCCGAGACTGGTGGCACCCGCCGCATCGACGATCTGGATCGTCACCGGTTTGCCGGGGATCGCGCCGCGGCCGATCAGCGTGGTGCCGCTGCTTTGCGCGATCGTCACGTCGATGTCCTCATACGTGCCGCTCACCGCGATGCTGTTCGCGCTGACCGGCATGTAATCACCGGCGCCCTTGGGCGGGATCGTCGTCGCTGCGCGGTTGAAGACCAGCCAGGAATCCGACGCGTAGGTGCGCAGGAAATCATCCGAATCGCCCTTGCTGGAGAGCGGTGCGCCGTAGACCACGCCGGTGCGGATCTGGTCCGCCCACAGCACCAGCAGGCGGTACAGCTCGCTATCGGGGTCGGCAAAGATGTTGATGCCGCGCGACTGCAGCGAAGAGAGTGCCGTCTGCACCGCATCGATCGGTTTGAGCGGCGTGGTGTCGCTGAAATCCAGCGTCAGGTCGGTGCGGTTGAGCAGATTGAGCGTGCTGACCAGCGCGCCGAACTGATCACCGCGCGCCAGGCTGTCGGCGCGGGTGCGGGTGGCGCCGACCGATACGCCCGCGGCACTGGCGAAGTAGTTGCCGGGATAGCCGCCGAGGTTCATGCCCATTGCGCTCAGCACCGTGCGCCCGCCGGCCGAATCGACCCAGCTCGGGTGCATGTAGATGACGGACTTGCCGGCATCCAGGTAGCTGCGCACCAGCCCGGCGAGGCGCGGACTGTCGGTGGTGCCCGAACCGAATACGATCAGGTTGAGGTCTTGCCAGCAGGTGTTGTCCGGGTCGTCCACCTTGCAGGTCATCAGCGTCGCGCTGCTGCCTGCCCGCACGATGTAGTTCTTCACCGTGTTGGCGTCGTAGCCAGCGGTGCCAACGACGATCGTTGCCGGTAGTTTGGCGGCGCCGTCGCCGGTCATCAGCCAGGCGAAGGCGCGATTGAACAGCGGCAGATGCTGCTGCTCGCGCGTGGTGCCGGCCATCCAGCTCAGTACGTTGGCGCCGTAGGCCAGCCCGCGACCGCTACCGATCTGCGCGATCGCGGCCATGCCGATGCCGTTGTCCGACACGATCAGCGGCGTCGCAATCGTGGTCTTCGCGGCGGTGATCGAGCTGCTGTTGGTGGTGTGGTCCAACGCCAGTTGCGTGATGTCGGTGCCGTAGATCGAGGCCAGGGCCTGTGTCTGCTTTGCACCGAGTGTGGTCGCCAGACTGACCGCACGGGCGAGGAGTGTGTCGCGATCCTTGGCGGTCAGCGCAGTCGGGTCCCCGCTCTGCAGTGCCTGCGTGATCGCATCGGGTGTGCTTGTACCGCCCGAGCCATTGCTGCCGCCGCTGCTGGTGCCGCCACCGCTCGATGTGTCGCCGCCACCGCCGCCGCCACAGGCGGACAGCAATAGCGTGGCCGCCACCGCGAGCGCGGCGGTAATGCTGTTTGGTCTCATCTCTGACATTCCCTTTGTGCGCAGTGACGCGGGCTGCATTGTTTTTGGGTTTCGGGCGGGGAAGCCGCGGAGCTGGTGTCCTCGCCGCATGCGCCGGCGCAGCTTGCTGCGCCGGCCGGGCTGATGTGGTCGCGGGGCATCGCCCGCATGTGCACACCAGATTCCGGCCGCGGCAGATTGTATGACGTTGAAATGCAGGCCGATGTCGTCCGCGCGACCCGGGCGGTAGTGGGCCGGTCATCGGACGACAGCCTGCAAGCCGACTCGGTACCATGCGGTTTTGGCTTGGCAGACTCACGTGGATCGAGAATCTCGCATTGGCTCCGTCATTGCGTTGCAATTGCTTGTTGCGCTCATCTGGGGCGGCACCTGGATCGCGGGCCGCATTGTCGCCGCCGAGATGCCGGCACTGGCGGCGGCAGGCTGGCGTTTCGTGCTCGGCACGCTAACGCTCGGCTTGTTGGTGTGGCGCAGCGCCGGCAGTCTGCCGCGCATCGGCATGGCAGACCTCGGCCGTGTTTGCGCGATGGGTGCCACCGGCATCCTGTTCTACAACCTGTGCTTCTTCTACGGCCTGCAGCATGTGCAGGCCGGCCGCGGTGCGCTGGTGATCGCGCTGAACCCGGTGGCGGTGGCGCTGGCCGCGTGGCTGTTGATGGGCGAGTCGCTGAGCCGGATGCGGCTGGCTGGCGTGGCGGTCGCGCTGGTGGGCTGCCTGCTGGTGATTGGCCGAGGCGACCCGCTCGCGCTACTGCGTGGCGACATCGGCGTCGGTGAACTGGCGATCCTCGGCTGTGTGGCCGGCTGGTGCGCCTACACGCTGATCGGGCGGCGCGCGAGCCGTACGCTCGCGCCGCTGACGATGACCTTTTACGCATCGCTGGCAGGCGGAATGATGTTGCTGGTGACGGGGCTGGTCGAAGGCAGCCTGCGGGCCGCGCCTACCATGTCGTGGCGCGCCGCGGCCTCGCTGCTGTACCTCGGTATCCTGGGTAGCGGCTTTTCCTACGTCTGGTACGCGCAGGGCGTGATGCGTCTCGGCGCCGCGCGCGCGGCCGCCTTCATCAACCTGGTGCCGATCAGCGCGGTCTTGCTCGGCGCGTTGATGCTCGACGAACATGTCGGCCTGCTGGTGCTCGCCGGCGGTGCGCTGGTGTTGCTGGGTGTATGGCTGACGAATCGGACTCATTCGGGAGGAGACAAAACATGACGCGCAAGACGGTTCTCATCGCAGGGGCTTCACGCGGTATCGGCCTTGAGTTCGCACGGCAGTACGCGATCCAGGGCTGGAAGGTGTATGCCGGTGTGCGCACGCCGGCGAAGGCGACCGAGCTGCTGCGCGTGAAAGGCGTGGAAGTGCTGCCGCTCGACGTGACATCCGCCAATTCGATCGCCGGCGCCGCATGGCACGCCGACGAAGATCCGCTCGATCTGCTGATCGTGTGTGCCGGGCTTTACGGGCCGGAGACGACGAGCTTCCTGGCGCCGGGTGATGCGGACTTCGATGCCGTGATGCACACCAACGTGCTGGGCCCGATGCGCGTGATCCAGGCCTTCGCCGATTCGGTGATCGGTGCGCGCGGCAAGATCGCGGTGATCTCCTCCGAGATGGGCTCGATCAGCGGCACGCTCGGCAGCAAAAGGCTGCTTTACCGCGCATCGAAGGCAGCGGTGAACATGGTCGCGAAGTGCGCCGCGAACGAGTATGGCCCGCGTGGCGCTACGGTGGTGACGCTGCACCCGGGTTGGGTCAAAACGGAGATGGGCGGCCCCAACGCCCAGATCGAGGCCTACGACTCGGTGGTTGGCATGCGCGGCGTGCTGGAACGCGTTGGCGCGGCCGACAACGGTGGCTACTTCAACTACGACGGCACGCCGATCGCGTGGTGAGCGAGGTGCTGTGGGGCCGCTGCGCCGCACGCCCCGTTTGCAAAGCATTGCAGGGATTCGGCTGACGCCAGCGTGAGCGCTGCGGCAGAATGGCGGGCCGAGTGCCGCGCCAGAAGCGCGGCTTGCCTGACACCGCTGGCGCCACCCGCCCGCCCGAACCGGATTGCCTGATGACTTCCCCCGCTTGGCGCCTTGCGCCGCTTTGCCTGCTGCTGTTTTCCGCCTGTTCCAAGACCCCTGAAACTGCCAGCCCGCCTCCTCCGGTGGCTGCCAGCAGCGTCCCGGCGCCGAGCGGCAGTAGCGCAGTCGCCTGGTTCAAGGGCGATGTGGATGCCGCCTTCGCCGAGGCGAAGCGCAGCAACAAGCCGGTGTTCCTGTACTGGGGCGCGGTGTGGTGCCCCTACTGCAACCAGGTCAAGGCGACGCTGTTCAACCGCGCCGATTTCGCCGAGCGTGCGAAGCAGTTCGTTCCGGTAGAACTGGACGGCGACTCGCCCGAGGGGCAGAAGCTGGCGGCCCGCTTCAAGGTGCGCGGCTATCCGACGATGATCCTGTTCCGGCCAGACGGCACCGAGCTGACACGCCTGCCTGGCGAGGTCGACGCGCAACGCTACCTGCAGGTACTTGCGTTGGGCATGAACGCCAACCGGCCGATGAAGGAGGTGCTCGCCGCCGCGCTCGCCGGCAAGCCGACCACGGCCGACGACTGGCGCCTGCTCGCCTTCTACCCCTTCGATGTCGACGAGGAGCAACTGGTCAGCAAGGCGGCGCTGCCGGCCACACTGGCCCGCCTCGCCGCCGCCGTGCCGCCCGCCGAATCGGCCTTGGCGACCCGCCTGGCGCTCAAGGCCTTTGTTGCGCAGGCGCAGGTCGAGCCGATGCCCAAGCTGGCGGGCGATGCGGGTGCGCAGTTGATCGCAAAGCTGCTCGCCGATCCGGCCGAAGTGCGCAGTCAGTTCGACCTGCTGATCGTCGAGCCCGACAAGATCGTCACGCTGGTTACGCCGGCCGGTGGTGCGCAACGCCTTGCGCTGGCGGCGCAGTGGAGCACGGCGCTCGACGTGCTGTCTCAGGATGCCTCGCTCTCGACGACCGACCGCCTGTCGGCGCTGGGTGCGCGTGTCGCGCTGGGCAAGCTGCCGGGTGCGACAGCGGTGGATGCGGCGCAGCTACGCAGCCAGGTCAAGGCCGCCGACGTGGCCACCAGCAACGGCTTCGAGCGCCAGTCGGTGATCTACACCGCCGCGGGCGTGCTGACTGACGCCGGTTTGCTTGACGATTCCGACGCGCTGCTGAAGGCGGAACTGAAACGCTCGCATGCGCCCTACTACTTCATGCGGATGCTCGGCGGCAACGCGAAGAAGCGCGGTGACACCACTGCAGCGCTGAAATGGTACGAAGACGCCTGGGCTGCATCGCAAGGTTCCGCCACCCGCTTGCAATGGGGCAGTGGTTACCTCAACGGCCTGCTCGATCTGGCGCCGGCCGACGAAGCGCGGATCGAATCGGCCGCCGGCAAGCTCTTCACCGAGGCCGCCGGCACGCCCAACGCGTTCTACGAACGCAATCGCGCGGTGCTCGAATGCAGCGCGAAGAAGCTCGGCGAGTGGAATGCCGGCGGCAAGCATGACGCGAGCTATCGGCGCATTACGGCGCAGGCCGCGCAGTTGTGCGCGAAGCTGCCGGCCGACGATGCCCAACGGCCCGTCTGCGACAGCCTGTTCAAAGTCCGTAGCTGACGCTGGCGGCCGTTGACCGGCATCAACGCCCCCTGGCCGCCCCTCCGTCATCTTCCCCCTGTTGGCAGTGTGGTGATTGGCTCGCCGCGCTGCCCTGGAGCAAGGGACAAGGACGGGTGCGTGCGCACCCATACGCCAGGGGAGGCGAATATGGACATTACGGCTAGCTTGATCGGATTTTTCGGCGGTTACGGGGTTGCGGTGGTGGTCGGCGCGCTGCTGATCGCGCTGGTGACGACACTGGAAAACCAGAACAAGGCGCAGCGCCACTGACGCGGGCGCCGCGCAGGCCCCGCCTGCCGCCTGAAATACCCGAAACGCCCCGGCTGCTGTCCGAGGCGTTTTCTTTGTGGCTGCGGCAAATTACCGAATTGTCTCTGTTCAAGCAGCCCGGGGGCCGATAGGCTGTCGGAAGGCATCCACCCGATGCCCTCTCAACCCCTTGTGGAGTGACACTCTTGAACAAGATCCTTCTATGCCTGCTGGCGGCAGCCTTGTCGTCGGCCCTGAGCGCTTGTGCGACAGACCCCGCGACAGACGGAGCCGCCGCAAGCGATGCAAGCACGGCCGCTACGGCGGACGACGGCGAAGAGCGCGTCTACATCACCGGCAGCATCATTCCGCGCAAGCCGCGCGCGGGTGAGGGTGTGCAGACCGTAGCCCCTGACGCGATTCTCGGCGGCGCGTCGCGCCATTCCACGCCGGGCAGTAGCGGCGGTTCGACAGCCGGGCCGTAAGGGAAGGTCTGAATTGGTGGCTGCGACGGCGCATCGCGGCGTTGCAGCGTGCTCGCTTCCGCGCCTATCCCTTCGATATGTCTTGGTCGCTGCGCGCGCCGCGCCTTGCGCTGCATCCGTCTCGCTCACCAATTTAGACCTTCCTGTGCAGGCCTGCGTGGCGGGCAGGCCGATCGCGGATCGTCATCGGGAAGTCAGTCTCCGGCGTCGCGGGCGGCGACAATCGGGCCCCCACGGCGGGTGCCACAAGCGTCACGCCAGCGACTGCCTCGCGACCCGGGGCGATCCCGATCAGGCCTTACCCGTCCGCTTATCGGCGGCGAGGAGACACACGATGCTGCTGACGCAAGACCAGGAAATGATCCGAGACGCGGTGCGCGCCTACGCGCAGGACTGCATCGCCCCGCACGCCGCGGCCTGGGATCGCGACCATGAATTCCCGCGCGAGGCGCTCGCAGGCTTGGCTGCCCTTGGTGTGCTGGGCATCGTGGTACCGGAAGCCGACGGCGGCGCCGGCCTCGACTATGTATCGCTGGCGCTGGCGATCGAGGAGATCGCGGCGGCCGACGGCGCCACCTCCACCATCGTCAGCGTGCAGAACTCGGTCGTCTGCGGGCCCCTCAAGGCCTTCGGCAGCGCCACGCAGAAGCGCGACTGGCTTGCGCCGCTGGCACGCGGTGAAAAGCTTGGCTGCTTCTGTTTGACCGAGCCACATGTCGGTTCCGACGCCGGTGCGATCCGCACCCGCGCGCAGCGCGATGGGGATGGCTGGCGGATCAACGGCGTGAAGCAGTTCATCACCACCGGCAAGCATGCCGATGTCGCGATCGTGTTCGCGGTGACCGATCCGTCCGCGGGCAAGAGAGGCATCTCGGCCTTCGTGGTGCCAACCAGTACGCCCGGCTACGTCGTGGCGCGGGTCGAGGACAAGATGGGGCAGCGCGCCTCGGACACCGCACAGATCCTGTTCGAGGACTGTCGCGTCGGCGCCGATGCGTTGCTCGGCGCGGAAGGCGAGGGCTACCGCATCGCGCTGGCGAACCTCGAAGGCGGGCGCATCGGCATCGCCGCGCAGGCTGTCGGCATGGCGCGGGCGGCGCTGGAAGCGGCGCTGCGTTACGCGAAGGAGCGCGAGAGCTTCGGCCAGCCGATCATTGGCCACCAGGCGGTCGCATTCCGGCTTGCCGACATGGCGACCCGCATCGAGGCGGCACGGCAACTGGTGTGGCATGCCGCAGCGCTCAAGGACGCCAGCCGCCCCTGCCTGCAGCAAGCCTCGCAGGCCAAGCTGTTCGCCAGCGAGATCGCCGAGCAGGTGTGCTCGGACGCGATCCAGATCCACGGCGGCTATGGCTACGTGAGCGACTTTCCGGTCGAACGCATCTATCGCGATGTGCGCGTCTGCCAGATCTACGAAGGCACCAGCGACATCCAGCGGCTGGTGATCAGCCGCGCGCTGGCCGGCGCCTGACGCGGAAACTCCGCCGCTGCAACGCAATTGCGCGAGACGCTGAGTGCGCCTTGGACTAGCATGGGCGGGTGCCGCAAAGGTGACCGCCCGAGCCGTGTCCAACCCCCGGAGAGCTGAATTGAGCGCCTTCATCGATTTCTATTTCGACTTTGCTTCCCCGTATTCCTACGTTGCCGCCCACATGATCGAAGAGATTGCCGAGCGGCAGAAACGCAGCGTGATCTGGCATCCGATCGTCATCGGCAGCGCTTTCAAGGCCGTCGGCGGCGCGCCGATGCAGACGCTGCCGCTGCGCAACGAATATGTGGAGAAGGATGTCGCGCGACTGACACGCTATCTCGGCCTGCCCTACGAGCATCCGAGTGCCTATCCGGTGCCGACCCAGGCAGCCGCCTGCGCGTTCCTGTGGGGGCAGGATCGCGACCCGGCGCGTGCGAAGGAGTTCGCCCACAAGGTTTTCGCCGCCTATTTCGTCGAGGACCGCAACATTGGCGACCTCGACGTGATTCTGGAGATCATCGAATCCTTCGGCCTCGAACGTGCCGCCGCGCATGAGGCGCTCAACAGCACCCAGCTGAAGGATCGCCTGAAGGCCGAGACCGATCTGGCGATGGCGCGCGGCGTGTTCGCCGCGCCCTTCTTCATCGTCGACGGCGAGCCTTTCTGGGGCTATTCGCGCCTGCCCATCCTCGAAAAGTGGCTGGCGGACGGCCCCTTCTGAGGACGAACACGATGCCCGCCCCGATCGACTTCTACTTCGATTTCGCCTCGCCCTACGGTTATCTCGCTGCCGAGGTGATCGACGAGATCGCCGCCAAGTACGGGCGGGTTGTGATCTGGCACCCGATCCTGCTCGGCGCCGCCTTCAAGGCAATGGGCGCCGCGCCGCTGCCCAGCGTGCCGCTCAAGGGCGAGTATGTGCAGCGCGACGTCGCACGATCCGCGCGCTTTCTTGGCCTGCCGTTCCGGATGCCGACGCACTTCCCGATTCCGACGCAACATGCTGCGCGCGCGTTCCTGTGGCTGAACGATCGCAACACCGGCCTTGCGCGCAAGTTCGCGCGCGCCGCCTACCGGGCCTACTTCGTCGAAGATCAGAATATCTCCGAGACGGACGTCGTGCTGGCGATTGCCACCGAGCTTGGCATCGATCGCACCGAGCTGGCTGATGCGATGGCCTCGGGCGCGATCAAGGACCGCTTCAAGGCCGAGGTCGATGTCGCGCTGGCGCGTGGCGTTTTCGGTTCGCCCTTCTTCATCGTCGAGGGTGAGCCCTTCTGGGGCGTGGACCGCCTGCCGCAGCTGGAAAAGTGGCTCGCCGGAGGGCCCTTCTGAGATGGCGCACGCGGAAGTCAGCACGCTCTTCACCGACAAGGTGCGCGACTACATCGTCGGGCGCCCGGGCTATCCGGTGTTGCTCGCCGGCTTGCTGATGGAAGCGGTCGGCGCGCGGCCCGGCCAGCATCTGGCCGATATCGGTTGCGGTACCGGCCTGCTCGCGCAGAGCTTCCTGCAGCACGGTTTCTCGGTCACCGGCGTGGAGCCCAACGACGCGATGCGGGCGGCCGGCGCGCAACTGCTATCCGTGCTGCCGTCCTTCCGCATGTTGGCCGGCACCGCAGAACGGACCGGCCTGCCGGATGCTTCGGTCGACGGCGTGGTCGTTGGCACCGCCTTCCACTGGTTCGACCCGGTCGCGTGCCGCGCCGAGTTCGCACGCATCCTGCGCCCGCGTGGCTGGGTCGCGCTGATCGGCAACGAGCGCGCGACGCTGGACGCTGCTGACCGCGGGTTATCCGATCTACTTGCGCACTTCCGCGACGATGCCCATGAGCAGATGCGGATGCTGGAAGACTGCGCGCCGGCAGAATTCCTTGGCCCCGCGACGCGGCACTTCGAAGTGCCGCACCGGCTCTCGCTCGACCATGACGCGTTTGTCGCGCTGGTGTTCTCGCGTTCCTACATGCCGCGGCCCGCGTCGCCGCGTCGCGCCGAGGCCGAGGCGATGATCGACGATACCTTCAGTGCGCATGCGGCGGGGGGCCGCTACGCGCTGAACTACCGCGCCGCGGTGTATGCCACCGCGGCTTTCGGGGGGCCTGCGCAAGCGGGCCGCTAGTACCGCGCGCCGCAAGCCGGCGCGCCTTGTGATGCTGGCCATGGGGGTGGCCATACGCAATGACCGTACTGCATTCACAGCTCAATCCACGCGACGCGAGTTTTCAGGCCAACGCCGACGCGATGCGCAAGGTGGTCGACGACCTGCATGCGAAGCTCGCGCAGGTCGCGCAGGGGGGTAGCGCCGATGCGCGCGACAAGCATCGCGCACGCGGCAAACTGCTCGCGCGCGAGCGGATCGAGGCACTGCTCGATCCGGGCACGCCCTTTCTCGAACTCTCGCCGATGGCGGCCTGGGGCATGTACGGCGGCGATGTGGCATCGGGCGGTGTGGTCGCCGGCATCGGCCGTGTCTCGGGCCGCGAATGCATGATCGTCGCCAACGATGCCACGGTGAAAGGCGGCACCTACTACCCGATCACGGTGAAGAAGCACCTGCGCGCGCAGGAGATCGCCGCCGAGAACCGGCTGCCCTGCATCTACCTGGTGGATTCGGGCGGTGCCTTCCTGCCGATGCAGGACGAGGTGTTTCCCGACCGCGATCACTTCGGCCGCATCTTCTTCAACCAGGCCAACATGAGTGCCGCCGGCATTCCGCAGATCGCCTGCGTGATGGGCATGTGCACCGCGGGCGGCGCCTATGTGCCGGCGATGAGCGACGAAACGGTGATCGTGAAGAACCAGGGGACGATCTACCTCGGCGGTCCGCCGCTGGTGAAGGCCGCCACTGGTGAAGAAGTGAGTGCCGAAGACCTGGGCGGCGGCGATGTGCATACGCGGCTCTCCGGCGTCGCCGACTACCTCGCCGAGGACGATCACGACGCCCTTGGGCAGGTGCGCCGCATCGTCTCGCACCTGAATACGCAGCGCCCGGTTGGCCCCGCCATGGCGGAGCCCGAACCACCGTTGTACGACGCCAGCGAGCTCTACGGCGTGATTCCCGCGGATTCGAAGAAACCCTTCGATGTGCGTGAAGTGATCGCGCGCATCGTTGATGGCTCGCGCTTCGACGAGTTCAAGGCGCGCTACGGCGCCACGCTGATCACCGGCTTCGCGTATATCCACGGCCACCCGGTCGGCATCGTCGCGAACAACGGCATCCTGTTCTCCGAAAGTGCGCAGAAGGGCGCGCACTTCATCGAACTGTGCAGCCAGCGTGGCGTTCCGCTGGTGTTCCTGCAGAACATCACCGGCTTCATGGTCGGCCGCAAGTACGAGAACGGCGGCATCGCCAAGGACGGCGCGAAGATGGTCACCGCCGTGTCGTGCGCGAAGGTGCCGAAGTTCACCGTGGTGATCGGCGGCAGTTTCGGCGCCGGCAACTACGGCATGTGCGGCCGCGCTTACTCACCGCGATTCCTGTGGATGTGGCCCAACGCGCGCATCTCGGTGATGGGCGGCGAGCAGGCCGCGAGCGTGCTCGCACAGGTGAAGAAGGACGGCATCGCGGCCAAGGGCGGCAGTTGGAGCGCAGAGGAGGAAGAGGCCTTCAAGGCACCGATCCGCCAGCAATACGAAACCCAGGGCCACCCGTACTACGCCAGCGCGCGCCTGTGGGACGACGGCATCATCGACCCGGCCGATACGCGCCGCGTGCTGGGCCTCGCCATCGCCGCGTCGCTGAATGCGCCAATTGAAGCGACACGCTTCGGCGTGTTCCGGATGTAAGGGAGAACAACATGAGCGAAGTCGTACAGATGTCGGTGGCCGGCGGGGTCGGTCGCCTCAAACTCAATCGGCCCGAGCGGCATAACGCGCTCGACGAGCAACTGATCCACGACGCGCATCGCGCCTTCGATCTGCTCGCGGGTAACCCGTCGGTGCGCGTGATCGTGCTGTGTTCGGATGGCCCCTCGTTCTGCGCCGGCGCCGATCTCGAATGGATGAAGCGCGCGTCGCACCTCGATGGCCAGGCCAACTTCACCGATGCGCGCCAGCTCGCTGCCTTGCTGTATGCCATTGCAACCTGTGCAAAGCCGGTCGTTGCGCGGGTGCAGGGTTCGGCCTACGGTGGCGGCGTCGGCCTGATCAGCGTGTGCGACATCGCCATTGGCGTCGACGCTGCGCAGTTTGCGCTGACCGAAGTGCGGCTGGGCATTGCCGCCGCAACGATCAGCCCCTATGTGCTGGGCGCGATCGGCGCCCGCCAGGCCCGCCGCCTGGTGCTGACCGGCGAGCGCTTTGATGCGCACCGCGCGAAGGGCTACGGCCTGCTGCATGAGGTGGTCGCGGCGGACCAGCTTGATGCCGAGGTCGACCGCATCGTCGCGCTGCTGCTGCTCGGCGGCCCGACCGCGCAGGCGGCGGTGAAGGATCTGATCCGAGACGTGGACGGCGAACCGCTGTCGCGCGAACTGACCGACGCCACCGCGCGCCGCCTCGCCGAGATCCGCGCCAGCCGCGAGGGCCGCGAGGGCATCACCGCTTTCCTCGAAAAGCGCAAACCGAACTGGGTGCCGGCGGAGTGATGCGATGAATGATGCGAAACCGGTGTTGCGCCTTGCCGACCTGCCGCTGGAAACCTTCAGCCGTGGTGAGCGTTTCGCCGACGCTTACGCAGCGGTCGGCCCCCTGCTCGGCCTGCGCCACCTTGGCGTGGGTTACGACGTGATTCCGCCCGGCAAGGCGATCTGCCCCTTCCACAACCACCACGCCAATGATGAGTTCTACGTCGTGCTCGAAGGCGAGGGCACCTATCGCTTTGGCGATACGCGCTATCCAGTGACCGCGGGCGACGTGTTGGGCGCGCCGGCGGGGGGCCGCGACACCGCGCATCACCTGATCAATACCGGCAGTGTGCCGCTGCGCGTGCTGGTGATCAGTTCGATGCGCGAACCGGATGTGTGCGAGTACCCGGATTCCGACAAGTTCCTCGTGATGGCGGGCAAAGCGCCGGGCGCCGATGGCGTGGCGGCATTCCGCCATGTCGGGCGGCGAGGGGATGCGGTGGATTATTGGGAGGGGGAGTAAGGGGGTGGTGCTTCGCATCGCACGATGTTTCGCGGTCGGCTTGCGATGCGTGGTGTCGCGTAGCGATGGCCTTCCTGCTGAAGCCGGGTCCCGGCCCGGCGGCCGGGGGGCTGTGTTTGTGGGGACAAACAAACAAAACACACAAAA
>NZ_JAYRDJ010000027.1:0-57197 GCF_041909475.1 Niveibacterium sp. | reverse complement strand
GTACGCAAGGAAGTGAAGAACTACAAAATGGCCGCCGTGCCGGTCAGCCACTTCCTCTCCAAGGTCGACCTCGCGAAATAGCCATCGCGCCGGACGCCCGGCGCAACCACCTTTGAACAGGAGCATCGGAACATGCCCAACAACCCCTACGCCAACACCGTCATCGTCGTCGGTAACGACGGCCTCGGCCACGGCGACGACACACTGCGCCGCAAGGTGATCGGCACCTACTTCCGCACCCTGTTCGAGAGCGGCAACCTGCCCCAGGCGATCCTGTTCTACACCCGCGGCGTGCTACTCTCGGCCGACGATTCGCCCTGCCTCGCCGAACTGAAGGCGCTCTCTGATGCCGGCGTACCGCTGATCATCTGCCGCACCTGCCTCGAGTACTTCAAGCTGATGGACCGCGTCGCCGTCGGCGAGATCGGCAACATGCTGAACGTGATCGAGGCGCAGGGCGCGGCGGAGAAGGTCATCACGCTGTAATGGCGGGAACGCCGGCGGCCTGGTGTACTTCCCCCTTTTGGAGAGTTCCGCTCGGATGAAGCAACCGTTCTTTTTGGCGTACTGGCTTGTCCTCTTGGCCGCATCCGCTATCTGCGGAAGCGCATTTGCGCAGAGGTCCTTGTCAGTTGGATCGCACTCCATGGAGCCCACCCTTCGGCAAGGGTCTCAGGTGACGATCGACGTCGTCGGAGCGCTTTTTTACGTTCCGCGCAGGGGAGATCTGGTCGTCTTCCAGCCCCCTCATATCGATAAGCCGCAGTTGTGGATAAGTCGCATCGTGGGGATTCCAGGCGATACGGTTGAATACTCCGATGACAAGAAACTCTCGATCAACGGAAGCGCCGTCGGCCGAGTGAGTGTTGGCGAGTTCCAATCTGTCGCAACAGCCGGAAATGCCGGTTTTCCAAAAGAGCCCCAGCAGATGTTCGAAGAGACGCTAGACGGCTCCCGATATCGAGTCGTGTTTGATCGGAGCGTTCCGGGGCTAAGGGTCGATAGCATGGATTGGATCAATGCCCAGCGTGCGTGCACCCTGAGCAAAGCTGTCTTGCGATGCTCCGTGCCCCCCGACCACTACTTCGTGTTGAGTGATAACAGAGATCGAGCAAACGATGGCCACTACTGGGGGCTCCTTCCCACCTCAAATATCGCTGCGCAAGTCACAAAGACCTCCTCCAACTGACAGCTGGACGCCCGCGCCCCACTTGCTATCACGCCACCAAACATCCGCATGGTCGCCTTCCTCCTCAAGCGCCTCGCCGTCGTGATCCCGACCTTCATCGGCATCACGCTGCTGGTCTTCTCGCTGATCCGCATGATCCCCGGCGATCCGGTCGAAGCGTTGTCGGGTGAGCGGGGCATGGAGCCGGAGCGCTACGCGCGGCTGATGCACGAGTTCGGGCTGGATCGGCCGCTGCCGGTGCAGTACGGCGAGTTCGTGTGGCGGGCGCTGCATGGCGACTTGGGTTTCTCGATCGTCAGCCATGAGCCGGTGCTGCGTGAGTTCCTCGACCGCTTCCCCGCCACCCTGGAGCTGGCGTTGTGCGCGATCCTGTTCGCGATGCTGATTGGCATTCCAGCCGGCATGCTGGCAGCGGTTAAGCGCAACACGCCGGTCGATTACGGCGTGATGGGGGTGTCGCTGGCGGGTTACTCGATGCCGATCTTCTGGTGGGCGCTGCTGCTGATCCTGTTCTTCTCGGTGCATCTGGGCTGGACGCCGGTATCCGGCCGGCTCGACATCCTGTTCGACCCGCCCAGGGTCACCGGGCTGATGCTGATCGACGCGTGGCTCTCCGGCGAGGAAGGCGCGTTCCGCTCTGCCGCCTCGCACCTGATCTTGCCGACCATCGCGCTCGGCACGATTCCGCTCGCAACGCTCGCCCGCATGACCCGCAGCGCGATGCTCGAAGTGCTACGCGAGGACTACATCCGCGCTGCCCGTGCGAAGGGGCTATCGCCCTTCAGGGTGGTGGTGAAGCACGCGCTGCGTAACGCGCTGATTCCTGTCGTCACCGTGCTTGGGCTGCAGGTCGGCGTGTTGATGGGCGGCGCGGTGCTGACCGAGACGATCTTCGCCTGGCCCGGCATCGGCAAGTGGCTGATCGAGGCAATCCACCGCCGCGACTACCCGGTGGTTCAAGGCGGCATCCTGCTCACGGCGACGCTGGTGATTGTCGTGAACCTCGTCGTGGATCTGCTCTACGGCGTCATCAACCCGCGCATCCGGCATCCAAGATGACTACCAACCTGGAAGCCTTGCCGCGGATCACGCGGATACACACGGATTTCAAACCGATGAATCCGCGAAGCTTGATCCGCGTTCATCCGCGAAATCCGCGGCGGAGCTCTTCGTCGTGAAGCCCTCCCACCCCCTCTTCGACCTCTGGCGCGATTTCGCGCGCAACCCCGGCGCCGTGGGCGGCCTCGTCGTCGTGCTCGCGCTGGTGTGCTGCGCGCTGTTCGCCGACGGGCTCGCGCCGCATTCGCCCATCGAGCAGTACCGCGACGCGATCCTGACACCGCCCGCCTGGGCCGAAGGCGGGCGTGCCGAGTTCCTGCTCGGCACCGATCCGGTCGGCCGCGATCTGCTGTCGCGCCTGATCCACGGCGCACGCCTGTCGCTGGGCATCGGCCTCGTGTCGGTGTCGCTGTCGCTCGGCTTCGGCATCCTGCTGGGGCTCGTCGCGGGGTTCTCGCGCGGCTGGGTCGGCACTGCCGTGATGCGGCTGATGGACATCCTGCTCGCCCTGCCCTCGCTGCTGCTCGCCGTCGCGGTCGTCGCGGTGCTGGGGCCGGGCCTGATCAACGCGATGTACGCCATCGCGATCGTGCTGCTGCCGCACTACGTTCGTCTCACGCGTGCCGCGGTGGTCAGCGAGCGCGACAAGGAATATGTGCAGGCCTCGCGCATCGCAGGCGCCGGCACGCTGCGGCTGATGTTCATCACGGTGCTGCCGAACTGCCTCGCGCCGCTGATCGTGCAGGCGACGCTGGGCTTCTCTACCGCGATCCTCGACGCGGCCGCGCTCGGCTTCCTCGGCCTCGGCGCGCAACCACCGGCGTCCGAATGGGGCGCGATGCTCGCCGGCGCGATGGAGTTCATCCAGTCCGCGTGGTGGGTCGTCACCCTGCCCGGCATCGCGATCTTCATCGCGGTACTGGCCTTCAACCTGATGGGAGACGGGCTGCGCGACGCGCTGGACCCGAAGCTGAAACGATGAGCGAAGACAGGATTCGTTTGCGCCGCATGGCGCTACAGGACGCGCCTATGGTCTCCGCGCTCTCCGGCGAGCTTGGCTACCCGACCGACACCGCGCGCATGATCGCGCGCCTCGCTGCGATTCTGGACCGCGAAGACCATGCCGCCTTCGTCGCGACCCGCGGCGACACGATCCTCGGCTGGGGGCACGCCTTCGTGTGCCAGTTCGTCGAGAGCGATGCCTTCGTCGAGATCGGCGGGCTGGTGGTTGGCGAGGCTGCGCGCGGGCAAGGCGTGGGTAGCAAACTGGTGGAGGCAATCGCCGGCTGGGCGCGCACGCAAGGGGTGGCTGAGGTTCGTGTGCGCTCCAACATCAAGCGCGGCCGCGCGCATGCGTTCTACAAATCGCGCGGCTTTGTCGAGACCAAGGCGCAGCTGGTGTTCGCCCGGTCCTTGCTGCAGCCGGTGCAGGATGAGGCGAGTGATGGCGCTGCTTGAGGTACGCCAGCTGCGCGTCGAATTCGGTGCGGCAGGCCAGCCGCTGCACGCGGTCGGCGGGCTCGACCTGACGCTGGAAGCCGGCGAAGTCGTCGGCCTCGTCGGCGAATCGGGCTCCGGCAAGAGCGTCGCGTCGCTCGCGCTGATGGGCCTGGTCGACGCGCCCGGCCGCGTCAGCGCCGAGCGGCTCGCCTTCGACGGTCGCGACCTGCTCGCGATGCGCCCCGCCGAGCGCCGCCGCCTGCTCGGGCGCGACATCGCGATGATCTTCCAGGACCCGAGCACCAGCCTGAACCCCTGTTTCACGATCGGCGATCAGATCATCGAGACGCTCGCGGTGCATGAAGGCGGCTCGCGGCGCAGTCAGCGCGTGCGCGCAATCGAACTGCTGCAGCAAGTCGAGATTCCGGACGCTGCGCGGCGCCTTGATGCCTATCCGCACCAGCTTTCTGGCGGCATGAGCCAGCGCGTGATGATCGCGATGGCGATCGCCTGCAACCCGCGCCTGCTGATCGCCGACGAACCCACCACGGCGCTGGATGTAACGGTGCAGGCCCAGGTGCTGCAGCTGCTGCTGCGCCTGCAACGCGAACGCGGCATGGCGCTGCTGCTGATCACGCACGACCTTGCGGTGGTGTCGGAAGTGGCACAACGGGTGGTGGTGATGTACGCCGGGCAAGTGATGGAGACGGGCACCGTGCCTGCGATCTTCACGGCGCCACAGCATCCCTACACGCGCGCATTGCTTGAGGCCCTGCCAGAACACAACCGCGGCGGCGAACGCCTGCAGAGCCTGCCCGGTGTGGTGCCAGGGCAGTTCGACCGCCCCGCCGGCTGCCTGCTCGCGCCGCGCTGCCGCTTTGCCGAAACGCGTTGCAGCGCCGAACGCCCCGCTCTGGTGGCGCGTGGCGTCGGCACCGTGCGCTGCCACTTCCCGCTCGACGCGCAGGGCGCATCGCAGGGCCACAGCGCCGAGGCGTCGCCATGAGCGAGATCCTGTTCGAAGCGCGCGATCTGAGCCGGCACTATCTGGTGCCGCAGGGGCTGTTCCGCCCCAAGGCGGTGGTGCGCGCGCTGGACGGCGTGAGCTTTGGCGTGATGGCGGGCCACACGCTGGCGGTGGTCGGTGAATCCGGCTGCGGCAAGAGCACGCTGGCGCGCCAGATCACGATGCTCGAAACGCCGACCGCCGGCACGCTGGTACTCGACGGCCACGACCTTGCTACTGCCTCTAAAGCCACACTGCGGCAACTGCGGCCGATGGTGCAGATGGTGTTCCAGAACCCCTATGCGAGCCTCAATCCGCGCAAACGCATCGGCAGCATCCTGGAAGAGCCGCTGAAGATACACACCACGTTCGATGCAGCAGAACGCGCCGACCGCGCGCGAGCAATGATGGCCCGCGTTGGGCTCAGGCCCGAGCACTACGAGCGCTATCCGCACATGTTCTCGGGCGGGCAACGGCAGCGTGTGGCGATAGCGCGTGCGCTGATGACGCAGCCCAAGCTGGTGGTGGCCGACGAACCGGTTTCCGCGCTAGATGTGTCGATCCAGGCGCAGGTGCTCAACCTACTGATGGATCTGCAGGCAGAGACGAACGTCGCCTACGTGTTCATCTCGCACAACCTCGCGGTGGTCGAACACATTGCTGATGAAGTGATGGTGATGTACCTCGGCCGCGTTGTCGAACAAGGGCCGGCGAGAGCGGTGTTCGACACCGCGCTACACCCCTACACCCGCGCGCTGCTCGCCGCCACGCCGCGACTTGATCCGGCGGAACGTGGCGAACGCGCGATCGTGCGCGGCGAACCGCCATCACCCCTCGCGCCGCCGCGCGGCTGCGCCTACGCCAGCCGTTGCCCGTTGGCGCAGGCGCGCTGCCGCGACGAAGCACCGCAGCTACGCGAGCTTGGCGGCCACCGCGTGGCCTGCCATTTCGCCGAAGCCTCAGGCTGAGACCGGCTCGCTCGCTGGCGCGCTGATGTGCTCAGCGAGCCTCGCACGCATCGCGTGTGCAGCGCGCACCATTGCAGCGAGTGCGGCTTCGGTTTCGGGCCAGCCGCGCGTCTTCAGACCGCAATCCGGGTTGACCCACAGCCGCCCGACCGGTACGACTGAACACGCTCGCTCGAGCAGATGCAGCATGTCAGCCTCCGACGGTATGCGCGGCGAGTGGATGTCGTAGACACCCGGCCCGATCTCGTTCGGGTACTCGAACTCGCCGAAAGCATCGAGCAAGGCCATGTTGGAGCGCGAGGTCTCGATCGTGATTACGTCCGCATCCATCGCAGCAATCGCGGGCAAGACGGTGTTGAATTCCGAGTAGCACATGTGGGTGTGGATCTGCGTCTCGTCGGCAACCCCGCCGGCCGCAAGGCCGAAGGCCTGCACCGCAGCCGCCAGTGCCGCACGCCAAGCGCTTTCCTTCAGCGGCAGTCCTTCGCGGAAGGCCGGCTCGTCGATCTGGATGATGCCGATTCCGGCGGCCTCGAGATCCAGCACCTCGGCGCGAATCGCCAGCGCAAGTTGTTTGAGCACCGCCTCGCGCGGCAGGTCGTCGCGTACGAATGACCACTGCAGCATCGTCACTGGGCCGGTCAGCATGCCCTTCACCGGCTTCGCGGTCAGCGACTGTGCGTAGCGCGCGGTGTCGACGGTCATCGCTTCCGGCCGCCACACATCGCCGAAGATCAGCGGCGGCTTCACGCAACGCGAGCCGTAGCTCTGCACCCAGGCATGCTCGGTGAAGGCAAAGCCGCACAGCTTGTCGGCGAAGAACTCGACCATGTCGTTGCGCTCGGCTTCGCCGTGGACGAGCACATCGAGCCCCAGCGCCTCCTGCCGCGCAATCGCATCGGCGATCGCCTCGCGCACGCCACCGAGGTAAGCCAGTTCGCCCAGCTCGCGCCGCTTCCAGGCCGCCCGCAGCGCACGGATCGCTGGCGTCTGCGGGAATGAGCCGATCGTCGTGGTCGGCAGCAAGGGCAGCTGGAAGCGTTTGCGCTGCGCCGGCGCGCGTCTGGCGTAGGGGCTCGCGCGCCGGGCCATCTCCGGGCGGATTGCGGCGACACGCTCGCGCACCGCGTTGACCTGAACCCGCGGCGAATGCTGACGCGACTGGCACGCCGCACGTGCGACAGCCAGTTCAGCCGCGACCGCGTCAGCGCCGTGGTCCAGCGCGCGTGCAAGCACGGCGAGCTCGGCAAGCTTCTCGTCGGCGAAGGCAAGCCAGTTGCGCAGCTCCGCATCGAGCCGCGTTTCCTGCTGCAGCGTGAGCGGCACATGCAGCAGCGAGCATGATGGCGCCAGCCACAACCGATCGCCCAAGCGCGCATGCAGCGGCTGCAGCACGGCGAGTGCGGCGTCGAGGTCGCAACGCCAGACGTTGCGCCCATCGACGATGCCTGCGGACAGCACCCAGTGGCGCGGTAGCCGCGGCAGAAAGACCTGCACCTGCGCAGGGGCGCGCACCAGATCGAGGTGCAAGCCGTCGATCGACAGCTTGAGGATCGTGTCGGCATGCGCGCTGACACTATCGAAGTAGGTGGCAAGCAGGCGTTTGGGCCCCTGCGCGGCGAGTTGCGTGTACACCGGCGCGAAGGCCGCCAGCCAGTCGGCCGGCAACTCCAGCGCGAGGATCGGTTCGTCGATCTGCACCCACTCGACACCGAGCCCTGCCAGTTCCGCCAGGAGGCTCGCGTAACACTCGGCCAGCTCGGCGGCGCGTGCCAGCAGACCATGGCCCGGCGTGGCGCTGCGCGAGAGGTAGAGAAAACTCAGCGGCCCGATCAGCACCGGCTTGGGCGCATGGCCGAGGGCCTGCGCTTCGCGCACTGCGGCCAGCAGCACCGATGCGTCGAGCCGGAAGGGCGTATCGGCCTCAATCTCGGGTACGAGATAGTGGTAGTTGGTGTCAAACCACTTGGTCATGTCGAGCGCGGGCTGCGATGGCGTGCCGCGGGCCAGCGCAAACACCGCATCGAGGCCATTCGCCAGCTCACCGAAACGGGCCGGCGTGGCGCCGAACATGCGTGCGTGGTCCAGCATCGGGTCGTAGAAGCTGAAGTCGCCGACGGTGACGCGAGTGAGGCCGGCGTTCTGTTGGCGTTGCCAGTTCGCCACGCGCAGGCCCGCGCCACACGCTTCGAGCGCGGCGGAGTCAGTTTCGCCGCGCCAGCAGGCCTCAAGCGCGAACTTCAGCTCGCGCTGGGCGCCAATGCGCGGGTATCCAAGGGTGTGAATCGTTGTCATGCGGAGCCTCCGGGCTGCGTGCCCGCCAGAAACGGTCGGGCGCATCAATGTCGTGTTGGGTCATGCAGTCTCGGATGCACCCGAACATTCATCAATCGCAAGTTTTTCCGATAGACTTGAATGTAATTCATACAGAGAGCACCATGCTGGAGCTCCGCCATCTGCGTTCCCTGATTGCGATTGCCGACAGCGGCAAACTGGCAAGCGCTGCCGAACGGGTGCATCTGACCCAATCCGCGTTGTCGCATCAGATCCGCAACGTCGAGGCGCACTTCAGCATGGCGCTGTTCCAGCGCACGCCGGGTGGCTTGCGCTTTACCGCGGCGGGCGAGCGCCTGCTGCGGCTGGCGCGCGAGACCATCGCTGCAGTGGGCGAAGCGGAGCGCGACCTGATGCGGCTGCGCGACGATCAGCGCGGGCAGTTGCGCATCGTGCTCGAGTGCCACACCTGCTTTGACTGGCTGATGCCGGTGATGGATGAATTCCGGCGCCGTTGGCCGGAAGTGGAAGTCGATCTGGTGGCCGGTTTCCATGCCGACCCGATGGGCCTGCTCGACGCGGATCAGGCGGATCTGGTGATCGGCGCAGCCCCGACACCGCGACGCGGCCGCATCACTGCACCGCTGTTCCGCTTCGAGATTCTCGCGGTACTGCCGAACGACCACCGCCTGCGCAGCAAGCGCCGCCTGAGCGCGGAGGATTTCGCCGGCGAAACGCTGATCACCTATCCGGTGCCCGAGGAACGCATCGACCTGATCCGGCAGGTGCTGCAGCCGGCCGGCATCCAGGTCGAACGCCGCACGACCGAGCTGACGGTCGCGATCATGCAGTTGGTGGCGAGCCGGCGCGGTGTCGCCGCATTACCGAACTGGGGCGTGAAGAACTATGTGGACTACCAGTACGTCACCGCAAAGCCGATCGGCCCACACGGTTTGTGGTCGGAACTGCACGCCACCGCACTCGAGCCGCTGATGCAGCGCCCGTTCGCGCAGGACATGCTCGCGATCATCCGCGAACGCTGCGCCGCCACGCTGGACGGCATCGCCCTGCTCGGCGCGCGCTGAACGCGCGCCGACCGCCTCAGGCTGGGCTGCCGCAGAAGGCGTCGAGTTCCGCCGCGGTCAGCGGGTCCAGTTCGATATTCGGCAGTTCGTCCGCAATGCGTGCGGTGAGTTCTTCACGGCTGCCGAACAGCACCAGCTCACCCGGCAGCACACAGGCGTACAACACGGGATCGCCCATGCTGACGACGCGCCAGCGTTTGCCGACGCGCTGCGGTGTGAGCTGGATCAGATGGCCTTTCGGGTCATCGATTTCCTTGAAACCAGTGACGCGCTCGCCATCGTTTGTCTGCACGAACAGGCCGCCCAATCCACCGAGAATCGTCTCGGCGAGGCCGTGATGTCTTCCGGGGGGCAGCAACACGCCACTGACAGGCATCGCCACATCCATGATCGCCTCCTTCCTGCTCGGGCACGATCAAACTGCCCAGCAGGCTTTCAGTGTATGCGCTGCAGCAATTCAACCCTAGGTGTGCACACCCAAATCCCCGTCAATTAATGCACGGCACTGTTGCTGCAATGCAAAAAGGCGGGCTGTCTCTCGACAGCCCGCCTTGCGCGGTTCAATCTGGGCGTTTGGCTTAGCGGCCGGCTTCGGCGCGCAGCGCCTCGGCCTTGTCGGTCGCTTCCCAGGTGAATTCCGGCTCGTCGCGGCCGAAGTGGCCGTACGCAGCCGTCTTCTGGTAGATCGGGCGCAGCAGATCGAGCATCTGGATGATGCCCTTCGGGCGCAGGTCGAAATGCTCCTGAACCAGCTTGGCGATCCGGTCGTCCGGAATCACGCCGGTACCTTCGGTGTAGACCGTCACGTTGATCGGCTTGGCGACACCGATCGCGTACGACAGCTGAACCTGGCACTGACGCGCCAGCCCGGCGGCGACGATGTTCTTTGCCACATAGCGCGCGGCGTAGGCGGCCGAGCGGTCAACCTTGGTCGGATCCTTGCCCGAGAACGCGCCGCCACCGTGCGGGCAAGCACCGCCGTAGGTGTCGACGATGATCTTGCGGCCGGTCAGGCCACAATCACCCTGCGGGCCGCCGATGACGAAACGGCCGGTCGGGTTCACCAGGTACTTCGTATCCTGCAGCAGCTCGGCCGGGATCACCGCCTTGATGATGTCCTCGATCACCGCCTCGCGGATCATCTCTTGCGTGATGTCCGGCGAGTGCTGGGTGGACAGCACCACGGTATCGATCGAGTGCGGCTTGCCGTCGACGTAGCGGAAGGTGACCTGGCTCTTTGCGTCCGGGCGCAGCCAGGGCAGGCGGCCGTCCTTGCGCAGCTCGCTCTGGCGCTGCACCAGGCGGTGTGCGTAGAAGATCGGCGCCGGCATCAGCTGCGGCGTTTCATCGCAGGCGTAGCCGAACATCAGGCCCTGGTCGCCGGCGCCGGTGTTCAGGTGATCGTCCGACGCATGGTCGACGCCCTGTGCGATGTCCGGGCTCTGCTTGTCGTAGGCCACCAGCACCGCACAGCCCTTGTAGTCGATGCCGTAGTCGGTGTTGTCGTAGCCGATGCGCTTGATCGTGTCGCGCGCGACCTGGATGTAATCCACGTTCGCATGCGTCGTGATCTCGCCGGCCAGCACAACGAGGCCGGTGTTGCACAGCGTTTCCGCAGCGACGCGTGCGTAGCGGTCCTGCGTGAAGATCGCGTCGAGAATGGCGTCCGAGATCTGGTCAGCCACCTTGTCCGGATGGCCTTCCGAGACGGACTCGGAGGTAAAGAGGAAGTCTTGGCTCATGGCGCGCTCCAAATGAAAAAACCCCGTTGCTGCCGTCGCGGCCGGCTCCGGGGTTTCGAGCGGGCGACGCTTTAGCAGAATTTTCGAAGCCTGCGACAGGCCCCGGCCCGCCCTGCAAGTTGTCGGTTTAACTCGGCGGATCGGCTATTATCCCTCGGGCCCGAAAGCCCGGTCAAACGCCGACCGGGTTCCCACCTTCCGCAATGAACACCTTCTTACGCCTGCTCGGCTATCTACCGCTCTTGTTGCTGCATTGGCTCGGTGCCGGCATCGGCCTGCTCGTATGGGTCGTATCCGGCCGCTACCGCCGCACGCTTGCCGCCAATCTGGGGCAGGCGCTGGGTCGCCCGGCCCGTACCGGCGAATGCCTCGCCAACGCGGTCGAGGCCGGCAAGGGCGCGTTCGAGACCGCGTGGGTGTGGAGCCGCCCACAGGCAACACTCGTCCGCGCGGTGCGCACCACGGCACGCTGGCAGGCGGTGCTCGATGCGCAGGCCGCCGGCCGCGGCATCGTGTTCGTGACGCCGCATCTGGGCTGCTTCGAGATTTCTGCACAGTATTTCGCTGCCGTGGCGGGGCCGATCACGGTGCTGTTCCGCCGCCCGCGCAAAGCAGTGCTCGCGCCGCTGATGGATGCCGGCCGCAACCGCGGCCGCATGCGCGCGGTGCCGGCCGACGCCGCCGGCGTGCGCCAGTTGCTCAAGGCGCTGCGCGCCGGTGAGGCGATCGGCATCCTGCCCGATCAGGTGCCGCGCGAAGGCGAAGGCATCTGGGCGCCCTTCTTCGGCCGCCCCGCCTACACGATGACGCTGGCCGCACGCTTCATCGGCAGCAACGGTGCGCCGGCCTTCCTCGCCTTCGCCCGCCGCCTGCCCTGGGGCCGCGGCTTCGAACTCGACTGCGCACCGATCGACTTGCCGGAAGGCGCCGCCGAAGTGCGCGTCGCGGCGCTGAACGCGGCGCTTGAACGCACGATCCTGACACGCCCTGCGCAGTACCTGTGGGGTTACAACCGCTACAAGTGCCCGCCCGGCGTAACCCCGCCAGCGAGCCAAGCCTGAAGGACCGGGGGACCAACCGATGAGCCGACTCGTCGTCGCTTTCCTGTGGCTGTTCCACTGGCTGCCACTGCCGCTGCAAGCGGCGTTCGGCAACCTGCTCGGCTGGCTGCTGTACTGGCTGGTGGTGCCACGCCGGCGCGTGGTGCAGACCAACCTGCGCCTGTGCTTCCCGCAGATGCCGCAGCGCGAGCGTTCGCGGCTGGCGCGCGCGCACTTCATGTACGTCGCGCGCAGTTTCCTCGAACGTGGCGTGCTGTGGTTTGCGCCCGCCGCGCGCATCCGCCGTCTCGTAAAGGTCGAGGGGTTGGAACACCTCAAGACCGTCATCGACAGCGGTACGCCGGCGATCTTGCTGGTGCCTCATTTCTGCGCGCTGGACGCCGCCGGCACCCGGCTGGCGACGGAAGTGAACTGGGTCAGCATCTATTCGGCGCAGAAGAACAAGGTGCTGGAGCGCTGGCTGCTGCATGGCCGCACGCGCTTCGGCAAGCAGGTGCTGTTCTCGCGCCAGGAAGGCGTGCGCCCGGTGATCAAGAAGCTGCGCGAAGGCGGCTATGGTTTCTTCTATCTGCCGGACCAGGATTTCGGCCCGCGCGACTCGATCTTCGTGCCCTTCTTCGGCGTGCAGGCCGCCACCGTGCCGGGCCTGCCGCGCATCGCCCGCATGGCACGCGCACAGGTGCTCAGCGGCATCATCCGCATGCAGCCGCGGGGCCGAGGCTACGAACTGACGATCGGGGCGCCGTGGCAGGATTTCCCGAGCGACGACGAATACGCCGACACGCTGCGCATGAACCAGGAACTGGAGCGCCATGTACTGACCATGCCGGCGCAGTACTACTGGGTTCACAAGCGCTTCAAGACGCGTCCGGAAGGCGAAGCCGGCTTTTACTGATCGGCCCGCGTGTCGTGCGCGGCGAGCCGGCGGATCGCGAGCGGAATCGCCGCGCTGCCGGCCAGTGCAAGCGCTGACACCACCAAGGCCAGCGCGGCGCCGTCGGCGGCGAGCCAGCCCTGTGGCTGCCACAGACCGAGCGCCGTGAATGCGGCCGCGAGCCCGCAAACGAGTGCGGCCAGCAGCATCAGCAAAGGCATCCATGGCACAGACGACATACCTCGATTCTGACATGCCGCACGCGGACAACCGCTGGATCAACCTGCGGCCGCCGCTGCCGGACGACCTGCCAGCGCTCGCTGCGGCACTCAAACGCAGTCGGCGTTTGCACCACCCGTGGGTGCGGGTCGATACGAGCGACGTCGCGCTGACCCGCTGGATCGCGCGCAGCGCCGATGCGGACTTCCAGAGCTTCGTCGCGTTCGATCGCAGCAGCGGCGCGCCAGCGGCGATCTTCAACCTGAGCCAGATCTTCTACGGCCCGTTCTGCAACGCCTACCTCGGTTACTACGCGCTCGCCCCCTACATCGGCCATGGCTGGACGCGCGCGGCGCTGCCGCTGTTGCTCAAGTGTGCGTTCGGCGCCATGAAGCTGCACCGCATCGAGGCCAACATCCAGCCGGCCAACCTCGCCTCGATCGCATTGGTGGAGGGCGGCGGTTTCCGGCGCGAGGGCTTCTCGCCGCGCTACCTGAAGATCGGCGGCCGCTGGCGCGACCATCTGCGCTACGCGATCACGGCGGAGGACTGGCGCAGCCAGCGCGCCCGGCCACGCGCGCCGACACCGCTCACTGCAGCATGAAGGTTTCGTATTCGAGCCGGTCGAGCCGGCGATCGAGCATCACCAGCCCCACCGCCAGCGCGATCAGCGTCGCCAGCGCGTAGCCATAGCCGTAGTAAGGCGCGCCGAGGCGCAAGGTGAGCGCAGTCAGCACGAGGTTGCTGGCGAGGAACACGCAGCACAGCCACAGGATGATGCGGCGCTGGTCGAGGTAGAAGAACACGTTGAGCAGCGCCAGCAAACCGACCTGCAGGCTGGCACCGACGGTCTGGATGTAGAACAGCGACAGGTACAGCTCGGAAATACCCAACGCGCGCAACGCCGCCGGCCCCGCGACCAGCGCAACCAGCACCGCGATGGTCTGGATCTTCGCAATCTCCAGCAACCCCTGCCGAATCGCATAGAGCATCTCGTCGCGCATCGTTTCGATGTATTCCAGCGAGCCGCCGCTGCGCACCGCTTCGTAGAAACGGTCGTAGTACTCGACGAAGTCCGTCTCGATGCGGACCAGGAACACCGCCATGCCCGGGATGATGAACAGGTAGGCCATGAACACCGGCAGGTCGTAGATCACCGATGCGCGCAGCGGGCCGATGACGAGATCGGAGGTGTCGGGGAAGAACCAGAACATGAACTTGTCCGCCCACACGCCGACGTTGTAGAGCAGGCCGATCCACATCAGCGAGGGGTAGCGCGATTCGCGCCGCGCGAACTCGAAGGACACCAGTTGCGGCGAACGGAAGTCCCACGCCGTCAGCATCCACATGCCGGCCAGCATGACGAACTGGCCGAAGACGAAACCCGCCAGCAAGCCATTCAGCCCCCACGGGCGTGCGAGCAGCGCCGATGCCACCACGATGCCGTAGCCCACGGCATACAGCGCAACGATCTGGCGATACATCTTCAGCCCGCTGAGCAGGATCGTCGCGATCCAGATACCGCACATCAGCGCGAAGCCCGCCAGCATCAGCACGCGGTACACCACCGCGAGGCCGGAGAACAGCGTGAGCGCGAGCACCAAGCCGACGCCGCCGGCCGCCATCAGCGTGACCAGCAGGATGCCGTTGAGGTTGGAGAAGACCAGCGTGTCCTTGCGCTCGAACAGGCGATCCGACACGAAACGGGTGAAGGCGAGCTGCAGGGCGCCGGTGAAGATCAGCGAAGCGGCGATCAGGTAGGTCACCGACACCTGGAACTGCGTGACGAGGAAGTTCGGCACCACCACCGCATGCGAGAGCATGCCGACGATCAGGATGCCGACGATGGACAGCACCCACGGGCCGGAGCCGATCACGCCCGCATAGGCGTAGGCCTGCAGGATGCCGAGCAGGTTGTCCTTGCGCAGCAGCTTGCGCAGTTCGAAGCCGATGCCCGCCATGTCAGCCCGCGGCGCGCTCCGCTGCGATCGGGCTGCGCGCGAGGGCATCCTCATACACCTCGCGGTAGCGGCCAAACATCAGCTCGTCGGTGTAGTAACGCTCGACCCGCGCGATGCCGGCCGCCTGCGCGGCAAACCAGGCCTGCGGTTGCAGCAGTTCGATCGCGGACTCCGCGAGCGCCTGCGGATCGGCAATGCCGACGACGCGGCCCGCCGCACCCAGCGCACGGTCGTCCTCATCCAGCCCGTACACCAGCTGGCGGCAGGAGCCGACATCGGTCGCCAGCGTCGGCACGCCGGCGGCGTAGCCTTCGAGGATCACCAGCGGCAGCGCTTCGGAGATGGAGGACAACACCACGAGGCCGATCTTCGGCATCAGCTCATCGATCTTCTGGAAGCCGAGGAACTTGAGGTTGTCCTCCAGCCCGAGGCTCGCCACCAGATCACGGCATTCCTGCGCATAGCCCGGATCTTCGTCCTCCGGGCCGGCGATCCAGCCCTGCACTTCCGGCAGGCGGTTGGCGACGATGCGCATCGCGCGGATGAAGGTCTTGATGTCCTTGATCGGCACGACGCGGCCGATCAGGCACAGCACTGGCGGCACGCCCGGTGCGCGTTTGTCGCGCAGCGCCGCCATGCGCTTCACCGCCACGCCGTTTGGGATGTTGCGCGTGCGCTCGGGCGCGGCACCGTCTGTGATCTGCCGCAGGCGGTTGGTTTCGTACAGCGCGATGATCGGATCGGCCGCGTCGTAGCACAGCCGCCCGAGCCATTCGAAGAAGCGGATCCACATCGTGCGGAAGTACGACAGCTCGGAGGGATCGCGCTGGAACACGTTGCGGTTGTCCTGAATCCACTCGCTCTGGTAGAGGTCGATCTTGCGTTCCTTGGTGTAGATGCCGTGCTCGGACAGGATCAGCGGCAGCCCGCGCGAACGCGCCAGCAGCGCGCCGAGGAAGCCGGCATAGCCGGTCGACACCGAATGCAGCGCGCGTACCGGGATCAACTCCTTCGCGATCCGCGCCAGCATCCACAGCGGCTGGTGCATGATCCGCACGGTCCAGAAGTAGTCGACGAAACTCGGATCGGTGCAGAAGCGCCGATAGCTCGACGTGATGACGCCCCAGGCCTGTTCGGAGTGCAGGAAATCATCGAGCGGCAGACAACCGCCGGGTGAGAGCTCCGGCGCCAGTGCGGCAAACGCCGAAAGATCGCGCGCGCCATGCTGGCGGAAGGTGTCGTGCAGCATCGTCACGCGCGCGAAAGCGGCGATATCACCCTTGCTGGGCTTGACCTCGATGCCGTGGCGCACCAGATCGTCGTGCATGAAGTGCGTTTCGACATGCACCACGTTGTCGGGCAGCGCGTACTTCGGCGCGCCGTAGTCGCTGCGCCGGCTGCCGAGGAACACGATGGCGAAACGGATCTCGGGAAACGCGCGGATGATCTGGTTCACCCAACTCGACACGCCACCCGATACGAACGGGAAGGTGCCTTCAAGCAGCAAGGCAACGTCGGCGGATTCGGCTTTCGGGAACACCGGCTCGCTCATGCCGCCCCCCAGAAGCGCAGCAGCGGTTCGAGGCGCGCGACGCTGCGGAAATCGCGCAGGCCACCGAGCAGGCGGATCACCTCGCGGTAGTCGTGCCGTTCGAAAGCCAGCTCGGCGAGATACGGCACCACGCGCGGTGGCGGAATGCCCAGCTCGGCCGCGCGCCGGTAAGCGGCCTCGGCCTCATCGGCGCGTTTGAGCTCATGCAGCAGATGGCCGTGGCGCAGATGCAGGCCGGCGTCGGCCGCCTCACTCAGCGCCTCTTCAAGGTAGCGCAGCGCTTCGCCGGCCGCGTGTCGCCGCAAATCGCCCTGCACCAGTCCCTGGTAGACCAGCTCCCAGTAAAGCGTGGAGAGCTGCTGCGCGGCACGCTGACGCACTGCGATGTCTTCCGCCGCGGCAAGGTATTCGGCGCGTGCCGTCTGGATCTGCGCATTAAGTTTCTTCTCGCGCGTCTCCAGCATGCCGTAGGCGAGCAGGCGTAAATCCTCGCTCGAATCACCGAGCAGGTCGCGCAGCACCGGGCTGGAGAACTGCGCCGGCGCATTCTGCAGCGCCACCAAGGCCTTCAGGCGCTGGTCGACCGGTGCACGATCGTTGTTGAGGAACTGGCGCAGGCCAGCCTGCCGGAAGGCGGTGGCATCGCGCCGCTCGTGTGGATCGAGCGCGGGCAGCGCGACCTCGTTGAAATGCCGCTTCACACGCAGACCCGGCATCAGCGGCAGTGCGATCAGGCCAACGCCGATGCCGACGAAACCCAGCACCGGAATGCACGCGCTGAGCGCGAAAAACAGCAGCCACACCGCGGCGCGGGGCCGTGCAAAATCCCACGGCACCAGCAGCAGCGCGAGGCTGGCCAGCAGTGCGCTGGCCGCCGAATGCGTGAGCATGAAGCCGAGAAAGGCCAGATCGGACTGCCGCCCGGTTTCGAGCATCTGCGCCCAGGCGCCGAGCTCAAGCAGGATGGCGTAGATCGCGAGCTTGATCTGCGACATCGCAGGCCTCCAGCACATGGGTGAGCAGCTCAGCCGCCGCGGCATCACCAATCCGCCACGAACGACTGCGGATGCCGGCCGCGTCGAGGCCGATACCACGATCGTTCTCGATCCAGCGCGACAGCCGCGCAAGGTAACCGTCGACCGCCTCGCTACCAGCCAGCGGCATCACCACCAGCAGGGCGCTGGGCTGATCGAGCGCGCCACGCACCAGCCACGACACATCGAGTGCGCGCCGCTGCCGCGCGACCGCCTCAGGCAGATCGCTCTGATCCGGGTTGGGCGCGAAACTCAGCGCCACCAGCATGCTCGGCACCGCCGATTCGACGCGCAACCGGATCAGACGTTGCAGTTCCAGCGCGAAGGGCTGCGGGCAGTCCGGCCAGACGCGGGTGAGTTCGGTGACGAGCTGCGTGCTGGAGAGATCGTCGCCGTAGAAGCCCAGCATCAGGTTGAGCATCTGCAGTGTCTCTTCCTGCAGCGCGAAGAAGGGCATCGCCTGCACCAGCATCAGCGCGTGCACCTCGCCGCGCGCATCGCTGACCGGCGCCACCGCGATGTAGTGGCTGTCGAGCCGCTCCGGCAGGCTTTCGATTGCGACATGCACCAGCACCCTCACCCGCTCGGCATGCCGCACCAGCGGATCATCCACCACCACCTCGAAGGGATCGCCGAGAAACACCGCTTCATCCGCGCTTGGCTTGCCGTCGCGCAGCGGCACCAGTGCTGCACGGTCCACCTGGCAGTACTGCGCGGTCAGGCGCAGGAACTCGCCCGCGGCCGGCAGCGCCTGCCCGGTCTGGGCCTGCCCGACCAGTGCGCGCAGCCCGGTCAGCGCATCGCGCATCGACACCGGGCGCGACAGCAGTTCCTGTTCGAGCCGGTCATGCGACAGGCGCAGCAGGTAGTGGTTGCGCGTGAGGCCGTCGAGCCGCTCGTCGAGGTAGTCCTGCATCGATTCGGCGCGGCGCACCCGCCCGCGCCACACCGACGAAAACTCGGCCGCCAGCATCACCGCGATCAGGCCGCCGAGAAAATAAGATTTCGGCAGCGCACGCCAGCCGCTGCTGTAGCCGATCAGCCCGAACCACAGCAGGAACACCATCGCTGCACTGAGCAAACCGACCAGCGGGCCGTAGCGCAAGGCCAGCACCAGCGACGCGAGCCAGATCCACGGGAATTCCTCGCGCGTGAAGAAGGGGTCGGCCGGGCTGAACCACACACCGAGCGCCACCGCGATACCCGGCAGCAGCAGAATTTCGAGCGCCGCGGAGTAGCCGACCCGGTAGGGCGCGAGCCAGCGGCGCAACTTGCCGAACACTGCGCGCAAGGGCACTCAGCGTCCGCGCAGCGCCGGTGAGATCAGGTCGCGCATCAGTTTCTGCGCAACCCCTGCGAGCGACTCACGGCTCCAGCCACTCTTGGCACCGACGGATGACCACACGACGCGGCCATCGGCCACATCGATCACCTGAACCGACACGCCGACCACCGGCTCGCCATCCACGCCGACCTTGTAGCGCCATTCATGCACCGTGCCGCTCAAGGCGTAGCGCGCTTCCTGCCCGCGCGCCCATTCAAGCGCCTTGTCGCGCGAGGAACCCTGACCCGGTTCGAGCAGGTTGTCGTCCTCCAGCCGCTCGGGGTAGCTGCGCACATCGGCAACACCCAGGCTGGGCATCAATGCGGCCGCGAGGCTGGCGGCGCGCTGCCCGGCGAGCGGGGTCTCGGTGGCGTTGGCAAAGGGCAGCACCGCCCAACGCGCATCACGGGCGAAGTCGGCGGGCGGCGCCTTGTCCAGCGTGGCACATCCGGCCGCGGCCAGCACTGCACCCAGCAGCAACAAACGCGCAAGGCAAACGAACAGCCCGTGAAACCTCATGTCAGTCCTCATCAGAAGTCGATCCAGTAACGCATGCCGAACACCGTGGTCGAGGAAATGCTCGCGGTCTGCCCTTGCTCGCGCCGGAAGTCGATCGCGGCGTGGTCACCGCCGAGCACACTGCCCGCCAGCCCGGCCGAGACATCGAAGCCGAGCCCCGAGCTGCTGTTCCAGCTCATGCCGAGACTGCCGTAGGGGCGCCAGCCGCGACTGTAGTCGGTGGCGAACTTCGTGTCGCTGCGCAGGCGCAAGCCCACCAGATCATAGCCCTGCGGCAGCAGCGAGGCGATCGGCAGCTCGGCCGCACGGCCGCTAGGCTGTGCCCCCGTGTTGCTCACGCGGTAGCGGGTGACGAAGGCCTCAGCGAAGAAATCGCGCGCCTGTGGCCGCAACGCGTGGCTGTAGCTGAGCGACAGCAGGCGGCCATAGCCCAGCGTCCGAGCGGTTTGCGTCGCGTAACGCGACCACTCCAGCTGCAGCGATAGCCGGTCGCGCGCATCGATCGCCCAGCCCGCCTCGACCGCCGCAACATCGCGCCAGCCGAGCGCACGCAGGGCCAGCGTTTCCGTTGCCGGGTCGCGCCAGGCAAGCTTCCAGCCGAAGTCGGCATTCGCGAACAGGCGCCCGCTCTGCGATGCACGCAGCCCCGCCCAGCGTTCGGCGGCGGCATAACTGCCGACCTCCAGCTTCACGACACCGTCGCTCGTGCGCCATGCGAGCCCCAGCGCGCCATAGCGCATGTCCGGCACGTCCACGCTGGTGTCGGTAACGCTGCGCGCGGTATCGCCCAACACAAGGTTCAAGCGCAGCGAGGGCGTGAGCTGGGTTGCGGTGGCGAGCGTCGTCTCGCGCTCGCGCCAGTTGCCGGCACCAAAGCGGCCGTAGTCTGCCGCGGAGGCCTGGACGTCCACCCGGCTCGCCTGCGTCGGCAACACTTCAGCCAGTTGCAGCTGCAAGGCCTCATCGTCGCGCTGCGCGCCCTGCGCCTCGAAGGCAATCGTCGCAGCCAGCGCATCGTCACCGCGATTGCGCGCAACGGTGATCTGCTCGTAACGCGACACGGCGCCGCCCCAGCGATCCTGCAGCGCGGCGGCGCGCGCCATGTCGCCTTCGTTGATCGCGGCCGCCATGTCCGCCCACAAGGGCAATTGCTCGTGCCGCGCGTAGGCCGACCACAGGTAAGCGCGCACCGATTCAGGCAGCCCCTGATCCTGGTACCAGGCCAGCACCAGCTCGCGGCTGGCGGCATCCACCGGCGCGCCCGCATCGCGGTCGAGCCGCAGCAGACCACGCAGCGCCGCCAGCGCCGGGTCACCCGGCTTGAGCACATTCGCCAGCCGCACCCAGGCGGCACGGCGCGCGGCGTCCGGCACCGCATCGGTGTTCGCTGCGGGCATGTTGCGGGTTCGCCACGCGGCGGCCCGCAGTCGCCACGCGCGGTCGGCCTGCTGATCCTGCTCGTAGGCGTCGGCGAGATTCATCATCCACAGGAAGTCGCCGCGGTGCGCCGCGGCCCGCGGAGCGAGGTAGCGATCGAGCGCAACGCGCGGCAGCGACAAGGCCATCCACGCTGCGGCCAGCACATCGTGCAAGGCCGGGTCTCGCGCCCACACCACCTCGTGCTTCGCCAACACGCGCCGCAGCGTAGTCGTGTCGCGGCGGTCGATGAGCTGCCACAGGAAGGCCTCGCGCGCTTCGGCGTCCTGCGGCGTGAGCGCGAGCAACTGGCGCAGATCGGCGAGCGCCGCGGCGCCCTTGCCGGTCTCGCGCAGGTAGCGTGCGCGCAGGCGCAGGAAGCGCGGATCGGCCTGTACGCTGGCCAGCGCCGCAGCATCCAGCTCGCCGAGCACACGGCCAAACGCGCTCCATGCCCCGGCCGCGGCGTAGAGATCGAGCGCGCGTAGCAGCCGGTCCGGCGTCGGGAAGTGGCGCCAGGCCTGCACCGCGAGGTCGGCGGCGCGCGCCGGCTCTTCCGCCGCGAGCAGGTCGATCAGCACATCGTAGTCGTTCGCCGACGCGGTGCCGGCACCGATCATGCGCGCGTAGGCCGCCTCGGCGGTGTCGTCGCGCTGCAGCAGTTGCGCGATGTTGCCCAGACGCCGCCAGTAGCTGGCGTCGCTCGCCAGCGCCTGATCCCGTGCGGCGTCGAGCGCATCGTAGGCGGCCCGCAGTTCGCCGCGCAGCAGGTGGAAGCCCGAGCGCTTGAAGGCGCGCGCCACATCGGCACCGAAGCGCGCATCCATGTCGCGCAGCGTCGCGATCGCGAGCGGCAGATCAGCCGCGCGTTCGGCGATGTCGGCGAGTGCCTGCAGCACGGCGCGCTCCGGGCGGCGCCGGGCGATCTCGCGCAGATAGGCGATGGCCGCTTCCGGATCGCCGACGCGTTCGTAAGCGTCGACGAGCGCGCCGAGCAGGCGGTCATCGCCCGGACGCTCCGCCACGCGCTGCCGCAGGCCGAGGATCAGCGCTTCGTCGTCGAACAGGCCGGGGGCGAGGCGCAGCAGCGCATCGGTGGTCTCGCCCTTCTCGCCATGTTCGGCGAGCCAGCGCCAGTGGCGCAGCGCCTCCTGCGGGCGCCCCGACCACTCCGACACCTGCGCCAGGCGCAGGCGCCACGCGGCGTTGTCCGGCGCCTGGCGCACCGCGGATGCGGCCACGCGCCAGGCCTCGTCGAGTTCGCGATTGGCGAGGAAGACTTCGTAGCCCAGCGTGTAACGGCGGTCGTCGAAGGGCAACCGCGGTTCGCCGCGGGCACCGTCACGGGTGGCGGGCTCGACCTCGGCTGCCGCGAGGCGCAGTTGCACATCGCCCCACAGGCGCGCCCATGCGGCACGTTCGAGCTGTTGCAGCAGCGAGAGCTTGAGCATCTGCCGCGCGTACTTCGATGCAATGTCGGGCCGCCCGGCCGCGAGCGCCAGCCGCGTGAGGTATTCGAGCACCTCGGGGTCGTTGGAGAGCCCGCGCAACTCGCGCTCGGCCAGCGCCAGTGCATCGGCCACGCGGCCGCTCTGGCGCATCACGCCCACCGCCTCGAAGTACAGCCGGCGCGCCGCGAGCGGCCGCAGCTCGCGCCGCCGCGCGATCATCAGCACTTCGGCGGCGGCCTCGTACTCGCCGGCCGAGAGATAGCTGCGCGACTGTTCGGCGAACCAATCCACCGGCAGCGCGCCGCTTGCGCTGTTGCGATAGATCGTCAACGCCAATGCACGATCGCCCAGCTCCAGCGCACGGCGGGCCAGCTCGAAACGATCCATTTCGGACACCGGCAGGCGCGCGAGCTCATGCAGTTCCTGCAGCAGGGCGCGTCGCACCGCATCGCGCCGGGTGTCGTCCGTCGCAAGCCGGCGCCACTCCTGCTCGGCCACTTCCCACAGCAGCATGCGTGCCTCAATGCGCCGCGGCACGTCGTCTGCGAGCAACGGCATCAGCACCCGACGGGCAGCGGCGAAATCATTGCGGCTGAGCCATTGCCGCGCAAGCCGCAGGCGCAACTCGGGATTGGCGGGGTCCGTGCGCAGCATCGCGTTGAGGTAGCTGACCGTGAGCTCGTCACCGCGGGTATCGCGCAGGATGCGGTCGAGCAGCGCGGAGTAGGGATACATCAGCGTCAGCGCGACCAGTACCAGCAGCACGAACAGCGGCAGTACGCCGCGTGGCAGCAGGTGCGGGCGCTTATGGCGCGCGACAGCTAAGGTCGATCGTTGCCGCAGCATCGTCGAGGTGGAAGCGTTGGTAGGGGCCAACCTGGCGCGGGGTGAGCGTGCGCCGCGCCGCGCTGACGCGACACGCCTCAGCGCCGGCCAGGTCGAACTCGAGCGGGCCATGGCCGTGCAGCGCAAAGCGCATGCCGGTGGGCGTCGTCGCCAGTGCGCTGACGCCCGCGTTCGCACCGGCCAATCGCGCACCGTTGCGCGCCGCGCCGAAGGCGATGCGCGCCTGGGTATCAGCGAGGATCAGATAGCGCCCGTCGGGGCCCTCCGCCCAGCCGGCAAGGCCCCTACTGCCCGCCAGTTTCGGTTCGCCGAGCGCAGCGGGCGCGCGCAGCGACCGCAGCGCCCCGAGCCCGCGCAACAGGTAGCTGCCATCGGTGACATCGCGTGCCAGCGCGACGCGGTTGAAGTCCGTCGCGATGCGGATGAATTCGGAGGGGAAGACCGGCCGCGTCGTCTGCGACATCGCCCAGTCGTAGGCCTCGCGCAAGGAACGCAGCGAGGCCGGCTTGCTCGCTGCATAGGTGTGGTAGTAGATATCAATCGGCTTGATGCGGCGCGGCTCGCCGGTCATACGGAAGGTTTCGACGACGCGGCGAAAACCGTAGAACGGACCACGCCAGAGGTTGGTGTAGACGTTCTCGTTCATCACCGGCGCGTAAACCTGAAAGCGCCCTGCGAGCCGCACACCGAGCGCCGAGACCTCGGTCATCGTCGGGTTTGCCTCGGTGGCGCGCGTGTTGCCGCCGTTCATGTTGAGCAGCCCCGCCGACGCCGCTTCATCGAGCGCTGCAACGCTGGGCACCGCATCGCCCGACCACAGCAGGATGCCGACGGGCTTGCCGGGTGGCGCGAGGCGCTTGCGGATGTATTCGGCCGACGCGGTGATCTCGCGCGCAAGCGACGGCACGTAGCCGGGCACATCGAGGTGGTAGTCGGCATCCTCGTCGGCACTTGCGTCCCCCGCTTCGACCTTGCGCCACTTGAAGGGGTGCGAGTAGGTGTGGGTGGCGATCTCGACGTTGGGCAACGCAAAGCCGCGCCGCGCGATCGATTCCAGCGCGGGGCTGTCCTTTGGATACAGCCCGTCCGGCGCGACCTCGGCCTCGATCACGCTCAGCGCGTGCGGAATCGGATAGCGGCTGATCAGCTGATCGACCATCACCTCGGCGGCGTAGGGGCTGCCGGCAAACTCGGCGCGCGACGGGAAGCCATCGCCATCGACATGCGCAAACAGCATGCGCCGGCCCGCGTCGCTTGTGGTGTCGGGCATCGGCAGATCGGGCAGCGCGAGTGCAGCCTTGAGGAAGCGGAAGGGGTCGACGACCCAGCGCGAGGCTTCGAGCGTGGTCGAAATCTCGATCACCGCATAGCTGCCGAGCGCGAGACCACCCCAGCGGGTGATCGCCACCGCGTCGTAGAGGCGACCTTGCTCGTCGCGCAAGCGCGCCCACGACTCGCCGGCGCCATCTTCGATGCGTACGCCGACCAGGCGGCGCCGGTTCATCGGCGGCTCGATCTCGAATCCGACTGCCTCGTGACGGCGTTCCAGCGTCAGCTTGCCGACCGGCGCCGGCGTGCGGATCAGACCGGTTGCGCGTGCGAACGCAGCATCCGCAGCGAAACCCGGCGCCTCGAACACCGCGATGCGAAGGCCTGCCGCGATCTGATCCAGCACCCACTTGCGATAGCGCACCTGCGGCTCCGGCGCCAACTGCCCGCCAAACCAGCTGACGATGCCGGCGTAGCGACCAGGGTCCAGCGCGGGCAGCGGTTTGTTCACATCGAAGTAGTCGGCGACATAGCCAAAGTAGTTCAGCGGCATCTCGGCGAAGCGATGCGCCGAGCGGTAGTGCAGCGCGCTCGCCTCGCGCCCATCGACCATCACCGCGATGTGCCGCGGCATCACCTCCACCGAGCTGACCCCCAGTGTGCCGAGCGTGCCGTCGGCCACCCAGGGGATGAAGCCGGCCCCGCGGATGCGGCGGGCGGTGTCGCGCGCCAGCTCGCGGTCGGCCGGCGGCACATAGTCGATCGCGATCGCCGCAAGCTTCCAGCGCTCGCGTACCGCGCGCAGCTGGTCGCCAAGCCAGGCGCGGTCGGCCTCCGGCACTTCACGGTAGCTGCGGGTATCGTGCGCATAACCGCGGAACAGCGATTCGGCCGCCACGCCTTCGAGATCGCCGGCGATCTGTGGCAGCAACTCGAAGCCGCGGTTGCTGATCAGCCGAATGCCGGGGAAGCGGCTGCGCAGCGTGTGGATCAGGCTGACGATGCCGCGCTGCTGGGCGGCCGGGTCGGCCTGCGCACCGCCGAGCTGGTAGGAATCCATCGTATCGAGGAAGAAGCCACGCCAGCCCTTCGCCCACAGCGGTGCAACCACACGTTCGGCGAAGAAGGCCGGCCAGCCGGCGGCACGCTGGTCGATCAGGATCGAAGCCCAGGTCTTGTTGGTGCCGAGCTGCCAGTTCGCCGGGATGTCTTTCGCGAAAGCGCGCGAAGGCTGCACTTCGCCAACGCTGACATAGGCGAACAACTCGCTGCCGCTGGGGGCAGCCTCCGGCCCGCGATAGGCCACCGGATCGAAGTTGTGATCGGGGTCGACCACCGCCACGTCGAAGGCCTTGAGTTCGTCGAGCGGCGCATCGGCGCCGTAGTGGAAGGCAATCGACGAGAGGGCGAGCACCGGCTGCGACAGACACGCCGCCAGCATGAATACGCACAACCACTTGCCGATCGTCTTGCTCATCTCGCTCCCGGCCCGCGTCCGCTGTGATGCCCATGGGCGAGCCCTGTGCCGAGTATAGCCAGCCCTGGCGCCGCTCTGCGCTCGACTGGGCGGATTTGGCCTTTGTTTGCAAGCCCGCCGAGCACGGCACCTACTTTGCGCACTGCAGCAGCGCCTGCTACCCTGACCGACTCCGTCACCCCCCGACGGGCGCCCATCGTCAGAAACCACCATGCAGACCGACTATCTTGAACGCATCCTGAACGCCAACGTCTACGACGTCGCCATCGAAACGCCGCTTGAAGCCGCGCCGAACATGTCGGCCCGCGCGCATAACCGCATCCTGCTCAAGCGCGAAGACATGCAACCGGTGTTCTCGTTCAAGATTCGCGGCGCCTACAACAAGATTGCGAAGCTTTCGGCCAAGGCGCGTGAGCGCGGCGTGATCTGCGCTTCGGCGGGCAACCACGCGCAGGGCGTTGCGTTGTCGGCCGCCAAGATGGGCATCCGCGCCGTAATCGTGATGCCGGCCACGACACCGGCGATCAAGGTCGATGCAGTGCGCGCGCGCGGCGGTGAGGTGGTGCTGCACGGCACCTCGTACGACGAGGCCTACGGCCACGCGAAAGAGCTGGAGCAAGCGGAGAAGCTGACCTTCGTGCATCCGTTCGACGATCCGGACGTGATCGCGGGCCAGGGCACGATCGGCATGGAGATCCTGCGTCAGCACCCGAAGCCGATCCACGCGGTGTTCTGCGCGATCGGCGGCGGCGGGCTGATCGCCGGCGTAGCTGCCTACATCAAGCGCCTGCGACCCGAGACGAAGATCATCGGCGTCGAAACCTATGATGCCGACGCCATGGCGCGCTCGCTCGCAGCCGGCGAACGCGTCAAGCTCGACCATGTCGGCCTCTTCGCCGACGGCACCGCGGTGAAGCTAGTCGGCGAAGAAACCTTCCGCCTGTGCAAGGATCTGGTCGACGAAGTCGTGCTGGTCGACACCGACGCGATCTGCGCCGCGATCAAGGATGTGTTCGAGGACACCCGCTCGATCCTGGAACCCTCCGGTGCGCTGGCGATTGCCGGCGCCAAGGCCTACGCCGCGCAACACAAGCTGCGCGACAAGACGCTGGTGGCCGTGGCCTCCGGCGCCAACACCAATTTTGACCGCCTGCGCTTCGTCGCCGAGCGTGCCGAGATCGGCGAGCAGCGCGAAGCGGTGCTGGCGGTGACGATCCCCGAGAAGGCCGGCAGCTTCCGCAAGTTCTGCACCCTGCTCGGCAACCGCAACATCACCGAGTTCAACTACCGCTACGGCGACAGCCAGACCGCGCATGTGTTCGTCGGCGTGCAGGTGCATTCGCGTGCCGAATCCCTGAAGCTGGTCGACACCCTGCGCCGGCATGAGCTCGACACGCTCGATCTGACCGACGACGAGATGGCCAAGCTGCATGTGCGCCACATGGTCGGCGGCCACGCCCCGGCGGCGGACCACGAACGCGTGCTGCGCTTCATCTTCCCGGAACGGCCGGGCGCGCTGATGACCTTCCTGAACCACATGCGTTCGGACTGGAACATCTCGCTGTTCCACTACCGCAACCACGGCGCCGACTATGGCCGGGTGCTGGTCGGCATCCAGGTGCCGCCACAGGACGACGCGGAGTTCTCCGCCTTCCTCGACAAGCTCGGCTATGAGTACGTCGACGAGACGAACAACCCCGCCTACAAGATGTTCCTCGGGTAGCACACGATGATGATGGAGCTGATCCTGGTCGCGGGCGGCGGCTTCATCGCGAACTTCGTCGTGCAGATCGCCGCCGGGGTGCTGATCGTCCGCATGGTCGACGGCCTCGGCAAGCGCTGGCTGGCCAAGGGCCGGCTGGCGGGCGGCGTGAAGACGCTGTCGGCCGTGACCTTCGCGCTGCTGTTCACCTTCCTGCTGCAACTGACGATCTGGGCTGCGATCTTCGAAGCGCTCGGCCAGTTCGACGACTTCGAAACCGCGCTGTACCACTCCGCGGTGAACTTTGCGACGCTGGGCTATGGCGACATCGTGATGCAGGCGCCCTGGCGCATCCTCGGCCCGCTCGAAGCGATCTGCGGCAACCTCACGCTGGGCATCGCGGTCGGTGTTCTGGTCAATGCACTGCGGGTGATCCAGAGCACCGAGCGTTGATGCGAATCAGGCGGCCGGCCGGCTGAGCCGCCGATACTCGGGGCTCCCCCCGATACCGCCGGCCGCGCCGGCACAGGCCGCCACCATGCAAACCCGACCCATCACGCCGGCCGAGCTTCCGCGGCTCGCCGCCATCTTCATCGACGTTTTCAACGCCCCGCCCTGGCAAGATGGCTGGACGCTCGACATCGCGATCGAACGGCTCGAAGCCCTCGCCGCCAACCCGCATGCGCGCGGCTTCGCGATCTGGGAACAGGACCAACCGCTGGGCTTCGCGCTCGGCGCACGCGAACGCTGGAACGACGGCTGGTTCTTCTCGCTGCGCGAACTGTGCGTCGCCCGCAACCGGCAACGCGAAGGCGTCGGCCGCCGCCTGATCGACGCGATGTGCGCCGACCTGCTGGAAGAAGGCATCAGCTCGATCAACCTGCAAACCGGCATCGACGCCCCCGCGCACAGCTTCTTCGCCAAGATCGGCTTCAGCGAGATGCCACTGGTGACGATGGGAAAACTGCTGCGGCGCTGAGGCGGCAAGCACCGCTCGCGCCGCACAGCGCGCAGGCGACGTCGGCCACGCAGGTACAGCTCGCGATTCCAGGCGCACGCAACGCAGAAATCGTCAATCCGATACCCGCAGCCGCGAATAGAATCGCGCCGCTGCGGGCTTGGCGTGCATTGGCGTCCTGACAACAAGGCGGTTTCTCATGGGCATGGTGGTCGGGCGGGAAGTGGTGTGGCGCAGGCGCGTGGCGCATGTGGGGATCTGGCTCGCGCTGGCCTTGATCCTGTACCCGTTCGCGAACATGCTGTGGCAGGCGGTCACCGCGTACAGCACTGCGGAAACCGCCACCCGATGGTGGCCGCGCTTTACCGCAGACCACTTGCTGATGGTGCTGGGGTGGCGTGATCAGGTGGATGAATACGGTGGGCGGATGGCCGCGCGGGTCGAGTTCTGGCGGTGGATGTGGAACTCGGTGAAAGTCGCGGCAATCACGACAGCGCTTGCCACCACGCTTGCGCTAACCACCGCCTACGCCTTCGCGCGCCTGCGCTTTGCCGGCCGCGCCTCGCTCGACAACCTGCTCTACATGAGCCACTTCTTCCCCGGCATGCTGCTCGCGGTGGCGTACTGGAGCATCTTCGACCGCATCGGTGACACATTTCCGGCGATTGGCCTCGACACGCACGGTGGCCTGGTGCTGGCGCTCACTGGTCAGGCCACCTTGGGCATGGTCTGGGCCTTCAAGGGTTACTTCGAACAGTTGCCGCTGGAAATCGAAGAGGCCGCGCGTATCGACGGTGCGACCGACTGGCAGACCTTCCGTGCCATCGCGCCGCCACTCGCCCGGCCGATGATCGTGGTGATGGCCTTGTTGCTGACAACCGGCCTGATGTACGAGCCGATGCTCAGTTCCGCGCTGCTGACCGGGTCGGATTCGGCGACCCTGCCGATCGGGCTGAATCGATTCACGGTAGCCGCCGGCAGTGCGGGCAATGGCACCTCGGTTGCGTTGCACGAATTCGCAGCGGCAGCCCTGCTCGCTTCGCTACCGGGCGTGCTGGTGTTCGTCTTCGCGCAGCGCTGGATGGATCAATCGCTCGCCGGTTCGGTGAAAGGCTGACGCGATGAACGACATGCCACCGCACACACGGGTCGCTGCGCCGATCGCGCAGCCGCGGCGAATCGACCCACGCTGGCGCGAACGCGCCGCGCTGTGGGGGCCACGCGCGCTCGGCATCGCAGCCGTGCTGCCTGGGCTTGCCATCGTGTTGAAGCTGTACCTCACCGGGCAATGGTTGTTTGGCGTGATTGCGCTGAGCGTGGTGGCTGCCGGCAGCTTCGTGTATCAGCAGGCGCGCAGCAGTGCATGGCGCTTCCTGTTTCCCGGGCTGCTCGCGGCGGCGCTCTTCGTGGTGTTGCCGATCGCCTACACGGTATCGCTGAGCACATCGAACTATTCGTCGCAGAACCTGCTGACCTTCGGCCGCGCGACCGACTACCTGCTGTCGAACCGCTACATGCCGGTGGGTGCGCAGCGCTATGGCTTTGCTTTGCTGCCCGAGGGCAAGCGTTACCGCGCCCGGCTGGAGAGTGAAACCGGCCAGATTTTCCTGAGTGAGACCTTCACTCTGGGCCATACAGACAAGCCGGTCGCGATGACGCAAATCGCCGATGGCGCGGTCGACGCACAAGCCGACACGGCGACACTGGTACGCCTCGTCGGTGCGCTGAAGACGCTTGTGCTGCAGTTGCCAGACGGCAGCACGGCACAGATGTCATCACTGCACAGCTTCGACACCAGCAAACCGCTATACCTGCGGCGCAGCGACGGCACGCTGGTGAACCAGCAGGATCACAGTGTGCTGCGCGCAAACCACCGCAGCGGCTACTACGAAACCGCGAGCGGTGAGAAGGTCGCGCCCGGTTTCACCGTGTCGGTCGGCCCCGCGCAATTTCTGAAGCTGCTCACCGACGAGGGCCTCAGCAAACCTTTCCTGAAGGTGTTCGGCTGGACGCTCGCCTACAGCGGCCTCACAGTGCTGCTGTCCTTTGCGGCAGGCCTGGCGCTTGCCACGGTGTTGAGCTGGCAGGAACTGCGCTGGCGCGAAACCTACAAACTGCTGTTCTACCTGCCCAGCGCAGTGCCGATGATGATTGCGGTGCTGATCGTGAAGATGATGTTCTTCACCAACACCGGCGAAGTGAATGCGGTGCTCGACACCGTATTCGGCATCCGGCCGGAGTGGTTCCACTCGCCCACGCTGGCGCGCACGATGGTCGTCATTGTCAGTGTGTGGCTGCATTTCCCGTACATGATGATGTTGTGCCTGGGCCTGATCCGCGCGATCCCGGCTGAGCTGTATGAAGCCTCAGCACTGGCCGGCGCAGGCCCCCTGACGAACTTCACGCAGATCACGCTGCCGCTGATCGCGCGGCCTATCCTGCCGGTGCTGATCGCCAGTTTCGCCAGCACCTTCAACAACGCGGCTCTGATCGTTTTCCTGACGGACGGCAACCCGTCCTACCTCGACACACGCGATCCGGTCGGCATGACGGATCTGCTCGCCTCCGCCACCTACCGCATCGCATTCTTCAGCGGCAGCAACTTCGGCCTCGCGGCCGCGATCTCGGTGCTGCTGTTCCTGATCGTCGCCGTGCTCGCATTCGCAAGCCTGCGCCTGACGCGCAACACCGGAAGCCTCAACTGACACCATGGCCGACACCCCGCGCAACCCGCTCGAAAAACCCGGTTACGAACTCGTCTTCAACGACGATTTCGATTCGCCCGCCCTCAATACCGCCAACTGGCTGCCGCTCTACCTTCCACAGTGGAGTTCGCGCGAGCGCTCGCGACCGAACTACCGCATCGCCGACAGCCAGCTTGTGCTGCAGATCACCGCGGACCAGCAGCCCTGGTGCCCGGAATTCAACGGTGCGGTGAAGGTCAGCAACCTGCAGACGGGCGTGTCTGCCGGGCCGCTCGGCAGCGCGCAGGGCCAGCACCGCTTCTCGGTCGATTGCCGCGTGCGAGAAGAACAAGCGCCGCAACAGCTGTTCTGCCCGCAGTACGGTTACATCGAGATCCGCTGCCGTGGCGGGCGCGGGCTGCGCAATGTGTTCGGCTTCTGGATGATCGGCTTCGAAGACACGCCGCAGCGCTCCGCCGAGATCTGCCCCTTCGAACTGAAGGGCTGGAATGCCGGCAGCGAGCGCGCAACGCTGGGCTTCGGCCTGCACCCCTTCGGCGACCCGACGATTCGCGACGAATTCTTCGAACGCGAATTCCCGATCGACGCCACCGAGTTCCACCTCTACGCGGTCGATTGGTCGCCGGAAGGCGTCGCCTTCTACCTCGACAACCAGCTGATCCATCGCTCGCCGCAGTCGCCCGCCTACCCGATGCAGTTGATGCTGAACCTCTACGAACTGCCCCCGGCGGACGACCGGCCCGACGCAGCCCCCAGCTACCCCACCGAATTCGCGATCGACTACGTGCGCGGCTGGCGCAGGCAGGGCGGCTGAGCGCGCCGCGACTCGCGCAGCACAGTCGCATTTCGCCCCCCTTCGCTGTCGATTCGTCGCTCGCCTGCTGCCAGCCATGCGGCGGCTCGCGACACTGGCGCCATTCCCTCACACCCCAGGAGATGCGCCATGAAGACCCCGCTTCGCTCGATCCTTGTTGCCCTCAGCCTCGTCGGCTGCCTCGCTGCGCCGCTGGCCCATGCGTACGACGCCGCCGCCTGGCAGGCCGCGCAGGCTGACTTCCAGCGCGCCAATGCAGGCGAATCCGGCGCCGCCGCCGAAGCCGCGGACAAGTTCGCGAAGCTCGTCGCCGCGGAACCGGGCAACCCCTTGCTGCTCGCCTACCTCGGTTCCGCCGAATCCATGCAGGGGCGCGACGCGACCTTCCCCTGGAAGAAGATGAAGTTCGCCGAAGCCGGCATCGCCGACCTCGACCGCGCGCTCGCCCTGCTTAAGCCGGAGCACGCACAAGCCCCCGCCGGCGGCGTCTCGATTGCCAACGAGGTGAAGGTCACCGCAGCGAGCACCTTCCTCGGCCTGCCGGGTTTCTTCAACCGCGGCGAGGCCGGGGCGAAGCTGGCCCATGAACTCGCGGCGCAGCCGGGTTTCGCAACGATGCCGGAGCGCTATCGCAACGCCGTGCTCAAACTCACCGCGCAGGCCAAGCAATGAACACCGCGCTGCGCGACAGCACGCCGGTCGTCACGATGCGCGGCGTCAGCAAGGCCTACCGGCTCGGCGAAGTGCAGGTGCCGGCGTTGCATGCGGCCGACCTCGACGTGCGCAGCGGTGAGATGGTCGCGCTGACCGGCCCCTCCGGCAGCGGAAAGAGCACGCTGCTGCATATCGCCGGCTTGATCGACACCGCCGATACGGGCGACTACGCACTCGCTGGCACCGCGACCACACAGCTCAACGAAGCACGCCGCACGCAACTGCGCCGCAACGCGATCGGCTTCGTGTTCCAGAGCTTCAATCTGGTGCCGGTGATGACGGTGGCCGAGAACGTCGAGTACCCGCTGTTCCTCGACGGTGTGCCGCGCCGCGAAGCGCGCGAGCGCGTTGCGGCAATGCTGGCGCGCGTCGGCCTCGCAGATCGCGCCAGGCACCGCCCGGACGAACTCTCCGGCGGCCAACGCCAGCGTGTGGCGATCGCACGCGCGCTGGTCAAACAGCCGCGCCTGCTGATCGCCGACGAGCCCACCGCCAACCTCGATTCGCACACCGCGGACGAAGTGATCACCGTGATCCGCGCGCTGTGCCACGAAGCCGGCACCGCCTGCCTGATCGCCACCCATGACGACCGCCTCACCGCGCACTGCGACCGTGTGCTCGCGCTGCGTGACGGAGTGCTGCAATGACCACCTCGCTCATCCGCTGGGTCCGCTTCGCGCTGCGCAACACGCTGCGCAACCGGCGCCGCTCGCTCGCCACCGTCACCCTCACTGCGCTGGGTAGCGCGGCGATCCTGATCGGCGGCGGCTTCGCGCTCTACACCTACGAATCGCTGCAGCAAGCGGCCGCACGCGACACCGGCCACCTGATCGTCGCCACGAAAGACTTCTTCGATCGCGAGGAAGACACGCCGATGCAATTCGGCATCGAACACTTCGACACGCTGCGCGACACGCTGCTGACCCACCGCGAAGCGCGCTATGTGCTGCCGCGGCTGCACTTCTCCGGCCTCATCAGCAACGGCGACAAATCGGTCGTGATGATCGGCAGCGGCGTCGACCCGCAGGCCGAGTTCTCGGTGCGCGGCCCCTTCCTGCAACTGAAGGCGGGCAAGCTGCTCAACGAGGATTCCGCCAAGGGGCCGGATGTGCTGATCGGCGCCGAGCTGGCGAAGAGCCTCAAGGCCGGCCCCGGCAGTGCACTGACCCTGCTCGGCTCCACCACCGCCGGCGCGCTCAACGCGATCGACGTGAAGGTGCGCGGCGTGGTCAGCAGTGGCGTGCCGGACATCGACAAGCGCCTGGTGCTGACCAGCCTCGCGACGGCGCAAGGCCTGCTCGCCACCGACAAGGTCAGCAGCGTCGGCGTGTACCTCGCCGACATGGCCCAGACCGCCACGATGCGCGCCAGGCTCGCACCTCAGATCGCGCCCCTCACGATGCGCAGCTGGGAAGAAGAGGCCTTCTTCTACAAGGCGGTGCGCGGGCTGTACGACCGCATCTTCGGCGGGCTCGGCCTGGTCATCGGCCTGATCGTCGTCGGCGTGGTGGCCGGCGCCATGGCGATGGCGATCGTTGAGCGCACCCGCGAGATCGGCACCTTGCGGGCGATGGGCACCTCACCATGGCAACTCGTGCGTGCCTTCGCGATCGAGGGCGCGGCACTCGGCGCGGCGGGCGGTTTGCTCGGCGCGCTGGTGGCTGGCGGCGTCACCGTCGCGCTGATGTTTGCCGGCCTGCAGATGCCGCCGCCGCCGGGGCGCTCGGTCGGCTACCCGCTGTTCATCACATTCTCGCCCGAGCTGGCCTTGATCACGCTCGCGGCTGTCAGCGTGCTGGCGATGATCTCGGCGGCCGTCGTCGCGCGCATCGCAGTGAAGAAGCCGATTGTGGAGGCGCTGGGCCATGTTTGATTTGACGATGAAAAGCCTTGCCGCGGATTTCGCAAATGCACGCGGATTAATGACCAGGCACTGGTTTGGCGGAATCCTTCTTGCGCTGCTGTGCGGCACGGCACAGGCGGAAAGCCCCGAAGCCCTGCTCAAGCGCGCCGATGCCTGGCGGCTGTCGGCCGACAACATGAAGGTCGAAACACGCATCGAGGTGATGAAGAACGGCGCGCTGGAGAAGGAGCGCGACTACCTCGTCTTCCTGCGCCCCGGCCGCGAATCGCTGGTGCTGATGCAATCGCCGGCCGAGAAGGGCCAGAAGGTGCTGATGAAGGCCGACGACTTCTGGATGATCCTGCCCGGCAGCCAGCGGCCGATCCGCATCACGCCGACGCAGAAGCTGATCGGCGACGCTGCGGCGGGCGACGTTGCAACGCTGTCGTGGTCGGAAGACTACGCGCCGGCACAAACCGAAGCGGAGAAATGCGAAAGCGTGGCTTGCACCCACCTCACGCTGAAGGCGAAACAGGCATCGGTGACCTACGCCCGCATCGAGCTCTGGGTGGACACGAAGACCGCACAACCCATCAGGGCGGATCTTTTCGTGGTGTCGGAGAAGCTCGCCAAGCGCGCGAGCTTCGAAGTGGGCACGGTGTCCGGCAAGCCGCAGGTGACACGCATGATCATCGACGACGAGATTCTCACCAACCGCCGTACCGTGCTGCACTACCGCAGCCGCATCGCCTACGAAGCACCGGAAGCATGGTTCAACCCGATGTACCTGACCCGCAACACGGTCGCGCCATGAAGTCTTTGATCGCCCTGTCGGCAGCATTGTTGAGCGGCGTTGCAAGCGCCGCCGACTGGCCGCAGACCACACTGGATTGGACGCTGCGCGCCCAGGCCGAAGCACGCAGCGCCAACCCGGATTCCGCCCTCGCACCCGCCGCCGGCCTGCTCGGCGCGGGGCGCGACTGTGGCGCCGGCGAAGTACGATTGCGCGGCCGCGTCGGACAGGTCGGTTTCGCCGGGCAGGCCTGGGCGGCAAGCTGCGACCCGGGCGGCGTCAACCGTGACGGCCGCGTCGACGAGCTGTTCTGGGAAGGCGAGGCCGGCCCGCTGCATTTCACGCTGGGCAAGAAAGTGGTGAGCTGGGATGTCGGCTTCGCTTTTCGCCCGCTCGACGTGGTACAGCGCGAGAATCGCCGCGCACTGATCGACCAGCAGCTCGAAGGCGTGCCGGTGGTAATGCTGGAACACTTCAGCTCGCGCCTGGCCTCGACGCTGGTCTTCGCCAACCCGGGCCAAAGTGACGAAGCCCTGCGGCGCGACGAGCAGGCGCTCGCCTGGCGCGGCTTCGCGCAAACGTCGATGGCGGACCTGCATCTGCTCGCCCGCTGGGGTGCGCAGGAACGCGCAAGCCTCGGCGCCGGCTTTTCGTCGGTGCCGCTTGATTCGCTCGAGGTGCACGCTTCGGCCCGTTGGGGTCAGCGCGCCACCCGCCTCGTCAGCGATTGGCACACGGGGATCCCGCTCGCCACCGCATCGCCCTGGCACGACGAAGTCGGCGGCGCGTTCTGGCAAGCCTTGGTCGGCACACAGTGGACTGGCGAGAACAAGATCTCCGTGCTCGCCGAAGCCTGGTACGACGGCACCGCACGCACCGCGTCGGAATGGGACGCCTGGCGCACACACAACGCCGCCATCAGCGCCTTCGCCTATGCGCCTGACGTCGCCCGCGCCGGCAACCTCGCGTGGAACGCACAGGCACTCGGCCAGGTGAACCTGCACCGCACCAACCTGCTGCTGCGCGCCGCCTACGGCGGCGACACCTGGCAAACGGAGATCGACTGGCTATTCACCCCTGCCGACGGCGGCAGCGTGCTCAGCGCCGCCCTCGCCTGGCAAGGCGACCGCCTGCGCATCGAAGCCGGCCTGCGCACCTACCTCGGCCCCAGCGACGCGATCTACCGTCAGCTGCCGGATCGCGGTAACGCGTATCTGCTGGCGACGTTGCCGTTCTAGGACGGCAGCATCCGCGCGCCCCTTCTCCACTGCGGAGACCGTTCTCAAAGCTTGCGCTATATTTGAATGACGATGCTGATTAGATGTTGCAGGCGAAATTCGCCTTAAGACAGTGCCGGCGCTCGTCCAATTTGATCAGGAGAGTAGAAACATGACTGAACTCACTGAGAGTGTGTTGATCGGCATGGTACTGGAGCACGCCAGGAAAGATTGCCCCTTCTGTCTCAGCAACGAGAAGGCGAAACCTGATCCGCTGCCAGTCAGTAAGGACGAGGCCAGTTGGGAAGAGGATGCGGACAAATTGATCGACAATGACCCGGGTGAGCTCGAAAAAAACATGAGTATCCCCCGTCCTCAGGACTGGTTTCTGGAGCCCGCAGTGGCAGATGAATTGAATATCCAGAAACCACACAAAATCACCCCAAACCCGCACCACCTCATCCCAGGCAATGAAGCGCTGAAGCAGGTTCCAACGCTCCTGCTCTGGATATTCGCGGACAAGGGCAAAATCGAAAACGATATTGGTTACGACGTTAACAACGGCGAGAACGGCATCTGGTTGCCAAGCAACAACTCAATGCGTGGAGTGTCGTGGTGGAGCGGAGACACATACATCATTCGTAAGGCCAAATATGCGAAGTCGGCGATGAAGGTGGCCCGTGGACTGTTTCATGATCGCCATATCGATCCATACTCGGAGTTCGTACAGAAGCTTCTGAACAAGATTGCGGACCGGATGAACGGCCTTCAAGCGCAAGACCCAAAATGCCCGTACAAAGTAGAGAAAGGCCAAGGAATTCGCTTCAAACCGCCGTATGCGCTGATTAACCGCCTCAACGGTGTTTCGCAACGTTTGAGCGGCTACCTCCACACCAACGCAAAACCAACCAACTACATCTACACGTCTAAACTCGTGAAGAAAGCGCGCGAGGTGTAGCAGATGTTCAACGAAGTAATCCAGGAGAGGGCGGGATGAGCAGTTACTACATGCTTGAGTGCATTGCTCCGGAGGATTGGGATGATCCTGCGCTAGTGGAGGGGATCGCTCCGCCACCGGGCGAAGATTCGTGGCGACTCGGACGGCGATTCCTCAATCCACCAACCCAGCCGATCGAAGTCTTTCTTCATGCCGATTACGGCGTCCAGCTCAAAGAGCTACGCAATGTTGACGCCCTGCTCATGACAAGGCGTCTGCACAAAGCGCTTCTGGACGCGGGAGTCAGTAACCTCGACGCCTACCCTGCAATCATCCGACACCGTAGCCGCCCATTTGTGACCGACGACTATCTCGCCTGCAACCTGATCGGGCTCGTGTCGGCGGTCGACGCGGCAAAGTCGAAAATCATTGGATCAAGCGTTGACGGGTTAATCGACACCGACTTTGAATCCGTCGCGCTGGATGACAACAAAGCGCTCGGCGCACTGATGTTCCGTCTCGCGGAGAACACCAGCGCCGTTGTGGTGCATGAGTCAGTGAAGAACTGTCTTCAAACCCACGGGTTCGACATGCTGACCTTCGTACCGCCAAGCGAATGGATCGGATGACCCTAGCGCCGCATTTCGGTCCGGATAGATCCAGTCAGAACGGCACCGACACCCCAAGCATCCCCTCGCCCTGCGTAAAGAGATCCCCCTGGATCTGCAGCACGCAGCCGCCTGAGCAAAAGAGGCCGCCGCTGCTGTTGATCAGCGTCGAGTAGAAGCGGCCTTCGAGGCGCAGCGCGGCGTGCTTGCCGAGCATGAACTGGTAGCCGACGCCGAGGTTCATCGAGGGCCGCAGCTCATTGCCGTAGCCATCGCCTTCGAGCGCGAGCAGCGTTCCGCCAAGGCCGCCGACCACGTAGGGGCCGCTGCCCACCGGGCCTTCAAAGAAGTAGGTGCCGCCGAGGTGGAAGTAGGTCACCGCCAGTGGCAGCGTGGCGGCCGTCTTCGGCGCAGCGGTTTGCGTGTAGTCAAGGTGCGAGCGCTGGTGCGACAGGAAAAGCTGCAACTGCCGGCTGTCGTCGTAGGGCAAGTCCAGCGCAATTGCGCCGGTGCCGGAGCTTTCGACCTTGAGGTTCTCTCCGGTCGTGCTGTTCTGGAAGTTGCCGCCGCTGCGGAAGGCACCGTATGCGGTGATGGCGCTGTCCGCCGCCATGGCGGGGCACGCAATCAGCGCGGCAAGCAACAGCGGGCAGGAAAGTCGGGGTGTCATGATTTCGCCAATCAGCGCGGCCATTCCGCAGCCCGGATTCTGCCGCGTCGAGCGCACAGCTGGCGAGCGAAACGGCGCGCAGCTTGCGCCAACCCGCGTCCGACGCTCGCGCCGGCTTGCTCACCGCCCTAGAATGCAGCGATCCACCGCAACTGGAAGCCACGCCATGCGACTCGCCCTTCGAACCTGGATCGCCGTACTCGCGGCGCTGACCATGACAGCCGCCTGCGTGAGCTACCCGGCACCGCCCGCCCCGTCGAAGTACGAACGCGCGTGGAATGCTGCACTCGGTGGCGTGCAGGATGCCGGCGTGACGATCATGCACGCGGAGCCCAACAGCGGCCTGATCCGCGGCACGAAAAACGGTATCGACGTGACGGTCACGGTGACCCGCCTGCCCGACGGCGCCGTAAAGGTGCAGTTCGACTCCAAGGGCGAGACGAAGAACGACCCGCAATTGCCGGAGCGCTTTTCGCAAGCCTACGACCGGCGAATGGGCCGCTGAGCACACCGGGGCACGGCACGATGCGGCACCGGACGATCCCTCTCGCTGCACTGCTGGTGCTCGTCGCCAGCGCATGCACGCGCAACCCGGACGCCGATCTGTGGGACTGCCAGTTCGCGGTGCAGAAGGACAACGCAGGCCGCTCTGCCGCGGACATCGCAGAGCGCGAACAAAGCATCGCCGCGTGCATGGACGAGCGCGGCTACCAGCTCGACAGCAGCAAGCATGCGTGCACCACCGGGTCCGTTACCCCGCAGTGCTACCAGCGCAAGTCCGACTGACTCGATCTGCGCCCCGGACTCGGGCTTGAGCATCGGCCGCGCTTCACGGGCGATCGCAACACAAGGAGCCGGCTTGCGCTGCGCATGAACGCAACGCGGGCGCGATGCGTTCGCGCCCGCTGAAGACCGGTGAGTTTCAGGTCTTGAAGTAGCCCACCTGTGCATCGAGTGCATCGGCGCTCGCCGACAACATGCGCGCGGTGCCCGCAGTTTCCTGCATACGGCCGTTGGTCTGCTCGATCATTCGCGCGATGTCTTCCACACGCTGCGCGATGCTGGTGGAAGCCTCGCTCTGCTCGCGGGTGGCATCGGCCACATCGCGAATCCGCTCCAGCGTCTGCGTCGCACCGTCGCGGATCGCGCGCAGTGCTTCGGCTGCGCTGCTGGCCAGTTGCACGCCCTCGTCCGCCTGCGGCATCGCGGCCTGCATCACATCGGTGACGGCGCCCGTCTCGCTCTGGATCGCCTGGATCATGGTCTCGATTTCCACCGTGGCGCTCGCAGTACGCTCGGCAAGCTTGCGCACTTCGTCCGCCACAACGGCGAAGCCGCGCCCCTGCTCACCGGCGCGTGCGGCTTCGATCGCGGCATTGAGCGCGAGCAGGTTGGTCTGGCCCGCGATGTCCTTGATCACCGAGGCGATGCCGCCGATCTGGCCGGCGCGCTGCGCCAGCACCTCGATCCGCGTCGCAGCATCCGTCACAGTGCCGGAGAGGGCCTGGATGCCCGCGCAAGCACGTTCGACCTGGGCCTGCCCTTGCTGCGCAAGGCGCGCGGCTTCTTCCGAGTAGGCCTGCGTGTCGTGCGCCGAATCCGAGATATGCCCGATGCTGACGGTCATCTCCTCGACCGCGGCTGCCATGCTCGACGTGGCATCCACCTGCTGTTGAGCGAGCTCCGCCACATGGCCCGATACCGCCGCAATGTTCGAGGCCCCGTCGCGCATGCGGGCCGATTCGCCGCGAATCTTTGCGAGCACGTCGTGGATTGCCATGCGCGCGATATCGAACGATGCCAGCACGCTGCCCGGCGCCGCACGGCCCACGCTGGCGGTCAGATCGCCCTTCGCAGCTTGTGACATGACCTCGATGGCCTCAGCCGGTTCGCCGCCGATCTGGCGCAGTACGCTGCGCGACACTGCCCAGCCGATGCCACCGACCACGCCCAGCACGCCGATGAACAGCGCCACACCGGCGATCAGCTCATCGCGCATCTGCCGCTCGACGTCATCCATCCATGCGCCGGTGCCGACGAACCAGTTCCATGGCTCGAAGCGCATCACATACTGCAGCTTGGGCACCGGCTCTGCGCCGGCCTTGCGCGGGAACATCGAATCGACAAAGGCATCGGCACGACCGTTGAGCGCGTCGATCAGATCCTGCACCGGGTAACGTCCGCGACCATCACGAAGGGTTTGCGCAACGTTGGTGCCGATCAGTTCCTTGCGCACGTGGTAGCGGTTCACGCCATCCATCTGATAGACGTAGAGGTACTCGGTCTTGTGGTCCTCGCCGCCGTAGCGGATCAGCGCAATTGCGTCGAGCGCCGCCTTCTGTGCCGCGTCACGCGGCATACCCTCGGCCTCCTTGGCTTGGTAGAACGCCATCGCGTGGTGGGCCGATTCGACCACCGCGCGAATGGTGGCCTTGCGGCCTTCGATCATGGTGTTGCGTTGCTCCAGCGCTGAGGCAATCAGCAGCACCAGCACCGCGGCACAGGCGCTGCCGAGCATCACTAGGATCTTGGTTTTGAGTTTGAGTGCGTCCAGCATGGTGGTGTTTCCTTCTAATATGCGCCGGTCCTCAGACCGGCACTGACAGACGGATTACGGCCGGTACACAGAAGAATGGCGCGTAGTTCTACGTAGCGCCGCCAACTTGCGCGATGACGTTTGCGTTGGGTCAAACGCCGCCCGCGCCTGCCAGCGCGTTGCGCGCTGCAGCATCCGCAAGCAGGCGCGCGATGGCGCGCCCGATTTCCCGTTGCAGCGCGCCCCTGCTAGCCTGAAGGCAACGATCCCTTCTGAGGAGCCCACCGTCATGCCCGAACGCACGCTCAAACTCGGCAGCCGCCTGATCCTGCTCGACGCACGGCCGGACCGGCTCGATCTGCGCGACCTGCCCTACCGCCCGCCGGTGATGAGCCTGCCGCAACGCTGGCCCGACGACGCCGCCGTAACGAAGCTGCTGCCGGCCTATCGCAAGGCGGGCCTCGTGCTCGATCAGAAGAAGGACGGCGCCTGCACCGGATTCGGCCTTGCCGCGGTGGTGAACTTCCTGCGCTGGCGTGCAAGCGGCTTCACACTCGATGCCTCGCAGCGCGTGAGCCCCTGGATGTTCTACCAGCTCGCCCGTTTCTACGACGAGTGGCCAGGCGAGCGTTACGAGGGTTCGTCGGCGCGCGGTGCGCTGAAGGGCTGGCACCGGCACGGCGTGTGCCTGGAATCGCTGTGGGGTGCGCGTGGGCGGCGGCCGAACTCAAGCTGGGCCCAAGATGCGGTGACGCGGCCACTGGGCGTGTACTACCGCGTCGATCGCCAGTCGGTCGTCGACATTCAGGCCGCGATCGCGCAAGCCGGCGCGGTTTACGTCGCCGCAAACGTGCATGCAGGCTGGCATCTGAAGCCGCGCAAGGGCACGGCGCGGGTGTCGCACGCCACGCTGCCGGCCATCGCACGGCAGCCCGGCATGGGCGGCCATGCGTTCGCGCTGGTCGGTTACAACGAGAACGGCTTCGTGGTGCAGAACTCGTGGGGCGAAGACTGGGGCGCCGGCGGTTTTGCGCTGCTGCCTTACGAGGACTGGGCCGACAACGGGCTCGACGCGTGGGTCGCGGGTCTGGGTGTACCGCTCGCGATCGGCGGCGCCAACGGTCAGCGTAGCGCGCCTGCGCAGAGCCGCCAGTACTTCGTTGCATCGCGCAGCGGCGGCAGCGGCCTGCTGTCGGCATCGGGCGATGCACTGGCCGCGCGCGCCCATGTCTGGAGCGAGGAGACGGCCTACTGGCACACGCTGGTCACCGGCAACGACGGTACCCTGCTGCGCCGCTTGCCGCAGGTTGCGGACGGCGCCGACAACGCGCGCTTCGTCGCGTACGAACAGCCGCTCGCACGCTTCAAGGCGCAAGCCAAGGGCAGCCCGCGCCGGCTGGTGGTGTACGCCCACGGCGGGCTCAACAGCGAAGCGGACTCGATCAAGCGCATCCGCACCCTCGGCCCGGCCTTCGACGACAACGGCCTGCATCCGCTGTTCGTCACCTGGAAGAGCGGCTGGGCCGAAGTCATCGGCCAGATGCTGGCCGACGGCTTCCGCAAGCACTTCCCCGGCGAAGCCGAGCCGGTTCGCGGGCTGGGCGACCGCGTTGTCGACGCCACCGACCGGGCGCTCGAAGCGCTCTGCCGGCAGTTGCTGGTGCGCGCGATGTGGAGCGAAATGAAGGAAAACGTCGCCCGATCGGAAGCCGACGGCCGGGGCCTCGACGTGCTGGCGGCGCAGATCGCAGCGCTCGCGAAGAGCGCCGGCGCCGGCTTCGAACTTCACCTCATCGGCCACTCCGCGGGGTCCTTCGTCTGCGGGCGGCTGCTGAGCGAACTCGCGCAACACGGACTCGGCGCAGCAAGTTGCACGCTCTACGCGCCGGCCTGCGACATCGACTTCGCGCTGACCCACTACAAAGCCGCCGTCGATGAAGCGCGCCTGCCGGCGGCGCGCTTCAACATCCACACCTTGTCCGATCAGCGCGAGCTCGACGATAGCGTCGGCCCCTACCGCAAGTCGCTGCTCTACCTCGTCAGCCGTGCGCTGGAGCGCTGGCACAAGACACCGCTGCTGGGCATGGCCACCGCGTTCGACCCCGCCTGCAATAGCGGCGAATACTGGCATCGCGATGCGCTGGCGGGCCTCGCCACCTGGCAGGCCTTCTGGTGGGACAAAGCGCCGCCGCAGGAATTCGCCAACGACCCGACGCAACTGCCTGACGGCCGCCTGCATCTGCTGGACGCCACGCAGGTCAGCAACGGTGAGCGACAGATCGCCAGCGCGCACGGCTGCTTCGACAACAGCGTGGACATCATCCGCCGCACGATCGAGGCCATCACCGGCAGCGCAGCCGTTGCCCCTATCGGCCCCCTCAACGATTGAACGGAAGTGCCCAGTGAAAACCCGATCCGAAACGCCCCTCAGCGCCGCGGACGTGCTGCCGCACTGCCAGCACATCCTCTCCGGCGCCGGCGCGCGCCGCACGATGCGCGAGGTCTTGCACGAGATTGCCGATTCGCTCGATGGCAACGAGTATTTCGACAACTACGGCGAAGGCGACTACCTCGCCGCGTTCGAGGCCGAAGTCGCCCAACTGTTCGGCAAGGAAGCGGCAGTGTTCATGCCCTCCGGCACGCTGGCGCAACTGATTGCGCTGCGTGTGTGGTGCGGGCGGCGCGGCAACTTCAGTGTGGCGATGCACCCCAGCGCGCATCCCGAATTCGCGGAGCACGGCGGTTATCACTTTCTGCACGGCATGCACCGTTTGCAGTTTGGTGCGCCGGAATTCGCCGCCGAACGCATGCCTGCCGCCAAGGACTTCGAAACCTTGGGCGAGACACCCGGCTGCGCCCTGCTTGAGCTGCCCTGTCGGCCGCTCGGTGGCCAGTTGCCGCCCTGGGATGACATCCTCGCCTTGCGCGACTGGGCCCACGCGCGCGGCGTGCCGCTGCATCTGGATGGCGCGCGGATCTGGTCGTGCCGGCCGTTCTACGGCAAGTCTTACGCAGAGATCGCCGCGCTGTTCGACAGCATGTACGTGTCCTTCTACAAAGACCTCGGCGGGCTCAGTGGCGCGATGCTGCTCGGCAGTGCAGATTTCATCCGCGAAGCGCGCGTGTGGCAGGTGCGACACGGCGGCCGCTTGCGCACGCAAGGCCCCTTCATCGCTGCGGCGCGTACCGGCCTGCAGCGGACGTTGCCGCAGATCGACCAGTGGGTGGCGCACGCACAGGCTGCCGCGGAAATCCTCTCGCGCTTCGATGCGATCACGATCAACCCGAGCGTGCCGCAGGTGAACTTCTTCCAGCTCTACATCCGGGGCGACGCCGCCGCGCTGACCGCACGCCACCACGTCCTGGCGAAGGAAACCGGCGTCTTCCTGTTCCAGGCGCTGTCGCCCTCCGTGGTACCCGGCCTCGCGCGCACCGAGATCCACTGCTGGGCGCCGGCGATGGACTTCGACCTCGACCGCCTCGCGCCCTTCATCGAACGCTTGCTCGCTGCCGACTAGGGCACGGACAGCGCGCTGACCAAGGCGTCGAACACCAGTCGGATGCGTGCCGGCACCGGGCCGCGCTGCGGCCGATAGAGATAGAGATCCCACGGATCGGGCGCCAGATCCTGCAGCACCGGCACCAGGCGCCCGGCTGCAATGTGCTGATCGGCGAGAAAGTCGGGGATCTGCCCGAAGGCGATGCCTGCCAGCACCGCGGCAGCCTCGGCCTCGGCGTCGTCGCACATGAACGCAGGCTGGGCGGGGGCGGCGTGCTCGCCGTCCGCAAACAGCCACGGCCACGCACGGCCAGTGTTGCGGTCAACCATGCCGGTCGTCGGCACGCGGTCCAGCTCGGCAATGCTGGCCGGCAAGCCGACGCGCGCAATCAGCGCTGGCGTGCCGACGACACGGAAATGCACTTTCGCCACGGCGCGTACAACAAAGCGGTTGTCGCGCGGAAAGCCGATGCGCAAACCAATGTCGATGCGCTCGTCCACCACGTCGACGATCTGGTCGTTCAAACGCACGTCGAGCTGCAGTTGCGGATGCGCGCTACCGAGCGCCGTCAGCACCGGCAGCACGCGCAGGCGGCCGATGCTGCTTGGTGCGGTAAGACGCACCACGCCGGCGAGTTCGTTCTGCTCCTGATCCTTGGCGCTTGCGAACAGCGCGTCGAGCTCGCCCACGCAGGCCCGAGCCCGCGCCGCCAGCGCTTCGCCAAACGCCGTGATCTGGATGCGCCGGGTGTTGCGGTGGAACAGCAGCTCGCCTTGCAGTGCTTCGAGCTCGTGGATCGCGCGAGTCACGGCCTGCGGCGAGATGCCCAGCCGCATCGCAGCCCCCTTGAAGCTGCCGGCATCCGCCGCGGCGCAGAAAACACGCAGCATTTCGAGTCGATTGAGCATCGGCAAAGAATTCCAATTATTGGAATTCTGAAATCCTAACACTTCCATTTATTGGCATTTCGACCACGCCCATACTGCACGGCATCGCGGGTCGCCGACCCGCCCAAGCATTGGAGCCCCGAAACATGAGCAAGAACATTGAAGGCAAAGTGGTCGTCATCACCGGTGCAAGCAGCGGCCTGGGCGAAGCCACCGCGCGCCACCTCGCCGCGCTCGGCGCAAGCGTCGTCCTCGGCGCGCGCCGCGTGGATCGCCTGAATCAGATCGCAGCAGAGATCCGCGCAGCCGGTGGCAAGGCCGAAGTGGCCGCCGCCGACGTGACGAAGGCCGACGATCTGCGTGCGCTGGTCGACACCGCGGTGCGCAGCTTCGGGCGCATTGATGTGCTGATCAACAACGCCGGCCTGATGGCGATCGCACCGATGAGCGAAACCCGTGTCGAGGAATGGGACCGGATGATCGACATCAACATCAAGGGCGTGCTGTACGGCATCGCCGCCGCGCTGCCGGTGTTCCAGAAGCAGGCGTCAGGTCACTTCATCAATGTGTCGTCGGTTGCCGGCGTGAAGGTGTTCAGCCCGGGCGGCACGGTCTACAGCGGCACCAAGTTCGCGGTGCGCGCAATCAGCGAAGGCCTGCGCCACGAGGTCGGCGGTGCGATCCGCACCACCACCATCCTGCCGGGTGCGGTGGATTCGGAACTGAAGCTGGGCAGTGGCCATGAGGCCAGCGCACAGGCAGTCGGCGAGTTCTACAAGATCGCGATTCCGGCCGACTCGGTCGCCCGCGCCATCGCGTACGCCATCGAGCAACCCGCCGAGGTGGATATCAACGAGATCGTGCTGCGCCCGACGGTTCAGGATTTCTGATCCATCGCGTTCGCTGAGGCACCGCGCCAGCGATTTACGCTGGCGCGGCGACGCCGGGGCGGTCGCTCAGGCGCGCCGCTCGTCTTCGTCGTAATAGGTCCAGGCGAGGATGCGGCTGCGCTTCTGCCCCTGCGCCATGTCGATCACGCGATGCTCGCGCGCGCCCGCCGCACGCAGCGCGCGCAGCGCCACCGGCAGCGTCGTCGCCTTCGAGACAAGGCTGCTGAACCACAGGCACTGCTCGCTGTAGTCAGCGCTCTCCGCAATCATGCGGCGGATGAAGCCTTCCTCACCGCCGGGGCAGTGCAGCTCGGCGCCGTGCCCACCGAAGTTCAGCCGTGGCGAGGCGGCATCCGGATCGTCCTTGCCGAGGTTGCGCCACTTGCGTTCGCTGCCGGCACGCGCTTCGGCAAGTGAAGCGTGGAAAGGCGGGTTGCACAGCGTCAGGTGGAAGCGCTCACGCTCGCCGATCATGCCGCGGAAGATCGCACGCGGATTCCCTTGCAAGCGCAGTTCGATCGCCTCGGCGAAACGCGGGTTCGCGTCCAGCATCGCCTGTGCGCAGTCCAGAGCCGCGCGGTCGATGTCGAAGCCGACGAAATGCCAGCCGTATTCGCCGTGGCCGATCAACGGATAGATGCAGTTCGCACCGACCCCCACATCGAGCACCCGCACCGCATCGCCGGTTGGAACCTCGCCACCATGCCGCTCGGCCAGCAGATCGGCGAGGTAGTGCACATAGTCGGCGCGGCCGGGAATCGGCGGGCACAGATACTGCGGTGGCAATGCCCAGTGATCGACACCGTAGTTGAACTTCAGCAGCGCCGCATTCAAGGCGCGCACCGCAGCCGGGTCGGCGAAGTCGATCGAGTCATCGCCATACGCGTTGCGCGCCACGAAGCGCGCCAGCTCCGGGCTGCATCCGATCAGTTGCGCGAAGTCGTAGCGGCCGCGCTGGCGGTTACGCGGATGCAGACCACTTTTGTTGGGCGGCAGTCGGCTGGCAGGTGTCGGCGTGGGGCGCATCGGGTAAGCAAGGTAATCCGCCCGGCGGCGGCAAGCCGGCATGGTAAAGCAAGCCGCAGTCTGCCGGCCGACGCGCGCCGGCACACGATTCAGAGGCGCGCCCAGATTCGGGTGGCTTCAAACGCAATCACCAGCGCCCAGATCACGATGCTCACGCCCACCGCCGCTGCGGCGATGTCCTTGATGATTCCGATCTTGTCGTTGTGCTGCACTTCAACGAAGTCGCACAGCGCTTCGATGGCGCTGTTGAACAACTCCGCCATCAGCACCAGCCCCGTCACCAAGAGGATCAGGATGACATCGACCCAGTTGCGAAGCAGGAAAGCCCCGACCAGAACGACGGCCGACAGTACCAGCTTATAGGCGACGCTGAAGTCGTAGGCCACCGCATAGCGCAAGCCGGCGATGACGGTGCGGCACTTTCGCAAGGGGTGATAGCCAGGCTCACCGGTGCCGAGGAATTTATTGCGCATACCGGTAGTGGCGGCCCTCGCTCACAAGCTTGCGATGTCGCGGTAACTGCGCAGGCGCGCGTCCTGCGCCTGGCGATCGGCGCGCAACGGCGGCGCGTCGGTGGTACGCACCGCATCGCTGAAGCTCACGCGATAGGCCTCTTCGATCTCGGGCATGTCGGCGCGTTCATCGGCGGGCACGCGATCGCGCCGCGCCGCCAGATCGCGCAGCCACGGCGAGCGCGCCAGGCTGCCCACCGCAAGGCTGAACGGACGGTCCACCGGGTTCATGCCCTGCCCCCGGGGCGTTCAGCCAGCAACCGCCGGCATGGCCGGCTGCCCGCTGTCGAAACGCCGCAGCCGGCTGGCGTTGGCGACGTCGTACAGATCGAGCCCCCAGCATTCCATCGCGTGGCTGACCAGCACGGCCTCGCCATCAGCCAAGCGGCCATCGGCATTCACGATGTCGAGCACCGCGCGGAGCATCCGCTTGCGTGTCAGCGGGTCGTGGATGTCGGCCAGCAAGGTGTCGATCGTCTCCTCGTCGAGTTCGATCTGGCCGAACGCACCGCGGTTGGCCGACACGAGCATGTCTTCACAGAACTCTCGCACCACACGCTCGAAGCACGAGTTATCCAGCCCCAGGCGGGCCACCACTTCGTGGCGTTCCAGCGCTTCGATCTCGTTGAGGTCGATCGCGCCATCGGCGAGCAGCGCGAGCGCAACCAGGCGGGCTTTGGCTTCAGGACTGTCGATGGGGTAGTGGCGCATGGTTTGTCTCCAGTTCGTGGTGGCTATCGGGTTCGGAGAGAGATTGCCAAGCGTCGCGCATTAACTCCAATTAAACTAGCAAAGACTCAGCATTAGTTAGAGCAAATACATGCCGCGACGGCGCATCACCTTCCGCCAACTCGAAACCTTCGCCGCCGTGGCGAAGCACCGCAGTTTCACGCGCGCGGCCGATGCGTTACACCTGACACAGCCGGCGATTTCGATCCAGGTGCGGCAGATCGCCGACACCATCGGCCTGCCGCTGTTCGAACAGCAAGGTCGCGATCTGACGCTGACCCGCGCCGGCGAAGAACTGATCGACACCGTGCGCAGCCTCGACGATGTATGGAACCGCTTCGAATCGGCGATCGACGAGATCAAGGGTCTGCGGCGCGGGGTGCTACGGGTCGCGCTGGTCACCACCGCCAAGTACTTCCTGCCGCGCATGCTCGGAGCGTTCTGCAAGCGCTATCCGGAGATCGACATCCAGCTGGAGATCGCGAGCCGCGACCAGATCGTCGCCCGGATGCGCGGCAATCAGGACGATCTTTACGTGATGTCGCATCCGCCTGCGGATCTGGAGATCGTGTCCTACCCGTTTCTCGACAACGAGTATGTGGTGATTGCCCCGGCCGACCATTGGGCGGTCGGCCAGAACGTGGCACTGCGGGCGCTGGCGCAGGAGCCCTTCCTGCTGCGTGAAGCGGGCTCCGGGTCGCGGCTGGCGATCGATCAGCATCTGCGCGAAGTGGGGCTGACACTGAACGTGCGGCTATCCCTCGCGAGCAATGAGGCAATTCGCGAGCTGGTTGCGAGCGGCCTCGGGCTCGCGGTGCTGTCGCGCCATGCCTTGGGCGAACACCTCGATCCGGCGCGCGTGGCGGTGCTGGCGGTATCCGATTTCTCGCTCAAACGCCCCTGGACCGTGGTTCACCTGCGCGGCAAGGTGCTCTCGCTCCCCGCGCAAGCCTTTCTGGACGCGCTGCTGCATACCGGGCTCGCCTAGGGGCTGCCCACCTTGGCGCAACCGCGTTAGGTGGATCAGCCGAGGCGCTCGAACATCGGCAGCATGTCGAGCGGCGCCGGGTAGTCGCGCAGCCAGCCACCGGGGTGTTCTGCACCACGCCAGTCATCGCGCCAGCGGCCGGGCGGCAGCCAGACGTCGCGTGCGGTCTGGCCTTCGACCAGCACCGGTGCGACCAGCAGATCGTCGCCGAGCAGGTACTGGTCGCCAATCGCCGCCGCTTCGGCGCGATCCGGCGCGGCCCAGATCATCGGCCGGATCGGCGGTGTGCCGTCCAGCGTCGCTTGCTTTGCGGCGGCGAGCCGGCGCGGTGCGAGCGCGACGTGCAGTTCGGCATAGCGGCGGCAGATCGCGTCGACCGACTCGCCCAGCTCCCAGGGCGGGATCGAGAACTGGATCGCCAGCATCGGCGCGCAGGCCTGGGTCCAGCGGATCATCAATTCGGGCGACACGGTGTTGCCGTAGGCGTTGCCGCCGACCATGTCGGGCAGCACGAAGGGGTAGCCGACCAGGCCCAGTGCAAGCGCCTGCGTGACGACCGACGCGAGGCCGTTGTCCTCGCCCCAGGTGCTGAACTTGTCCCACTGGCGGTAGAGGATCGCGTTACGCTGGCCGCGCCAGCCGCAGCGCGCCTCGCCATAGGGGAAATGCGTGGCGGCGAATCCGGCCCACAGCCGGCTGTATTCGCTACGCTCGATCGGCGTATGCGTGGCGGCATCGGCGGGCAGGAAGTTGGCCTCGCCTGCGTCGAACTTGTAGCCCGCGATGCCGCTGGCAGCCTGCAGCGCCTTGAGCTTGTCGGCCCACCAGTCGCACGCCGCCGGGTTCGTCAGATCGAGCAGGCAGGCTTCCCCCTGCCACCAGCGCACCGGATATGGCGAGCCGTCGCCCCGCTTCACGAGGTAACCGTGGCGCCCCGCTTCTTGAGCATTGGCGGTATCGGCGGCGAGAAATGGCGTGATCCACAACGTGGTGGCAAAGCCCAGTTCGCGCAGCGTCGCGACCGAGCCGGCGGGGTCGGGGAAACGTTGCGGGTCGAACTCGGTCGCGCCGTAGGCGGCTTGCCAGCGGTCGTCGATTTCGAGCGTGGCGCCGGGATAGCCGTGGCTGCGGATCGCGCGCGCGAATTCGAGCACCCGCTCGGCGTTGATGTCGGCCTTGTACTTGGCCCAGGTGGTCCAGATTGGCGCGGCGAGCAGCGGCTCGGGCGGCATCGCCGTCGGGTGACCGATCACGCCAAGCGCAGCGCGGTAAGCCGCTGGCAGATCGGCCGCGGCGATCAATCGCAAGCTCGTCGCCTGCTCGGTGTGCAGCACAAGCCGCCGCGCCGCCGGGTCGCCGCACAGCGCGGGGCGCACGCCGTCCGCTTCGAATACCGAGACCCAGCCACGCGTGGCATCAGCATTGGCGTCAGCAGGCGGGTTGATGCCAGCGTGCAAGGATTCGCTGAGCTGCTCGGCCTGGATCGCGAGGCCGCTGGAAGCGAGCCACAAGGCCTCCTGGATGCAGCCGTGGCCGGCGGGGCCGTTATCCCAGCTCATCAGCGGTGCGGGGGCCAGGCTCATGCGGTCGAGCGGAAAGGTCTGCCGTACGAAGCTGCCCTGCCCGTACCAGTGGGCATGCGCGGGAAGTTCGATGTTCAGCGTGGCGCCGGCCGGCAAATGCAGCAGCCAGCCGGCGCTGACCGGCTCCGCGAGAGCCACCGCAGGCCGAGCCGGCGTTACCGCATCGCCGACCTCGAAACACTGCGCCGACTCACCGGGGCGAAGCTCAGCGAGCACACTGCCGTATCGGTAAAGCGCTGCGCGTTGGCCCTCGGGCCGCAGCGTTACCGCGTCAAACGGCGGCTTACCCGTCATGGCGTTGATTCCTTCAGCCAGCCCGCAGCACGATCAGGACTGGCGGAACTGGTCGTGGCAGCGGGAGCAGGTCTGCTCCAGCTTGTGCGCGGCCGGCTTGATCGCATCGAGCGAGCGTTTGCGCGAGGCCTCGAGCAGCGCATCGGCGTCGTCCTGGATCTGCTTGGCCAGCTGGTGGAAGGCTTCCGGTTTCTGCCACACCGCATCGGTCGCACGCCCCACGTCGCCCGCCTGCTTCATCTCCGGAAACAGCGGCCACGGCTGGCGCGACAGCCGCTGGATGTCTTCCGCGTAGCGAATCGCAGCGTCCGCGTCGAAATCCTTCGTCTCCTTCACATAGGCCAGCAGGCGTTCGCGCGCCTTGGTCATTTCCTTGAACACCTTGCGCCGCTGCGCCACGGGTGAATTGGGGTCGCCCCGGTCGCAGCCGGCAAGGCCGCACAGCGCGGCGACAAGGAGAAGCGAGGGCAACAGGCGCAACGAGAACATCGGAACTCCACAGGCAAGAGATTGGGTACGGACCACCGCATCCGGCCCACCATGATGCCAGCCCGCCGCGGCACACGCAGGCCCGCCACCAATCATCCGGCAATTCTGCATTCCATCCCAGGCGCGCTGCAGTTCGTCGCAACCCGGCTGCCGCCCGCCTCGCTTCACCGTAGATTGCCCCGCAACGGCCACCACCCCGGCCGCCCAAGCGCGAGGCCACACAATGAAAGGCTCCACCCTGATCGCCCTGCTGACCGCCGGTGCGATCCTGCTCTTCGCCGCAGTCGCCTTCGGCGGCGAACTGCCCCCCTTCCCCGGAACGCTCTCCGGTATCGTCGTGGTCTCGGCCACACCGAGCCTGGCCCACGAGGCCTGCTGAAACGGGTACGGAAACACCATGACTGAAGAAGCCAAAGACACCCACAGCAACGAAACCCACAAACGGGTCGAGGGCTGGATCCGCCGCACTGACTGGAGTTCGCTGCTGCTGGCCGGATTCGGCGTGCTGGTCGCGCACCGCCTGATCGGTGCCACGCTGGGCATGCGCGCCTGGATCTCGGTAATCACCGCCGCCGCGCTGACGATGGCGCTGTTCGGCTGGAAGCTGTGGCTGGTCGGCCCCGACAGCCTCAGAACCGAGTTTCGCGAACGCTGGCAACGCCTGTCCGACTGGCTCGCGGTGGTGGGCTGGTGGCGGCTGATCTTCGTCAGCGTGTTCGGTTTCATCGCCGCCGGCATTGCTTCCGACGCGCTGTCGGGCCGCGGCGAGTTCATCGGCCTGGTGTTCGCCGCGATTCTGGTACTGGTGGCGACAAAGATCGCGCGTGGTGCAAAACCCCGTGGCAGCGTGGCAATCGATGCCGCAGTGGGTGGCAAGTCGGTCAACATCGGCGAGCACGGCATCGACGTGATCAAACGCAACCCGGACGGCAGCATCGCCAAGCAGGTGAAGATCGGCGTCGAGGGCATTTCGGTGCAGCGCGGCGCCGGCACGACGTCGGCCTACGAGGCGGCAAACGCGGGCAACGCGGCGGCCGATGACGGCGCCCGCACCTGGCTGCAACGCCTGACCTGGGGCCGGCTGATGCTGGTCGGCCTGCTGCTGCTGATTGCCGCCGGCATCGCGAACAGCCTGATCAAGCCGGACAAGCACTCGGTCGTCAAAATCATCCGCGGCGACAACGGTGACAGCACCGCCAGCATGCCGGCGCCGCCCAAAGCGCCCGTCGCCCCCAAGGCGCCGATGGCCCCCAATGCCCCCATGCCGTCACCCACGCCGGATGCCAGCAACGCAGCCGACGCAGCAGCAGACGCCGCTGACGCAGCTGCAGACGCGGCGGACGCAGCCGCTGAAGCCGCCGATGCAAGCGCGCCGGTGAGCGCGCAGTCCGCCCCGACGGCGCGGCGCAAAAAGGATTCGCAGGATGTGAAGATCGGCCCGCGCGGCATCGAAGTGATCGAACGCGATCGCGACGGCAAGGTCTCGCAGCATGTGAAGATCGGCATCGACGGCATCAAGGTCACCGACGGCGCCGAGAACACCGACGTCGACATCAGCCTGCCGGAGCTGCGCAATGTGCCGGGGCTCACGCCCGAGAAGGCGCAGGCGATCGAGGACCGCATCCGCAACGAGGTCGAGGCCGCCTCAGAACGCGCACAAGACACGCAGCGCACGATCGACTTTGCGCCGATCGCCTTCCTAGTGGTGGTGAGCCTTGCCATCATGAAACTGCTCGCTGGCGGGAAGCGCCGTGCGGAGCTCGATGCCGGCAGCGCCCGCGTCGCCGCCGACATGGCGCGGCTCGAGCGCGAAGCGGCCGACGCCAAGCTGCACGCGATGCAGGCGCAGATCGAACCGCACTTCCTGTTCAACACCCTCGCCTCGGTCGATCAGCTGATCCGTACCGATCCGCAACGCGCCTCGCAGGTGCAGAAGACGCTGATCCAGTACCTGCGTGCGGCGATTCCTCAGATGCGCGACGACGCCCAACGCAGCACGCTCGGCCGCCAGGTGAAGATGTCGCAGGCCTATCTGGAGATCATGCAGGTGCGCATGGAAGAGCGGCTCGCGTTCAGCTTTGATGCGCCGGAAGGCCTCAGCTGCGCGGAGTTTCCGTCGATGATGCTGCAGACGCTGATCGAGAACTGCATCAAGCACGGCCTTGAACCGAAACCCGAAGGTGGCCGTATCGATGTGAAGGCGGAAGTCGCCCGCGGCAAGCTGCGCGTGAAAGTCAGCGACACCGGTGTCGGCTTCACCGCAGATGCCAAGGACGGCGTCGGCCTCGCCAACATCCGCGAGCGCCTGCGCCTGCTCTACGGCAACACCGCATCGCTGACGCTCACACCGAACGAAGGCGGCGGCACTGCCGCCACGATCGAATTGCCCTACCGCGACGACGACGCGCAGCAGACGAAGGTTTGCTGACACCACCGGCCCACCCGAAAGGGTGGGTCCACAAATCAGGCCACGATGCCCACAGCGCCCCAAATCGAACTCGTCGCCGCAGGTCCGGACGACGTTGAACGCATCGAAGCGTTGATGCAGTTCTACAACTACGATCTGAGCGAAACCTGCGAAGTCCGCTTCAGCGAGGCGGGCAGCTACGCAATCCGCCCAAAGCGCGATTACCTTGCGCAGCCCGGCACCAGTGCTTACCTGATGCGGGTTGACAGCGAGCTTGCCGGCTTCGCCATCGTCGATGCGGAATGCGAGCATGCAGACAGCGACCTCAACCTCGGTTACTTCTTCATCGCTCGGCGCTTCCGCGGCCGCGGACTCGGCAGCGCCGCCGTGCGCCAACTGTTCCGCCTGCACCGGGGCAACTGGGAGATCTATCACCTCGCGGCCAACCACGCTGCCGGCGCCTTCTGGCAACGCGTGCTGGCGGCCTGTGCGGTGGATCGACTGGAATCTTCTGCCAGGACGATCCATGGCGAAGCCTGTGTCCTGTTCCGCTTTAAGGTGTGAGCGCGCTCCGCGATAATTCTGACCATTCCCGACTGCCTCACCGACGAGAGTCCAACCATGCCCACCGCCCTGATCGCCGACGACGAACGCCTGATGCGCGACCAGATCCGCCTCGCGCTGGCCGAGGCTTGGCCGGAGCTTCAGATTGTTGGTGAAGCCAAGAACGGCGACGAAGCCGTGGAGATGGCCGAGAACCTGAAGCCGGACATTGCGTTTCTCGACATCCGCATGCCCGGCCGGACCGGCCTGGAGGCGGCACGCGAGGTGTGCCAGCACGCCCATGTGGTGTTCGTCACCGCCTACGACCAGTACGCGGTAGAGGCCTTCGAGCGCGGCGCCGTCGATTATTTGATGAAGCCGGTCGAGCAGGATCGGCTGGCGCGCACCGTCGAGCGCCTGAAGGCGCGCCTGGTCGAACCGCCGCCGGATCTGAACCAGATGCTGATGAAGCTCGCCGGCAGCATGAACGGCGGCACGCAGAAGAGCTACCTGAAGTGGATCCAGGCCAGCGTCGGCAACGCGATCCGCATGATCGCGACGCGCGAGATCCTGTTCTTCACCGCTGACGAGAAATACACCCGGGTGCAGACCTGCGAGTTCGAAGCCCTGATCCGCAAGCCGATCCGCGAACTGGTGGCCGAACTGGACCCGGACGAGTTCTGGCAGATCCACCGCGCGACCCTGGTGAAGGTGGATGCGATCTCCGCCGTAACGCGCGACGAGCGCGGCCATCTGATGGTGGCGGTGCGCGGCAACCCCGAGAAGCTCGAAGTCAGCCGCAGCTTCGGCCATCTGTTCAAGCAGATGTAGCCGCCCGGCATATTGCGGCTGCCCGCCGGGCGCCGCATCATGGCGCACCCGCGCCGTTCGGGGCCGGGGCTGCCGGGGGGCTGCCATGAACACTGTGATCAAGTCGTACGCTGCGGCCGCCCGCGCCTTTGCGCGGCGTGGCCACTGCCTTGCGTTAGCCGCCAGCCTGCTGATGCTCGCCTGCGGCGGCGGAAGCGGCGACGCCGCAACGCCAACGCCCCCCACGCCCCCCGACCCGCCGCCGCCCACCACTGCACCCAAGGCGGTGGTGCTCAACGACACGCTCAGCGCCCCGTGGGGACTCGCCTTCCTGCCCGATGGCCGCATGCTGGTCACGCAGAAGGCGGGGTCGATGGTGATTCTCAGCGCAGACGGCGCCACCGTGCAGGCCACGCTCAACAATCTGCCCGCCGTGGCGAACGGGGGCCAGGGTGGCTTGCTCGACGTTGCACTCGACCCCGATTTCGCGAGCACGCCGTGGATCTACTGGAGCTATGCCGAACCCGGCAGCGGCACCGAGGCGGGCCTCGCCGGCACCGCGGTCGCGCGCGGCCGGCTGGTCGGCGATGCACTGCAGGACATCACGGTGATCTACCGCCAGGTGCCCAAGGTCAGTGGCAGCGGCCACTTCGGCTCACGCCTGGCATTCCGCAGCGACAAGACGTTGTTCGTCACGCTCGGCGAACGCCAGAAGGGCAGCCCGGCGCAAGACCTCACGACCAGTCTCGGCAAGATCATCCGCCTCAACCGCGACGGCAGCATCCCGAGCAATAACCCGAACTTTGGCGTCAGTGGCGCGCGGCCGGAAATCTGGAGCTACGGCCACCGCAACCCGCAGGGCGCCGCGATCCACCCGGACACCGGCGAGCTGTGGGAAACCGAACACGGCCCCCAAGGCGGCGACGAACTGAACCTGATCCGCGCCGGCAACAACTACGGCTGGCCGATCCGCAGCTACGGCTGCAATTACGGCGATCCGGTCGGCGACACCTGCCGCATCGGCGGCGGCACCCATGCGCCCGACTACACCGAACCCGTCAGCTACTGGGTACCCACCTCGATCGCCCCTGCCGGCCTGATGTTCTACACTGGCAACCGCTTCCCCGAGTGGCACGGCAACGCCTTCTTCGGCGCGCTGGCCGGCACCGCGCTATGGCGCGTGGCATTGAATGGTGCGCAGGAAAGCTCGCGGGAGAAACTGTTCGAATCGCTCGGCCAACGCATCCGCTACGTGAAGCAAGGGCCGGACGGCTGG
>NZ_JAYRDJ010000026.1:0-58699 GCF_041909475.1 Niveibacterium sp. | reverse complement strand
GACACGCATGCGGTGGGCGGCTGAGTTTCTCGCCGCACGCCCTTTCCTGAACCGAGCCGGGCGCCGATCTTTGGCGCCCGGCGCGCATCTGCCGAATCCATGAATCGCTTCCTTCCGCTCCTGCTTGCGCTGGCCGGCGCCGTTTCGGTACTCGCCTACGCGCCGTTCAACCTGTTTCCGCTCATGCTGCCTGCCTTGGGCGCCTTGCTGTGGGCGTGGCGATCGGCGACGCCGCGCCGCGCCGCATGGCTAGGCTGGTGCTGGGGTTGGGGCGCCTTCTTCGCCGGCATCGGTTGGTTGATGGTGGCGCTGCATCGCTTTGGTGGCATGCCGCTGCCGCTCGCGATGCTGGCGATCGGCCTGCTCGCGGCTTTCATGGCGTCTTTCCCCGCGCTTGCTGGCTACCTGTTCGCACGTCTGCGCCACGGTCATTGGGTGGTCGATGCAGCCCTTGTTTCGGCGGCGTGGGCGCTGACCGAATGGGTGCGCAGCTGGTTATTCACCGGCTTCCCCTGGCTTGCGATCGGCTATTCACAGACGCCGCCGAGCCCGCTCGCCGGGTACGCCGCGGTGCTCGGCGTGTATGGCCTCGGCTTCATGCTGATCGCGCTCACCGCTGCACTGGTGTTCGGCTGGCGCGCGAGCGCACGGGCGCCGGCCGTCGCGGCTGCGGCGCTGATCGCCTTGGCCGGATTCGGGCTCACGCAAGTGCGCTGGACCGAAGCCTTCGGCGCGCCGGTGAAGGTGGCCCTGGTGCAGACCAACATTCCGCAAGACATGAAGTGGGACCGCGAGCGTTTCGAGACCGTGCTGCGCGCAAACCTCGACGTGCTGCGCGAAGCGCGTGGGCAGATCATCGTGATGCCGGAAACGACGCTGCCGATGCTGCTCGAACATGTGCCGCCAGACTACCTTGCGGCCATCGCCGATGGCTTGCGCGCGCAGCGCGCTGCGGGCGTGCTGGGCGTGTTCACGCGCGATGCCGAGGGTCACATCTTCAACAGCGCGGTGACCTTGGGCGAGGCCGCGCCGCAAAGCTACAGCAAGCGCCACCTGGTGCCCTTCGGCGAATACTCGCCGCCACTCTTCGGCTGGTTCTACAAGCTCGCGAACATTCCGATGTCGGATCAGAGCCGCGGCCGCTCCGCCGCGCCGCTCGATCTGGCGGGCCAGAAAGTCGCCGTGAACATCTGCTATGAAGATGTGTTCGGCGAGGAGCTGATCGCGTCGCTGCCCGAGGCGAGCCTGATGCTCAACATGAGCAACCTCGCGTGGTACGGCGAATCCCACGCGCAGCCGCAGCACCTGCAGATTGCGCGCATGCGCGCGCTGGAAACCGGCCGCCCGATGCTGCGCGCCACCAACACTGGCATGACGGCCGTGATCGCGCCGGACGGCAAGGTCGACGCCGTGCTACCGGCCTTCACCCGCGGCGTGCTGCAGGCCGAAGTGCGCGGCTACCGCGGTATGACGCCGTATGCGCGCGTCGGCAACTGGGCGGTGGTGTGCGTCGCCCTGATCCTGCTCGGCTGGACCGTGGTCAGAAAGCGCCGCTCCTGATCCCGTGCGTTGCGGGATAATGGCGCCGGACTTCCGATGGAGTACGCCATGCCCCGCGACACCGCACTGCCGATCCAGCACGCCTGCGAGGGCGCCTGGCAGGCCCACGAATTGCCGGCGGCGATTGCCAGCGAATTCGGTCACCACTTCCTGCTTGCGTTGCCCGAAGGCTACAGCGCCGACCCGCAGCGGGCGTGGCCGCTGGTGGTGTTTCTGCATGGCCGGGGTGAATGGGGTGACGACCTCGCGCGGGTACGCAGTCAGGGCGTCGGCGCGCTGATCGATGGTGGCGTGAAGCTGCCAGCAATCGTGGTGGCGCCGCAGACGCCCGAGAACCAGATGTGGCAGCCGGCGTTTGTCGACGCCGTGATGCGCTGTGTGCAGGCGAATTGCCGGGTCGATGCCTCGCGCGTGTATCTCACCGGGCTATCGATGGGGGCGATGGGCAGCCTCGCGCTGGCGGCGACTTTCCCTGATCGCTTCGCGGCGATTGCGCCGATTGCGGGCGGTTTCCCTAACGACGGCATGAGCCGCTTCTACAACGTGCCGCTCGGCGCGCTGGATGCCTGGCAGGCGGCGCTGGCCGCTTTGCGTGGCGTGCCGGTGTGGGTGGCGCATGGTGACGCCGACGACATCGTGCCGATCGAGTTCAGCCAGCGTGTCGAATCGGTGCTGCAGGCGGTCGGCGCCGATGTGCGCTGCGTTTGGATGCCCGGTGTCGGGCACGATAGCTGGACCGCCACCTACCGCGACACGCCCGAATTCTGGCGCTGGCTGTTCGCGCAGCAGCGCACCGATGCTTCCAGAAGCGCCACCGCCGACGCGGCGGCCTGGGCCGGGCGCTATCGCGGCGAGGGTGGCGTCAGCGGCGAGCTGACGGCCGAGGGCGATCGCCTGCGCGTTCGCTGGCAGCCCTCGGGCATCGGCGATCTGCTGTTGCCCGCGCAGGGCGATTGCTTCGTCGGCACCATGTTGCTGCGCTTCAGCCGCGATGCGCACGGCCGTGTAGTGGAATTGCCGGGTCTGGGAGCGTTGCGCGACGTCGCCACTTGAGCCGCGTCAGCCCTTTGCAATTCGCGGCGGGCGTATGCTCGCCAGGATTTTCCATCGTGCAGCGTGGCGCTTGAGGGGGGCTTCACCATGTTCGAATCGGCAGAACTCGGTCACAGCATCGACAACAAAACCTTCCGCAAGGAAGTCGAAGCCCTGCGGGTGGAACTGCTCAACGTGCAGTTCGAACTGCGTGAAGCCGGCAAATTCCCGGTGATGCTGCTGATCTCCGGTGTTGATGGCGGGGGCAAGAGCGAGACCATCAACCAGCTCTACGAATGGCTCGATCCGCGCTTCCTGTCCACGCTGGCGTTCAGTGAGCCGACCGATGAAGAGCGCGATCGGCCGCACATGTGGCGTTACTGGCGCTCGCTGCCGCCGAAGGGGCGCATCGGCATCTTCGCCGGCTCCTGGTACTCCAGCCCGATCGCGGATCGTATCGACGGCAAGATCACGGCTGACCAGGCTGATCACGAGATGGCGCGTATCAACCGGTTCGAGGGCATGCTCGCCAACGAAGGCGCGCTGGTGCTGAAGTTCTGGTTCCACCTGTCGAAGAAGGCGCAGCGCGCGCGCTTTGAAAAGCTCGAATCCGACCCGCGCACCGCATGGCGCGTGACCAAACAGAGCTGGTCGCGGCTCAAGACGCACGATGAACTGATCGATGTTGCCGGCCATGTGCTGCGCATCACCAACACGCCCTGGGCGCCTTGGATCGTGGTGGATGGTTCCGACGACAACTACCGCAACCTGCGCGTCGGCAAGGCATTGCTGGAGGCGCTGAAGTACCGTTTGGCGAACGACACGCCGCAGCACTACCCGGTGGCGCCGCCGATTCCGCCGCGCATCGACGGGCGTGATGTGCTGACCGCGCTGGACTTGAGCAAGCAGATCGAGAAGGACACCTACGAACGCCAGCTCGCGAAGTGGCAGGGGCGTTTGTCGGAACTGGTGCGCCATCCCAAGTTTCGCAATCGCGCACTGATGCTCGCCTTCGAAGGCTCGGACGCGGCCGGCAAAGGCGGTGCGATCCGGCGCGTGACGGCGGCGATCGACGCGCGCCAGTTCCAGATCGTGCCGGTCGCTGCGCCAACCGATGAAGAGCGTGCGCAGCCCTACCTGTGGCGCTTCTGGCGCCATGTGCCGCGCAAGGGTCGGATCACGATCTTCGATCGCACCTGGTACGGCCGGGTGTTGGTCGAGCGGGTAGAAGGCTTCTGTGCCGAGGCCGACTGGCTGCGTGCCTATGCGGAGATCAACGACTTCGAGCACGCGCTCGACGTGGCTGGCGTGATCGTCGTGAAGTTCTGGCTGCAAATCGACGCCGACGAGCAGCTACGCCGCTTCAACGAGCGCGAGGCGACCGACTTCAAGCGTTTCAAGATCACCGAAGAAGACTGGCGCAACCGCGACAAGTGGGATGCCTACCGCGAAGCGGTGTGCGACATGGTGGACCGCACCAGCACCGGCCAGGCGCCCTGGACGCTGGTTGAGGCCAACGACAAGAAGCACGCGCGCATCAAGGTGCTGAAGACGGTGTGCCAGCGCCTGGAGAAAGAACTCGGCCTCTGATCGCCGCGATACCAATAGCCAACGGCGCACGGCAACGACGTGCGCCGTTTTCATTTCGCCGGGTGTCAGCCCTTGAAGCGGGCGGCGTGGGCTTGCAGCGCGGTGAGCTGCGCCACGATCAGATCCTGGATGCGTTTGTCGACGAGATTGCCGTCCGCGTCAAAGCTGTCGGAGAAGGCATTGGCGAACACTTCCGGCTTGTTGAGCGGATGCAGATCGAGGAACACGCAGCTCTGTCGCAAATGGTATTGGGCGCGCGAGGTGCCCATGCCACCACCAGCGCCCATGATCGCGCAGGCCTTGCCTGCAAGCAGCCGGTTGTCCGGTTCGCGCGAAGCCCAGTCGAGTGCGTTCTTCAGGGCCGGCGCCATCGAATAGTTGTACTCGGGGCATACCAGCAGCAGGGCGTCGGCCGCAGCCATCTGCGCGAAAAGTGCTTCCACCGCGGCCGGGCGCGCCGTGATGTCGGCGTTGTAGAACGGCATTGCGGAGAGGTCGGCGACCTCGATCGTCATGTCCGCCGGTGCATTCGCGACCGCGTAGCGAAGCAGCCCCTTGTTGCGCGATTGGCGGCGCAGGCTGCCGCAGATGCCGAGTACGTTCATGGAAGGTCTCCGTGCGTGGGATGTTGCGGGGTGGACTTGGTGCCGCCTGCAACACGCAGGCGCTGCATCAATGACCAGCATAGACCCGCCGGGTTCCGGCGACTCTCCTGTGCGAGACGATTTCAGAATGCCGCGTGATCCGCGATGCGGTGGCGTGCGACGCTACGCAGCGTGAGCACCAGCCCCAACGCGACCAGCGTGAGACCCACGACCAGGCCGATCCAGAAACCATACACGCCGGTGACCGGGTAGGCGTCGAGGCCGTGGTAGCCGAGTCGCGCACCGAGCGGGATCGCGATCAGCCAGAACGCACCGATCATCAGCCACATCGGCATCATCGTGACCTTGTAGCCCCGCAGCGCGCCGACCGCGCAGACCTGTGTGGCATCCGAAAACTGCCACACTGCGGCGAACAGCAGCAGCGTGGAGGCGATTGCCTGCACGGCAGCGTCCGGTGTGTAGAGCGCGACGATCGCTTCGCGCCCGAGCAACACCACGGGCACCATCGCAGCCGCGATCAGCAGTCCGATCAGCACGCCGCTCCAGGCGATGAAACGCGCGCCGCGCGGATCGCCGCCGCCGAGCGCCTGACCGACGCGGATCGAGATGGCGGTGGAGAGCCCCAGCGGCAACATGAACACCAGTGACGCGAAGTTCAGCGCGACCTGGTGCGCGGCGATCTGCACCGCACCGAAGCGGCCAATCAACAGTGCCACGCCAGCGAACGCGGACACTTCAGCCAGCATCGCCGCGCCCATCGGCAGCCCGAGCTTGAGCAGATTCTTCTGCCGCGGCCAGTGCGGCCAGCTCCAGCCGTGCCACAGGAAGACCTCGCGGTAGATACGTGCCCGTGCGGTGTACTGCGCCATCATCGCCAGACCGGCCCACATGCCGATGCCGGTCGCCCAGCCGCAGCCGACCCCGCCCAGTGCAGGCAGACCAAGGTGACCGTAGATCAGTACCCAGTTGAGGAAGAAGTTGACGGCGAGTCCGAGCGCGCCGAACACCATCAGCGGGCGTGTGTGGTTGATGCTGGCGGAGTAGAAGCCCAGCGTGCGCGTCAGCAGTGCAGCGGGCAGGCCCAGCACGATGCCCCACAGGAACTGTGTGACCTTGGCCGCCAGCCCCGCCTCGATCTGCGCGGCCGCCAGCACCGCGGGCACTGCCGGCATCAACAGGAAGGGAATGACCCCCGAAATGCCGGCAAGCCACAGCCCTTCGCGGGTGTCGGCGATGATGCCGGCCTTGTCTCCCGCGCCGTGATGATGTGCCACAACCGGGCTCAGCGCTTGCGAGATGCCGAGCAGGGACAGGAACACCGGCGCCCACAGCGCCACGCCCAGCCCCACCACCGCCTGGTCTTCGGCCCCGGCGTGGCCAGCCATCACGGTGTCCATCAAACCCATCAGGATGTACACCATCTGCGCGGCCACCAGCGGGCCAGTAAGGCGCAGCAGTTGGCGGGATTCGGACAGGAAGCGGGGCAGGCGATGCATGAGGAACCGAGGCTGGCAAAGGCGGCAGTGTAGCCGCCCGCTGTATCCGGCTTGTATCGCCGGCGCGCAGCGAACGGGCGGAAACCGCGCTACGCTGTTGCGAATCGCAATCGAAGCATGGAGATCGCACCCGTATGCGCAGTTACCCCGCCAACAGCCCGCAGGCCGCAGCGCGCCTGATCAGCCTCGCCATCCTCGCCGACGGCAAGCTGCACGAGAGCGAGATCGCGCTGATCGACCAGCACATGATCCACGACGCGGTCGGCTTGTCGCGCGACGAATTCGTCCAGGTGCTGCTCGATTGCTGCCGCGACCTGGTCGACGAGGCCGAGCAGTCGCGCGTGCATCTGCTCGAAGACGCGCGCATCGACCGGCTCGCCGCCGATATCACACGTCCGGCGCTGCGCCGAACCGTGTGTTCCGCGATTCTCGTGATGGCCAAGTCGGACGGGCGGGTCACCGTTGGCGAGCAGCGCTTGCTGCGGCAACTGATGCAGCGCTGGGGCCTGTCGATCGACGCGCTGTCGGAGTAGTTCCGGGGGTTTGCCAATAATCAGGGCGCCGGAACCCGCGAACCCTGTAAAATCGCGCTTTTGCCCCGATCCGGCGGTTCGGCCGCCCTGGACCCATGAGCGTGAAACCCACCTTTCAGGAAGTGATCCTGCGTCTCCAGAAGTTCTGGAGCGAACACGGCTGTGCCTTGCTGCAACCCTACGACATGGAGGTCGGCGCCGGCACCAGCCACACCGCCACCTTCCTGCGGGCGATCGGCCCCGAGCCGTGGAACGCCGCATATGTGCAGCCTTCGCGCCGCCCCAAGGACGGCCGCTACGGCGAGAACCCCAACCGCCTGCAGCATTATTACCAGTACCAGGTGGTGCTGAAGCCGTCGCCGCTCGCGATCCAGGAGCTCTACATCGAGTCGCTGCGCGCGCTGGGCATCAACACCAACGAACACGACATCCGCTTCGTCGAAGACGACTGGGAAAACCCGACGCTCGGCGCCTGGGGCCTCGGTTGGGAAGTCTGGCTGGACGGCATGGAAGTCACGCAGTTCACCTACTTCCAGCAGGTCGGCGGCCTCGAATGCAAGCCGGTGCTGGGCGAGATCACCTACGGTCTCGAGCGCCTGACGATGTACCTGCAGGACTGCGAGAACGTCTACGACCTGGTGTGGACGCCGGGCGTGACCTACGGCGACGTGTATCACCAGAACGAGGTCGAGCAGTCGACCTACAACTTCGAGCACTCGAACGTCGACTTCCTCTTCAGCCAGTTCGCCAACTACGAGTCCGAAGCCAAGCGCCTGATCGACGCCGGCCTTGCGCTGCCGGGCTACGAGATGGCCTTGAAGAGCGCGCACACCTTCAACATGCTCGATGCGCGCGGCGCGATTTCGGTCACCGAGCGGGCCGCCTACATCGGCCGCATCCGTGCCAACTCGCGCCTGGTTGCGCAGGCCTACCTCGCCTCGCGCGATCGCCTCGGCTTCCCGATGGCCAAGCTCGACGACCCGAAGCTGCGTGCGCTGCTGGGCGAAGAGGAATGCCAGCGCATTGAAGCCGTGCGCGCCGAACTCGCCACCCGCGCTTGAGAAGCCGTAAATGAATCTGCTGCGCGAACCGATCTCGACACTGCGATGCTCGCCGTACTCCAGTACGGCTGCGCTTCTCGTGTCGACCTCGGTCCGCTCGCGACGATTCCTTCACGACTTCTGATCGACACCGAACATCGAATTCTGGAGGGGCGCGCTCGCCGTGCCCGGATCAACATGCAAGACACTCTGCTCGTAGAACTGCTGACCGAGGAACTGCCGCCTAAGGCGCTTGCGCGGCTCGGCGAGGCTTTCGCTGACGGCATCGTCAAGGGCCTGGTGGCCCACAAGCTGGTGGGCGCTGCGCCCGAATTCCACACCTTTGCGTCGCCGCGCCGCCTGGCCGTTACCGTGAGCGGTGTTGCCGCACAGGCGGCCGACGCGCAGGTGCGCGAGAAGATCATGCCGGTCAGCGTTGCGCTGACGGCCGACGGCACGCCGTCGCCGGCGCTGCTGAAGAAGCTCGAAGCGAAGGGCATCTCGGCCGACGCCTTGGCGAGCTTCGAGCGCGCGATGGACGGCAAGAGCGAAACCTTCTTCCATACGATGACCGTGCCCGGTGCGGCGCTCGACGCAGTGCTCGCCGGCATCGTCGCGGAATCCGTGAAGAAGCTGCCGATTCCGAAGGTGATGCGCTGGGGCGACGCGACACACCAGTTTGTGCGCCCGGTGCATGGCCTGATCCAGTTGCACGGCAGCCGTGTGGTGCCGGGTGAAGTGCTGGGCCTGGCGGCCGGCAATGCCACGCGCGGCCATCGCTTCCTCGGTGAAGGCGCGGTCACGGTGGAATCGGCCGAAGCCTATGCCCGCACGCTGTTCGAGAAGGGCTCGGTCGTCGCCTCGTTCGAGGCCCGCCGCAGCCTGATCGCGCATGAGCTGGCGAAAGCCGCCGCGCAGGTTGGCGCGCATCCGGTGGAAGACGCCGCGCTGCTCGACGAAGTGACGGCGCTGGTCGAACACCCGACGGTGTATGTCGGCGAGTTCGAAGCGGAATTCCTCGCCGTGCCGCAGGAATGCCTGATCCTGACGATGAAGCAGAACCAGAAGTACTTCCCGCTTCTGGATGCCGCCGGCAAGCTGATCAACAAGTTCCTGATCGTCGCCAACATCAAGGCCGACATCGCCGACAACATCACCGGCGGCAACGCCCGCGTGGTGCGTGCGCGCCTGTCGGACGCGAAGTTCTTCTTCGACACCGACCGCAAGGCCAAGCTCGATTCGCGCCTGCCGCGGCTGGAGAACGTCGTCTATCACAACAAGCTCGGGTCGGTGCTGGATCGCATCGGCCGCCTTGAAGCGCTGGCCGGCAAGATCGCCGCGCGCCTGCATGCCGATGTGGCCGCCGCACAGCGCGCTGCGCGCCTGGCGAAGGCGGATCTGGTGACCGAGATGGTTGGCGAGTTCCCCGAGCTGCAGGGCATCATGGGTGAGTACTACGCCCGCCACGATGGCGAAGGCGAAGTCGTCGCACAGGCGATCGAACAGCACTACCACCCGCGCTTCGCGGGCGACACGCTGCCGCAGGGCAATGTGGCCTGCGCGGTCGCGCTGGCCGACAAGCTCGATGCGCTGGTGGGCTTCTATGCGATCGGCGAGAAGCCGACCGGCGACAAGGACCCGTTCGGCCTGCGTCGTGCGGCGCTGGGCGCCTTGCGCATCCTGATCGAAACGGAATTGCCGCTCGAACTCGACGCGCTGCTGGCGGATGCGGCGGCGGGCTTTGCGGCCGAGCACAATGCGGCCGCGTCGATTCCTGCACTCATCGAGTTCATCGGTGATCGCCTGCGCAACCTGTTGCGTGAGCAGGGCACGCCGGTCGAGCAAGTCGATGCCGTGCTGGCTGCGCTGCCGAGCCGCGTCGCCGATGTGCCGGCCAAACTCGCCGCAGTGGCCGAGTTCGTCGCGCTGCCGGAAGCGGCGGCGCTGGCAGCGGCCAACAAGCGCATCGTCAATATCCTGAAGAAGGCCGAGGGCGCGATCGGCGAAATCGACGTCGCGCTGCTCGCCGAGCCGGCTGAGAAGGCACTCGCGCACGCAGTGATCGAAGCGGCGCCGCTGCAGCGTTCGCTGCTCGAAAACGCCGACTACACCGGTTCGCTGAAGGCGCTCGCCGGCCTGCGTGGCGCGGTCGACACCTTCTTCGAAGAGGTGATGGTGAACCACGACGAGCCGCTGATCCGCGCCAACCGCCTCGCACTGTTGAAGCAGCTCGCCGGCATGATGAATGCGGTCGCCGACATCTCGCGCCTGTCGGTCTGATCCCGACGGCGGGATTCCCGTCAAAGAAAAAGGGCGGCCAACTGGCCGCCCTTTTTCTTTGACGAAGCTTACGCAAGATCAGTAGGTCATGCTCCACGCCAGTGGCTGGCCGTTGGCATCGCGTACCTTGTTCATTTCCTTCACCGCGCGCGCCTGGGTCAGATCGGGCATCGACACCCAGCGGTTCTCGGCGGTGATCGCATCGCCGCGCATGAAACCGTAGCTGAACAGCGCCAGGGCCTGCGCCGCGCGGGCCGGATCGGTGACCTTCTTGCGCATCACGATGAAAGTGCCGCTGGTGATGGGCCACGCATCCTTGTCGGCCATATCGGTCAGCATTTCTTCGAATTTGCCTGCCGTGGTCCATGCGCTCGCCTTCAGCGCGGCCCGGAAGCTGGCGGGGCCAGGCTGCGGAGAGTCGCCCTTCGCGTTGGCAACACGGGCGTAGTTCAGTGCAGCCTTTTCGACTTGCCCGAACTCGGCATAGGCAATTGCGCCGGGGGTCTTCGCGAGCGTTTCGAGCTGTGCGGTGGTGCCCTTCGCCAGCACCGTCGTAGCCGGCCATTTGAGTTTGAAGTCGGTGCCGAGCGTCTTCGCCCAGTCGGAGCTGACCTTGGAGAGATAGTGGCTCAGCACGTACGTCGTGCCGGAACCGTCTTCGCGACCGATCACGGTAATCGCCTGATCCGGCAGGCGGATGCCCTTGTTCAGCGCCGTGATCGGCGCCGCGTTCCAGCGCGCGATCTTGCCCGACAGGATGTCGGCCAGCACCGCGCCGGTCAGCCGCAATTCACCGCGCGGCACGCCGGCGACGTTGATCGCCGGCACGACGCCGGCGATCGCCGTGGGGAAGTTCACCAGCCCGTCCCGCTCAAGTTGTTCGGGTGGCAGCGGCACGTCCGAGGCGCCGAAATCGACCTTGCCGTCGCGGATTGCTTTCAGGCCCGCCGATGAGCCAACGGCCGAATACTGCAGGCGGACACCGCTCTTGCGGCCCCATTCGGCCGCCCAGGCGGCGTAGAGCGGGGCGGCGGCACTGGAGCCGGCGCCGGAGACCTCGGCCGCGTGGGTGCGTGGTGCAAGCGAGAGCAAAGCCAGGAGCAGTAGTGAAAAACGTCGCATCGTGCGCAAATCCGTTCGCATAAATGGGTGGCGACTGTAATGGATTTGTCGGCCGGCTATCAAACCGGGTTTGTGCGGATGCGGTGCGCCGGGGCGGTCCGCGACATCGGCCGGGCTGATAGCATTACGGATTGCCTAAACCGCAAGCCTCCGCATGAAACTGATCATTCTCGACCGCGACGGTGTCATCAACGTCGATTCCGCCCAATTCATCAAGTCGCCGGACGAATGGCGTCCGATTCCCGGAAGCCTGGAGGCGATCGCGCGTCTCAACGAAGCGGGCTACCGTGTGGTCGTGGCGTCGAACCAGAGTGGCGTCGGGCGCGGGCTCTTCGACATGGATACCCTCAACGCAATCCACGGGAAGATGACCAAGCTGCTCGCCCAGGCGGGCGGCCGCATCGACGCGATCTTCTTCTGCCCGCATCCGGCCGATTCGACTTGCGATTGCCGCAAGCCGCGGGCGGGCATGTTGCGCGAAATCTCGGCGCGCTTTAACACCGACCTGCGTGGCGTGCCGACCGTGGGTGACAGCCTGCGCGATCTGCTGGCGGGCCAGGAGGTTGGCTGCGAGCTCTTCCTGGTGCTTACCGGCAAGGGCGAGCGCACGGTGAAAGACCCGAATGTGCCTGCGGGCACCCGGGTATTCGCCGATCTCGCCGCGGTTGCGGATGCGTTGATCGCATGATGCAGACGCCTGCGCGTGTCGCGTCCATGCCGTTCGGGCCGGTGCTGCGCTCGGCAGTGTTCCTGCTGCTGCAACTGCTCGTGACGGTGCCGTATGCGCTGCTCGCGATGCTGACCTTCCCGTTTCCGCCGCGGCGGCGCTACCACATCATCATGGGCTGGTGCCGCGTGAATGTGCGGATGATCCACACGATTCTCGGGATCAACTGGAAGATCGAAGGCTGGGAGAACCTGCCGTCACGCCCCGCGGTGATCCTTGCCAAGCACCAGTCCGCGCTGGAAACCATCCTCTTTCCGGTGCTGTTTCCGCCGCAGAGCTTCGTGCTCAAGCGCGAGTTGCACTGGCTGCCCTTCTTTGGCTGGGGGCTCGCGATGTTGCCGATGATCGCGATCGACCGCTCGCGCGGTGCCGATGCGATGACGCAGGTGAAGCTGGAGGGCGCGAAGCGGCTCGCCGAAGGTTGGTGGGTGTCGGTCTACCCCGAGGGAACGCGGATGCCGGTGGGCGGGCGCCGCCGCTACAAGCTCGGTGGCGCGACGCTTGCGACACACGCCGGCGCGCCGGTGGTGCCTGTGGCGCTGAACACCGGCGAGCTGTGGCCGCGCCGTGCCTTCATCAAGTACCCGGGCGAGGCGCTGATCATCATCGGCCCGGCGATCGAGACGGCCGGCCGCAAGCCGGAAGAGGTCAGCGCGGAAGTCGAAGCGTGGATCGAGAACACGATGCGCGCGCGTTTTCCGCATCACTACCTGCGCGAGGCCCAGACGGTGACCGTTTGAAGATCGCCGTTGCACCGTGATGTTGATGAAGACCGTGACCCGTTTGCTCAAGGCCGCGCCGCCGCCCCCGCAGCAGCGCGAGATCGTGTTCGGCCCACGGACCGTGCCCTACACGCTCAAACGCAGCGCGCGCAAGACGCTGGGCATGAAGATCGACGCTGCGGGCGTAACGGTGACGATCCCGCTGCGCGCAACGATCACCGAGACGGAAGCCTTCATCCGCAAGAACGGTGCATGGCTGATCGAGAAGCTTGATGCCCGCGCCGCAAGGCCGGTGCCCGAGCGTTTCGAGCTGGCCGACGGCGCGGTGCTGTCGGTGCTCGGCCAGCCCTGCACGATTCGTCTGCAGCCGGGCGCAGGGCGGGCGCGCTGGATCGAAGGGCACTTCGAGCGCGAACTGCATTTGCCGCTGCGACCGGGGCAGAACCCGCAACTGCTGCTGCGGCGCGTGTTGCAGCGCCATGCGCTGGACTACTTCGGCGGGCGGCTGGATGAGTACATGCATCGACTTGCGATGACGCACCCGGGCGTGCCGCGGCCTGCGTTATCGCTGACTGGTGCAAAGACCCGTTGGGGCAGTTGCAGCCGACATAGCGGCATCCGGCTCAACTGGCGCCTGATCCACTTCGAGCATGCGTTGATCGACTATGTGGTGGCGCATGAGGTGGCGCACCTGATCGAGATGAACCACTCGCCGCGCTTCTGGTCAGTCGTCGAGCTGTTGTGCCCGACCTGGCGCGAGGCGCGCGCCGAACTCAAGGCGCGCGGCCATGCGCTGCCGGAACTCTGAAACACCCGAATCCCGTGTCGAAGTGGTGGTGCAAACCACGGCTTCGGCGTTTGACTGAACCGGATACCGAAAGGAAACCCCATGCGAATTCTTCACACCATGCTGCGCGTCGGTGATCTCGACCGCTCGATCAAGTTCTACACCGAAGTGCTCGGCATGCGCTTGCTGCGCCGTAACGATTACCCCGACGGCAAGTTCACGCTTGCCTTCATCGGCTATCAGGAAGAGAGCGAAGGTGCAGTGATCGAGCTGACGCACAACTGGGGCGTCGGCGCGTACGACCTTGGCAGCGGCTACGGCCACATCGCGCTCGAGGTGGAAGACGCCTATGCGGCATGTGCAGAAATCAAGGCGCGTGGCGGCGTGGTGACGCGCGAAGCCGGCCCGATGAAGCATGGCACGACGGTGATTGCCTTCGTGCAGGACCCGGACGGCTACAAGGTCGAGCTGATCCAGCGCAAGTCCTGATTCGCCGGGCACGGGCGCGCTGCGACGCCAGGGCTTCAGTCCTGGAAGCGCGCCCGTATCGCCAGCACTGCGTCCCACTGTGCGAGGAAGACATCGACGCAGGCGGGGTCGAAATGCGCGCCGCGACCCTGTTCCAGAAAGCCGCGCGCATCTTCCAGTGTCCACGCGCGCTTGTAAGGGCGTGCTGAAGTGAGTGCGTCGAACACGTCGGCCACCGCGACGATGCGGCCGATCAGCGGGATGCCTTCGCCCGCAAGGCCGCCGGGGTAGCCGCTGCCGTCAAACTTTTCGTGATGGGTCAGCGCAATCTCCGCCGCCATGCGCAGCACGGGTGAGGCGGAGTCTTTCAGGATCTCGTGCCCGATCGAGGCATGGCGCTTCATGATCTCGAATTCGTCGGGCGTCAGCCGGCCGGGTTTGAGCAGGATCGCGTCCGGCGTGCCGAGCTTGCCGACGTCGTGCATCGGTGCGGCTGCCAGCAACATGTCGCAGGTCGCGTGATCGAGCCCGAGTTCGCGGCCGATCATGGCTGAGAAGTGCGCCATGCGATGAATGTGCGAGCCAGTTTCCGGATCGCGGAACTCGGCGGCCTTCGCGAGCCGCGTCACGGTCTCGCGTTCGCGCTCATGGATGTCGGCGGTGGCGCGGCGAACGGCATCGGCCAGTTCGTCGGCACGGTTGGCGAGCATCAACGCGTGCTGGCGCAGGCGCAGCATGTTGCGCGCGCGTGGGATGAATTCGTTCTTGTCGATCGGTTTCGACAGAAAGTCCGTCGCGCCGCCTTCGAGCGCCTGGTAGCGCACTTCCTTTTCGTGCGCTGCCGTGACCATCAGGATCGGCACATCCTGGTTGTCGGGTTCTGCGCGGAAGCGGCGGATCAGCTCGATGCCATCCAGCCCCGGCATCATGTAGTCGACGATCAGCAAGTCCGGCTGCGTGCTCATGCAGTGGGCGAGGCCTTCCTGGGGATCAGCGAAAGTCCGCGATTCGCAGTTTTCGACCCGCGCGACGAGCGCCTGCATCAGTGCGAGGTTGACCGGCGTGTCGTCGATGATCACGACGCGCATCGTCTGGTTTCGATAGTCCGTTGTCGGAAAGTCTGCGTCGCTCATGATCCAACACCCGGTTCGTCATCGTCGGCGCGCTGTGGTGCGCGGCGCGGAATCGTCAGAATGAAGCGCGTGCCTTCGCCGGTCGCACTCTCCACCCGGATGGCGCCGCCCAGTACGCCGGTGACGATGTTGTACACGATGTTGAGCCCAAGGCCAGTGCCGCCGCGGCCCAGCTTGGTCGTGAAGAAGGGGTCGAAGATGCGCGGCAGGTGCTCGGCGGGAATACCGCGGCCGTTATCCTCGAACACCAGCTTCACATGCTGTTCGCCTTCTGCTTCGGCGCGGATGGTGATGCGGCCGCCGGTGCGGGTTTCGAAGCCATGCGTGATCGCATTGGTGGCGAGATTCGTGATGACCTGGCCGAGCGGCCCGGGGTAGCTGTCGAACTCAAGCGCGTCTGGGATCTCGTTGCTGAAGCTGCAGCCGGCCTTGCGGAACGTGGGTGCGAGCGTGACTTCGATCTCGCGCGCGATCTCGCGCAGATCGAACACCCGGCGCCGCGCGCCGATCTGGTCCACCGCCACCTGCTTAAAGCTCGACACCAGATCCGCCGCGCGCTGCAGGTTGCGCAGCAAGGTGTCGTTGCCGTCGGCGAGGTTGGTCAGGAAGTCGCTCAGTGTGCTGCGCCGCAGGCCGCTTTCCAGCGCCGCATTGAGTTCGTGGCGATGGTCTTCCAGTGTGGTCGCGACCATCAGGCAGTTGCCGATCGGGGTGTTCAGTTCGTGCGCGACCCCGGCAACCAGCGAGCCCAGTGCGGCGAGCTTCTCGCTCTGCACCAGTTGCGTCTGGGCCGTCTGCAGGCGGTTCAGCAGCTCGCCCAGCTCGCGGTTGGCAGATTCGAGGTCGTGCGTGCGCCGTGCCACCTTTTCTTCCAGTGTGCGGTTGATCTCTTCGACCTCGGCCTTGGCGTTGATGATCGGCGTTACGTCGATCGCGCTCCAGATGAAGCACGCGCGGCCATGCAGCGTGACGCGGCGGCCGGCGATGTCGTGACACGCGCGCGTGCCGTCGGCCGCGAGGGTCCAGGCGCTGATCTTCTCCTGCTCATCGCTTGCGCCGAGCATTGCGTCGAAGCGTGTCGCGTCTTCATTGCCGGCCCACAGGCCCAGGCGCGCGAGCGGCTTGCCGATGCAGTCGCTCAGTGCGCGGCCGAAGTCGCGTTCGAACTGGGTGTTCACATCCAGCACCTCGGCGCCGTGTTCGAGATCGACGATGCACAGCGCGACCGGCGCATGGTGGAAGAGGGCAGCGAAGCGCTGCTCGCTCTCGCGCAGCGCTTCTTCGGCGGCACGTTCCTGCGTGATGTCGCGCAGGTTCCACACCAGCAGTTCTTCGCCTCCGGCGCGGAACAGGCGGGCCGAGGCTTCCATCAGCAGCCCCGCGCCGTCGTGGGTGCGCATCCACACCTCGCGCCCGGCGAGCCGCCCGTTGGCTTCGATCTCGGCAATGCAGCTGGCGCGTGCCTCGGGGTCGATCCACATCGCAACATCGGTCGCGCGGCGGCCCAGCACCTCGCCCTGTGCATAGCCGAAGGTGCGCTCCCAGGCCGGGTTCACCATCAGGAAAAGGCCGTCCTGCTTGCGTGCGACTGACATTGGCGCGGCGGTCAGCGCGAACACGGTGGCGAGGCGTTCTTCCGACTCGCGGCGCGCGGTTTCGGAGCGCTGGCGCTCTTCAAGCTCACGCCCGAGTGCGAGGTTCTTTGCCTCCAGGTCGGCGAACAGCCCGAGCAGTTCGCGCCGGGTGACTTCGAGCCGGCTCGCGAGGTGGCCGATCTCGTCATCGCCGCGCGAGGGGATCTCCTGCGACAGCTCGCCGCGCGCCAGTGCATCGGCGGCATTGCCGAGGGAGGCGAGCGGCGCGACGAGGCGCCGCCGCAGCAGCCAGAAGATCAGCGCCGCGGCAAAACCGAGTTGCAGCAGCGCGGTGCCGGCGAAGGCGCCCATCTGCCGCAGCTGTTGCGCGCGCACCGTATCGCCGGTGACGCCGACGCTCACGGTGCCGAGCTCGCGTTCCTTATAGACGACCTTGCGCCCGGTCTGGCGGATCTGTGCGTTGGCGGCGCCGCGCTTGATTTCCAGCAGCGGGCCGGCGGTGCGGTCGACGATCGTGACCAGCACCACGTCCGGATCGCTCAGCACCGCTTCAACTAGCGGGCGCACTGCGTCCGGACTGAGATTCCACAAGGGTTCGCGGGCGCCGAAGGCGAGGATGTTGGCGTACTGGTCGAGCTGCAGCGCAATGCGGCGCTCAACCTCGGCCTGGTAGCTCTTGTACAGCAGCGGTAGCGCGAAGAGCGCCGGCAGTGCGAGGCCGATGGCGACGAACAGCAGGATCGATGTGCGTAGCGATCGGGTCTTGATGGGCATGGGCAACGACGCGCCTTTGCGTTTCCAGCATGTTATTACGGCAGGGCGCCGAAGAACTTCAGTGTTTGTAATCCGCAGATTATTGCGTCTGGATGTTGCAGTGCAATGCAGGCGTTGCGCACTAGAGCTGAGTCTGCGTCACGGCTTTGCGGAAGCGCACCAGCGCGATGGCAAAGAACACCGCGCCGATTGCGAGGATCGCGAGGAAATCCGGCCACACCACGTCGAAGCCCGCGCCGCGGTAGAGGATGGCCTGCGCGAAGCGCACGAACCAGGTGGTCGGCGCGCCGAGCATGATGGCCTGCACCAGCGCCGGCATGCTCTCGCGCGGCGTCACGCCGCCCGAGAGCAGCTGCAGCGGGATCACGACGAGAATGATCAGCAGCCCCAGCTGCGGCATCGAGCGCGCCACCGTGCCGAGCCAGATACCGATCGAGGCCGAAGCAAACAGGAAGCAGGCGGCGCCGAGCACGAAGAGCGGCACCGAGCCCGCCACTGGCACCCGCATCACCGCCTGCACGACCACCACCAGCCCGAAGCTCGCCGCCGCCAGCACCACCAGCGCGTTGGCCCAGACCTTGGCGAGCATGATCTGCAAGGGCGTCAGCGGCATTACCAGCAGGTGTTCCAGCGTGCCGTGCTCGCGCTCGCGGATGAAGGCCGCGCCGACCAGGATGATGGACAGCAGGGTGATGTTGTTGATCACCTCCATCACGCCGCCGAACCAGAAGCCGGTGAGGTTGGGGTTGAAACGCACGCGGGTGGCGAGCTGGATCGGCATTGTGCTGGTGACGCGGGTACCGGTGAGGAGCTCGTTGAGCTCGCCGGCGACGATGTGCTGCACGTAGCTCGCACCGATGAAGCTCTGCCCCATGTTGGTGGCGTCGATCGCCAGCTGTAGCTCGGGCCGCCGGCCGGCGGCAAGGTCTCGCTGGAAGTTGGCGGGAATCACCAGCGCGAAGGAGAAGCGGCCGGTGTCCAGCCCGGCATCCGCCTCGGCCAGCGTTGCGGTCTGCGGTGGGCGGAAGTAGGGCGCGTAGAAGGCGCCGGCGATGCGCTGCGACAGCGGCGATCGATCCATGTCGACCACCGCGATCGGCGCGTTGTGCAGCTCGCGCGACATACCTGTCGCCGCGGTGTAGATGCCGCCCGAGAAGGCCCAGATGATCAGCACCAGCAGCACGCGGTCGGCGAACAGGCAGCGCAGCTCCTTCAGGCCGAGGCGGAAGATGTTGGCGAGGCTTCTCATGCTCAGCGCTCCTGCTTGGCCAGCAACGCCCAGCACAACAGCGTCAGCACCGGGATGAAGGCTGCCAGTGCGGCGAACTGGCCGGCCAGCTCTGCGAAGCCGAGCGCCTTGGTGAACACGCCGCGGCTGATGATGAGGAAGTAGGTAGCCGGGTAGAAGCGGCCGATCCAGGGGCCGACGCCGTCGAGCGAGCTGACCGGCTCGGTGAGGCCGGAGAACTGCACCGTCGGCAGCATGGTCAGGATCCCGGTGGCGGCCAGCGCGGCGATCTGCGTGCGGGTGAAGGTGGACATCAAGAGCCCGATGCCGGTAGTGGCAGTGACGTAGAGCAGCGCCCCGAATGTCAGCGCGACGAGGTCGCCCTTGATCGGCACGCCGAACACCCACACCGCCTGCAGCGTGAGCCCGACGAAGCTGACCATCGCGACGGCGATGTAGGGCAGCTGCTTGCCGAGCAGGAATTCCAGCCGCGTCACCGGCGTGACGTAGAGGTTGGTGATGCTGCCGAGCTCCTTCTCGCGCACCACCGCCAGCGCCATCAGGATCGCCGGCACGAACACCAGCAGCAGCGGAATCACCGCCGGCACCATCGCGTAGAGGCTCTTGAAGTCCTGGTTGTAGCGATAGCGCACTTCGAGGTCGGCGGGCATCGCGCTGGGCACGATGCCGGTCTTGCGTGCGACGAGATCGGCCAGATAGGTCTGGTGCGCGCCTTCGGCGTAGCCGCGGATCGTCTCGCCGCGGAAGGGCATCGCGCCGTCCACGTAAAAGGCCAGCGTCGGTGTGCGGCTGGCGCGCAGGTCGCGGCCGTAGGCGGGCGGAATCTCGATCGCCAGCGCCAGCTCGCCGCTCGCCATGCGGCGGTCGAGTGCGGCGGCATCGGCAATCGGCGGCTGCGCGATGAAGTAGCGGCTGCCGGCGAAGCTCTCGATGTAGGCGCGGCTCTCCGGGCTCTGGTCGCGGTCGAGCACCGCGAAGCGCAGGTCCTGCACATCCATCGAAATGCCATAGCCGAGGATGAACATCAGCAGCACCGAGCCGAGCAGCGCGAACGTCAGGCGGATCGGGTCGCGGCGTAGCTCCAGGGTTTCGCGGTAGGCGTAGCCGAGCAGGCGGCGCAGCGAGAAGCGCGGCGGCGGGCGGTGCGGCAGCGCGGGGGCGGCGCTGGGCGGAGTTGCGGTTGCCGGCGCGTCGGTGGCGCCGGAGGCTTCTTCGAGGTAGCCGATGAAGGCGGCTTCGAGTGTGTCGGCGCCGCGCGCGGCACGGAGCGCGGCCGGTGTGTCGCTCGCCAGCACGCGGCCGGCGTGCATCAGCGAGATGCGGTCGCAGCGCTCGGCCTCGTTCATGAAGTGGGTCGAGATGAAGATCGTCACGCCCTGCTCACGCGAGAGCTCGACCAGCAGGCGCCAGAAGTCGTCGCGCGCGATCGGGTCCACGCCCGAGGTGGGTTCGTCGAGGATCAAGAGCTGCGGCTCATGCACCACCGCCACCGCAAGCGACAGCCGCTGGCGGATGCCCAGCGGCAGCGCGTCGGCAGTGGCGTCCAGATGCGGCGCGAGCCCGAAGCGCTCGACCAGTTCGGCGATGCGCGGTGCGATGCGTGCGGCCGGCAGGTGGAAGAGCTGCGCGTGCAGCAGCAGGTTCTGCCGCACCGTCAGCTCGCCGTAGAGCGAGAAGGCCTGCGACATGTAGCCAACCTGCCGGCGGGTATCGAGCGCACTGGCGTCGACCGCGCAGCCGAAGAGCTCGGCGAGCCCCTCGCTCGGCGGCAGCAGGCCGGTCAGCATCTTCATCGTCGTGGTCTTGCCGCAGCCGTTGGAGCCGAGGAAGCCGAAGATCTCGCCGCGCCCGATCTCGAAGCTCACATGGTCCACCGCGGTGAAGTCGCCGAAGCGCTGCGTCAGGCCCTGCGCGGCAATCGCCACTTCGGCCGCGCCGGCCGTGCGCGGCGGAATCGTCAGCGCGCGGTGCTGGCTGCGGCGCGCCTCGGGCAGCAGCGCGATGAAGACCTCTTCGAGCGTGCCGCGCCCGGTCGCTTCGCGCAGCGCGGCCGGTGAGCCTTCGCCGATAACGCGGCCGGCGTCCATCGCGATGAGATGGTCGAAGCGCTCGGCCTCTTCCATGTAGGCGGTGGCGACCAGTACGCTCATGCCGGGGTGGCGGCCGCGGATGCGCGCGATCAACTCCCAGAACTGGCGGCGCGAGAGCGGATCGACGCCGGTGGTGGGCTCGTCGAGGATCAGGAGATCCGGGTCGTGGATCAGCGCGCAGCAAAGCCCGAGCTTCTGCTTCATGCCGCCTGAGAGTTTCGCCGCCGGGCGGTCGCGGAAGGGCGCGAGTCCGGTGGCCGCGAGCAGGTCGGCGATGCGCGCCTCGCGCTCGGCGCGCGGCTGGCCGAACAGGCGGCCGAAGAAGTCCACGTTCTCGAACACCGACAGCGTGGGGTAGAGGTTGCGGCCCAGGCCCTGCGGCATGTAGGCGATACGCGGTTGCACCGCCGCGCGTGCGCCGGCGTTCCGCATGTCCGCGCCCAGCACTGCCACCGTGCCGTGCTGGATCCTGCGTGCGCCGGCAATCAGCGCCAGCACGCTCGACTTGCCGACCCCGTCCGGCCCGATGAAACCGACCATGCAGCCGGCGGGCAGCGTGATGTCGATGCCGTCCAGCGCGACGCTGTCGCGGTAGTGGTGGCTGACGCCCGCAAGGCGGGCGACGCGTTCTGGCGTGCCCATGCTCCGACTCCGCTCAGTGTTGCGGCAGGTTCGCTGGCCACGCGGCCTGCGGGTCGAGCCGGATCCAGGCAACGCCGGGCATGCCCGGCTTGGCGTCGAGCCGGTGGTGCGCCAGCCAGGCCGTATCCACCCGCACCTTGACGCGGAACATCAGCTTCTCCCGTTCGGTGCGCGTTTCGACCTCGCGTGGCGTGAATTGTGCGCGCGGCGCGACATAGCTCACCCGCGCGGGAATCCAGTCGCCGCCGGCATCGAGCCGGATGCGCGCCTCGCCGCCGAGCGGCACCGCGCCGGCCAGGCGTTCGGGCAGGTAGATCGACATGAACACGTCGTCCAGGTCGAGCAGGGTCAGCGCCTTGCCGCCAGCCGCCAACACCTCGCCGGGTTCGGCCAGCCGGTACAGCACCCGTCCGCTGATCGGGGCGGTCAGCGTCATGTCGGCCAGCGTGTGATGCACGCGCGTCACGACCGCTTCGGCGGCGGCAACGGCCGACTCCGCTTCGGCGACACGCTGGCGTGCGGCGAGCAACGCCGCATCGGCGGTATCGAGCGTGGCGCGGTCGCGGTCGCGCTGCGCGGCGGAAAGGAAGTTGCGGGTGATCAGCTGTTCGGTGCGGCCCAGTGTGACGGCAGCGAGCTGCCGGCTGGCCTGAGCCTGCGCGACACCCGCCCGCGCTTCGGCGGCGGTTTGTTTCGCCCGCGCAACACCGGCCTGCGCTTCGCTCAACTGGGCGGCGATCTCGTCGGCGTCGACGCGCCCGAGTTCGGCGCCTTTTTGCACATCGTCGCCTTCGCGCGGAGTGAGCGTTGCGAGGCGACCGGCGATACGGGTGGCGACATCGACTTCGGTGGCTTCGAGGCGGCCGTTGCCGGACGTGAAGCCGCTAGGATCAGGCGGGGGTTGCAGCTGGCGCCAGCCGAACCAGGCGCCGGTGGCGATCAGGGCGAGTAGCGCGAGGAGTGCGCTGCGGCGGACAAGCGGTGCGACCATGGCGGATTCTCCTTTCCGGAGTGCCCGCTCCATGCCGGAGCCGGCAAGAATCCATGGACCTATTGGACGCCTCTTGGCGCACCGTTTTTTGAGCTAGATCAAGCTCGCCTGTCTTGGCAGTTATCTGGGAATTTGCCCCGGCGGCCCCGCACGGGTGGCGGGGCTTTGCCGCGTTGACTTATTTGACGATGGCGAGCAGTTCGACTTCGAACTGCAGCGTGGCGTTCGGCGGAATCACGCCGCCGGCGCCGCGCTGGCCGTAAGCGATGCTCGGCGGGCAAACCAGCTTGGCCTTGCCGCCGACCTTGATCTTCTGCACGCCCTCGGTCCAGCACGGGATCACGCGGGTCAGCGGGAATTCGGCCGGCTCGTTGCGCGCGTACGAGCTGTCGAACTCCTTGCCGTCCGGCAGCGTGCCGCGGTAGTGCACCCGCACCTTGTCGGTGACCTTCGGTTGCGCACCGGTGCCGTCCTTCAGCGAGACGAAGACGAGGCCCGAGGGCGTGGTCACGGCGCCGGTTTCCTTGGCGGTGCGGGCGGCGAGTTCGGCGCCGGCATCCTGAGCAAAGGCGGGGCTGATCGCGAGGGCGGCAAGCAGGGTGATGATGGACTTCACAGTATCCTCCGAAGGTTGAGCGCCGAAGCATACGACAAGCGCATCGCGCCCGCCGCTACGAGGAGCCTGATGATGGCAATCGACCTGTTCTCCGCCGACCCCGCGCATTACGCCGCGGTGCGTCCCGGCTACCCGGCGGCGCTTTTCGAGTGGATCGCCGACGCCGCACCGGCGCGCGGATGCGCGTGGGATTGCGGCACCGGCAACGGCCAGGCGGCGGTGGCGCTGGCACGGCACTTTGAATGGGTCGAGGCGACGGACTTGTCCGCTGCGCAGATCGCCCATGCCAAGCCGCATCCAAAGGTGCGCTACCGGGCCATGGCGGCCGAGGCGACCGATTTCCCGGACGAAACCTTCGACGCGGTCTGCGTCGCGCAGGCGCTGCACTGGTTCGACATGGACCGTTTTGGCCCGGAGCTGGATCGCGTGCTCAAACCGGGCGGCCTGTTTGCGGCGTGGGGTTATGGCGGTTTTTCGCTGAATCCGGCGTTCGATGCGGCGCTGCGCCGTGCCGTGCTCGACCCGATCGCGGCCTACTGGGCGCCGCAGAACCAGTTGTTGTGGGGCGGCTATCGGGCGGTGCCTTTGCCATACCCGGATATCGATGTGCCATGCATCCGCATGCCGGTGCTGGCCGATCTGGCCGGTGTGATCGCCTATCTCAAATCCTGGTCAGCGGTTCGGTTGCATGCCGAGGCACACGGCGACGGCTTGTTGCGTGAGGCGGCCGAAGCGCTGCTTCCGGTTTGGGGTGGCCCGCCCAGCACCGTGCAGGCACTCGAATTCAGCTTCCACCTGCGGGCGGTCCGTAAACTGCGCTGACTGCCCGTGATAGCCGCGCCCCAGTGCTCGCGATTCGTACTCGCGGCCGCGCTTCGGTAGACTCCCGCCTTTGTGTCCGAATTTTCCCCAAGGCGGCATCGATGAGTCTGCGTGTCCTGACCGGCATTACCACGACCGGCATTCCCCATCTCGGCAACTACGTCGGCGCGATCCGCCCGGCGATCCTCGCGAGCCAGCAGCCCGACACCGAGAGTTTCTTCTTCCTCGCTGACTACCACGCGCTGATCAAGTGCGACGACCCGGACCGCATCGAGCGTTCGCGCCTGGCGATTGCGGCAACCTGGCTCGCAGCCGGCCTCGATACCTCGCGCGTGGTGTTTTACCGCCAAAGCGACATCCCCGAGATCCCCGAGCTGACCTGGCTGCTTACCTGCGTGACCGCCAAGGGCCTGATGAACCGCGCGCACGCCTACAAGGCCTCGGTGGATCAGAACGAGCTGGCCGGTAACGAGCCGGACGATGGCGTGACGATGGGCTTGTTCAGCTACCCGATCCTGATGGCGGCGGACATCCTGATCTTCAATGCCAACAAGGTACCGGTGGGCCGAGATCAGGTGCAGCACATCGAGATGGCGCGCGACGTGGCGCAGCGCTTCAACCATCTGTTCGGCAAGGGGCGCCAGTTCTTCGTACTGCCCGAAGCGGCGGTGGACGAGGCGGTGGCGACGCTGCCGGGCCTGGATGGCCGCAAGATGTCGAAGAGCTACGACAACACCGTGCCGCTGTTCGAAGGTGGCGCAAAGGGGCTGCGTGAGGCGATCGCGCGCATCGTGACCGATTCCCGTCTGCCGGGCGAACCGAAGGACCCGGACAGCACCAGCCTCACCGCGCTGTTCGACGCCTTCGCGACGCCGGCCGAACGCGAGGCCTTCCGTGCCGACCTGCGTGCGGGTCTCGGCTGGGGCGACGCCAAGCAGCGCCTGGTCGAGCAGCTCGAACGCGAGATCGCGCCGATGCGTGCGCGCTACGAAGAACTCGTCGCACACCCGGCCAAGATCGAAGCGGCGCTGCAGGAAGGCGCACGCAAGGCGCGCGCGCTGGCAACGCCGCTGCTCGCCGAGTTGCGCCAGGCGGTTGGCCTGCGCCCGATGATCGCCGCGCCGACGGCCAAGGCGGCCGAAACCGCCAAGGCCGCCGCCAAGCCGGTGTTCAAGCAATACCGCGAGGCCGACGGTCGCTTCTACTTCAAGCTGACCGATCCGCAAGGCCGTCTGCTGCTGCAGAGCGAGGGCTTCGACGGTGGTCGCGATGCCGGCCAGTGGGTCGGGCGCTTGAAGAACGAAGGCGCTGCGGCGCTGGCCGGTGCGCCGGTGCAGGCGGCCGAAGGCGTGACCGCCGACGAGATCGCCGCAGCGCTCGCGAGCTTCGCCGAGGAATGAGCATGGCTGCGCCGAAGCTGGTGATCTTCGACTGCGACGGCGTGCTGGTCGATAGCGAGCCACTCGCCAACCGCAAGCTGATCGAATACGCCGCGGCGCACGGCCTGACGCTCGATGCGGAGGCTTCGCTGCGTGAGTTCAACGGCGCCGCCTTGCGGCATCGCGTCGCGGTGCTTTCGGCACGTCATCACTGGACGCCGCCGGCGGATTTCGTTGCGCAGGTGGATGCGGCGATCGACGCGTCGGTCGGCGAGGCGGACGCAATCCCCGGCGTCGCGGCGGTGCTGGATCAGCTTGCGCGCGAGGGCGTGCCGGTGTGTCTCGCGTCGAACAGCCGTCACGCGGAAATTCAGTTGCGCCTGCAGCACCTCGGATTCGTAGGGCGCTTCCTGCATTGCTTCAGCGCCGCGGAGGATGTGGCGAATCCGAAGCCGGCGCCGGACGTCTACCTGCACGCGGCGCACACGATGGGTCATGCGCCCGAGGATTGCGTCGTGATCGAAGACAGCGAGAACGGCATCCGCGCGGCGCGTTCCGCCGGCATGCGGGTGCTGGGATTCGCCCGCTTCACACCTGCAGAGCGGGTGTCCGCGCTGGGCGCCACCGCGTTCGGCGACATGCGCGAACTGCCGGCGCTGCTGGCCGGCGCCGTGGCTTGATCGCCGCCTCTGGCCCGATGTTGACGGCCGCACTGCTTGGCCTTGCCGTGCTGGCTGCATGGTGCCCGCCGTATGCGCGGCGATGGCCGGTCTGGCCGTGGCTAGCCGGCGCCGCGGTGGCCTGTGGTGTTGTGAGCGGGGTCTTCGGCGGTGCGGCGGTACTGGTCGTCGCCGCGCTGGCGACCTCAGTGTTCGCGGTGCATCGGATGCAGCGGACACCCTGGCGGGCGCTGCTGACGACACTCGCGGGTCTGCTCGCATTGGCGCTGGCCCTGCATGCGGTTCCCGGCGTCGCGAACCCGGTGCTTGCACGCAATCTGCAGGTGGCCGCGGGCGCTGCGCCCTTTTCGGTGTGGATGAGCCTCGACAAGGGGCTTGCCGGCTTGCTGTTGCTGAACCTTTGCCCACTCGCGATGTCCCGCGCTGAATGGTGCGAGGTGGGGCGCTCGCTGCTGCGCGCCTCGCCTTTGACGGTGCTCTGCGTCGTTGGTGCCAGCCTCGCCGCCGGCCTGGTGCGCTGGGACCCGCGATGGACAGCGGGCTGGCCGGATGTGTCGGCGCCATTCCTGATCGGCAATCTGCTGTTCACCTGCGTCGCGGAGGAGGTGTTCTTCCGCGGCTTGATTCAGGCACGCCTGCAACTGGGGCTGGCGCGGTATCGGGGCGGCCCGCTGCTGGCTGTGCTCCTGAGCGCCATGTTGTTCGGCGCCGCACATCTGGGGGGTGGCCCGCTGTATGCCGCGATCGCCACACTGGCGGGCATCGGCTACGGCTGGGCGTTCGCACGCCATGGCCGGATCGAGGCGGCGATCCTGACGCACTTCCTGGTCAACCTCGTGCATTTCGCGGGCTTTACCTATCCGTACCTGCAGCGCTAGCCTCACGCATCCGAGCTGCTGGCGCGCTGCGATGCCGCGAACCCTGCGATCACTGCTTCGTCTGACCAAGGCTGCGCTGCTGGCGTGCGCAGCGACGTCGGCCATTGCGGGCTGCGAGCGTCCCTATGTTGTGCTCGGCTCGCAGGGTGGCGCCAACCTGTATGAGCGCGCCGGACAGCCCGCCGGTTTCCTGCCCGAACTGACCGCGGCGGTGGCGAAGCGCAGCGCTTGTGTCATGCGCGTCGAACTGGTGCCGCCCGAGCGTTTGATCGCACTGGCGGAGGCGGGCGAGGCCGACGTGCTTGGCAATGTCAGTCGAGGTCGCGACGCGCCGGCCGATCGCGAGTTTGTTCCGGTAGCGCAACTTCCGGTCGAGTTCGTCGTCGATCGCCGCAGAGGTATTACCACCGTCGAGGCGGCAGCAAGCCAGCCTGACGGCTTGGTCGGGCGCATGCGCCGCGGGGCTGAGCCGCCTGAGGTGCGCGCTTATTTCGAGGAGCTGGATCCTGCCCGCATCGATGTCTCGGAAGACATGGACACACTTGTCCGCAAGCTCAACGCCGGGCGCATCGCAGGCTTCTTCGGTACGCCGCTTTACTATCGCCGCTCCGTCGAGTCGGCGGGTTTGGGCGACAACGCGCTCGGCTTGCCTTTCAAGGCGCAGCCCTATCGTATCGGTTGGTCGATGCTGCACGCGCGGGTGTCGCCGCGTGATCGAACCCTGATCCGAAGAGCGCTGGAAGCCATGGTGCGCAGCGGGGAAGTGGACGCCCTGCTGGCGCGGCACGCGGGCAAGGCTACGTTGGTGCCGTGATGCGTTGCGGGTGCCGGCGGCGGCACCCCGCTCAGTGCGGTTTCTGTGCTTCGCCCGCGCTGCTTCTGCCGCGCTCCGGCATCCACCACCAGTTGCTCGGGATCTGGTTGTCCAGCTCCGGAAAGTCGGGATTGGCGAGTTCGATGATCCGCCGCTGATCAAGCCGTGCTTGCGCGAGCACGGGCGCGAAATGCTGCTGGAAGACACGCTCGTAGCTGCCGTCGCGCCGCGCTTGCTCCAACCCGCGGGTGATGCGTTCGGCCAGATCACGCCGAGCGGGGTTGACGACGAAGAACCAGTCGGCGCGGTAGTGCAGTGCCAGCCGCGGCTCGATCACCAGCGTGCTGTTGCCGCGCTCACGCAAGGCCTCGTGCTCGGCGAAGATCTCGCCGACGCCGCGCGAGAGGTAGTCCATGCGGCCTGCCTTGAGCATCTTGAACATGCCTTGGTAGTCCGCGCCGTCGACCACCCTGAGCTGATTGGCCAGCATCACCGGATAGTCGGCAAACGTGCGGACGAAGCCCATCCGCAGCGGGCGCAGGTCGTCGAGCGACTGCACATGAGCGAGCTTTCGCGCCCCCTCAGCGTTTGCAAGCAACAGGCGCCAGCCGAGCAGGCCGCGTTGCAGCGGCAATGGAATGAAGATCACCGGCTGGCGCACCAGATCGCGGCTGCCGATGGCGACCGCAACGTCCAGATGACCGCTGCTCAGTTCCGCAATCCGCCGCGCCTGCATCTGCGCCGGCAGCCGCACGATGCGATCTGGCGTGTCGCCTGCAGGGGCTTTCTGCAGCGACAGGGCGAGGATCTCGAGTACGAAATCCCAGCGCTTGTCCTCCGGCGTATCGCCGCCCGGGAAGCGGATGTCGCCAGCGACGGCTGGCATGGCGAACAGCGCGGCTAAGAGCAGTAACACGCGATGCAGCATGTTGCGGTGTTCCCGTTTGGCGTGTGGGCTGAGCGCGATTATGACCGGACGGGGCGCCGCGGTGCACCGGGTGGGGGCGACCTCATCGGCGAGCGCGGCTGTATTTGCGAGCAGCGCGCGGATCCACCCGCGAGCCAAAAAATGGGCAACCCGTCTGGGTTGCCCTGTTCTTGCGGCAAGGCTTCTTTACAGCACCATGCCCGCGCCGACCGTGTTGTTGGTCGACTCATCGACGACGATGAAGGCGCCGGTTTCGCGGTTGCTGGTGTAGGGGTCGGCGAAGATCGGCTGCGCGAGCTTGAAGCCGACCTCGGCGATGTCGTTCACCGCCAGTTGCGTCGCATCGACATGCGCTTGCGAGTTGATGTCGACCTTGTAGGCGATGCCCGAGAGCTTGGCCTTCACGGTGCGCGAGGTGTGGCGGATCAGGTAGGTGCGGGCCGGCGACAGCGGCGTTTCCGACAGCCAGCACAGCATCGCGCGCAATTCCTTCTTCGCTTCCGGCACCTTGCCGGACTTGACGATCATGTCACCACGCGAGATATCGACCTCGTCTTCCAGCAGCAGGGTCACGGACTGTTCGGTGTGGCCGACGTCGATCGGCTCGCCGCCGATATGCACCGCCTTGACGCGCGATTCGATGCCCGAGGGCAGCACCGTGACGGCGTCACCCGCCTGCACGGTGCCCGATTCGACACGCCCGGCAAAGCCGCGGTAGTCGTGCAGTTCGGGGTCGTCCGAGGCTTGCGGGCGGATCACGTACTGCACCGGGAAGCGGAAGGATTCGCTGCGCTCGTGCGTGCCGGCGGGCGGCGCGGTTTCGAGGATGTCGAGCAGGGTCGGGCCTTCGTACCAGGGCATCGCTTCGCTGCGGTCGACGATGTTGTCGCCAGCCAGTGCGGACACCGGGATGAAACGCACATCAAAGCCCTGGGCGGTAAGCCCCATCTTGTCGGCGAAGGCGCGGTACTCGGCGCAGATGCGCTCGTACGTGGCCTGGTCGTAGTCGACCAGATCCATCTTGTTCACCGCCACGACCAGGTGCGGAATACCCACAAGGTGCGTGATGTAGCTGTGGCGGCGGGTCTGCGCCAGCACGCCCTTGCGCGCGTCGATCATGATGATCGCGAGGTTCGCGGTGGAGGCCGCGGTGACCATGTTGCGGGTGTACTGCTCGTGGCCCGGTGCGTCAGCAATGATGTACTTGCGCGTGCCGGTGGCGAAGTAGCGGTAGGCGACGTCGATCGTGATGCCCTGTTCGCGCTCGGCCTGCAGGCCGTCGGTCAGCAGCGACAGGTCGACCACTTCGTGGCCGCGCTTCTTCGAGGTCTTCTCGATTGCGGTGAGCGCATCGGCGAGGATCGCCTTGGTGTCGTACAGCAGGCGGCCGATCAGCGTGCTCTTGCCGTCATCGACGCTGCCGCAGGTCATGAAGCGCAGCAGGCCGTTTTCTTGGGTCGGAAGGTGTTCCATCGCGGACATCTCTAGGTTCTTTCGTTAAGTCCTACAAAAGGACGCGCAGAGATCGTAGCGAGCGGGGTCAGGCCGGGGTCGAGAGGCGCAGCCGTACATGCAGTACGGCGAGCATCACAGGCCCCGGGATGAGGTCGCGCAGTAGATCTATGCGTGTTCTTTCAGAAGTAGCCTTCTTTTTTTCGTTGCTCCATCGACGCTTCCGAGGTCTGGTCGTCCAGTCGCGTCGCGCCGCGCTCGGTGATCGTGGTGGTGGCGGTCTCGACGACGATCTGCTCGACTGTGCTCGCGGTCGACTCGACCGGCGCGGTGCAGGTGATGTCGCCAACGGTGCGGAAGCGCACCATCACCTCTTCCACCACATCGCCCGGCTTGGCCGGCGTCAGCTCGGTCACCGGCTGCAGCAGGGTGCCCTTGCGCACCACCGGGCGGGTGTGGGCGAAGTAGATCGAGGGCAGTTCGAGCTTCTCGCGCTCGATGTACTGCCATACGTCCATTTCCGTCCAGTTGCTGATCGGGAACGCGCGGATGTTCTCACCCTTAAAGGCACGGGCGTTGTAGAGGTTCCACAGTTCCGGCCGCTGGTTCTTCGGGTCCCACTGGCCGAACTCGTCGCGGAAGCTCATCACGCGTTCTTTCGCGCGGGCCTTTTCTTCGTCACGACGTGCGCCACCGATGCAGGCGTCGAATTCGAACTCGGCGATTGCTTCGAGCAAGGTCACCGACTGATGCTTGTTGCGCGATTCATCGGCGGATTTCAACACCACCGAGCCGCGCTTCATCGAGTCTTCCACCGAGCGCACGATCAGGCGTTCGCCGAGTTCGGCCGCACGCTTGTCGCGGAAGTCGGTGACTTCCTTGTAGTTGTGGCCGGTGTCGATGTGCATCAGCGGGAAGGGGAAGCGGCCGGGGCGGAAAGCCTTCTCGGCGATGCGCAGCAGGCAGATCGAATCCTTGCCGCCCGAGAACAGCAGCACCGGGCGTTCGCACTGGCCTGCGACCTCGCGCATGATGTGGATGGCTTCGGCTTCGAGCCAGTCGAGGTGCGACAGCGTTTGTTTGGTCAGCGTACTCATTCGTTTGCTTTCAGCGTGAGCGACGGGCGCTCAGGATTTCTTCACGTGCAGGCCGCACTCTTTGGACTCGGGATTCTCCCACCACCAGCGCCCTGCGCGCACATCCTCGCCGACAGCGATTGAGCGGGTGCAGGGCGCGCAGCCGATGCTGGGGTAGAACTGGTCGTGCAGCGCGTTGTAGGGCAGGTCGTGGATGCGGATGTAGGCCCACACTTCTTGCTCGCTCCAGTCGAACAGCGGGTTGAACTTCGCCAGCCCGTTGCCTGCATCGAATTCGCGCGGTGCGAGCTCGGTGCGGGTGGTGCTCTGCGCGGCGCGCAGGCCGGTGATCCAGGCGCGCTTGCCGGCCAGCGCGCGACGCAGCGGTTCGACCTTGCGGATGCCGCAGCACGCCTTGCGTAGCTCGACTGAGTCGTAGAAGGCGTTGATGCCTTCGGTGCGCACGTACTGCTCGACAGCCGTCGCGTCCGGGAAGAAGACTTTCAGCTTCGTGCTGTAGCGCTTCTCCACCTCGCCCATCAGGGTATAGGTCTCCGCCGGCAGGCGGCCGGTGTCGAGTGAGAAAATCTCGATCGGCAGGCGCTCAGCGAGGATCAGGTCCGTCAGCACCATGTCCTCGGCGCCGAAGCTGTTGGCGAAGGTGACTTCACCGGCGGCACCGAATTCCTCGATCGCCGCATGCAGCAGTTCCAGCGTACGGGCGCGCTTCACCGCGACCGTGGTGCGCAGCTCGTCGGTCAGGGCCGGCGAGGTTGCCCGGTTCTTTGCGCGCGGCTTGAGGAAGGAAACGCTCTCGCTCATCACTGGACTCCGTTCAGGCGCGGGCGTGGCGGCGCCACAGCGGTTGCGGCTCGGCCACCGAAGCCTGGTAAGGCTCGGAGAAATCGCGCAGCGAGGCCAGCGCATCCTCGGCCGAGCGATCGGCGCGGATCAGGTAGGCGTCGAAGCCGCAGCGCTGCATGAAGTAGAGCTTGTCGCGCAGCACATCGCCGATTGCACGCAACTCGTTCTTGTAGCCGTAGCGGGTACGCAGCAGCACGGCGGCGGAGAAGCCGCGACCATCGACGAACTTCGGGAAGTCGTAGGCGACGACGGGCAGGGCATTGATGTCGTCGACCGAGGCGGCGAGGTCCTCAACCAGCTCGAAGCTCTCCAGCCACACACCGATTTCGCCAGCGGCGATGCGCGCGGCGAGTTCGTCCTTGCGGGCGCGGAACACTGCGAGCGGCACGATCACGCGGCCAGCCGGAATCTGCACTTGCGCGATCAGCTCGGGCGATGCGGCCTCGGTGCCGGTGACCTTGAACTGTACGACCTTGCCGGCCTGTTTCTGCACAGCCTCTTCCACGGCGGGGTAGCGCAGCAGCGTCCAGTTGTCTTCGACAACAGCACCGTTCTTGATCAGCTTAGACATTCTCGAGCTCCTTCTTCGAGGCAGCGGCCGGCGCGCCGTAAACGCGGGCCTTGAACGGGTCGAGACCAAGGCGGCGCACGACGTCGATGAACGGTTCGTCGCCCTCGCGGTGCTCGACAAAGACGCTGATGATCTTGCTGATCACATCGGGCACATCCGCTGCCGCAAACGCGCGGCCGATCACGCTGCCGATCGTCGCTTCATTGCCCTGCTGGCCGCCGAGCGAGATCTGGTACCACTCCGACCCATCCTTGTCGACGCCGAGGATGCCGATATGGCCGACATGGTGGTGACCACAGCTGTTCATGCAGCCCGAGATGTTGAGCTCGATGTCACCCAGGTCGAACAGGTAGTCGAGGTTGTCGAAGCGCTCCTGGATCGCCTGCGCGATCGGGATGCTCTTGGCGTTGGCTAGCGAGCAGAAATCACCGCCGGGGCAGCACACGATGTCGGTCAGCAGGCCGATGTTCGGCGTTGCCAAGCCCGCGGCGCGTGCGGTCTGCCACACGTTGAACAGATCGCTCAGTTTCACGTCGGCCAGGATCAGGTTCTGCTCGTGCGACACGCGCAGCTCGCCGAAGCTGTACTTGTCGGCGAGGTTGGCGACGATTTCCATCTGCTCGGCGGTGGCGTCGCCCGGCGCGATGCCGGTCTTCTTCAGCGATAGCGTCACGGCGCGATAGCCCGAAACCTTGTGCGGATGCGTGCAGCGCTTGAGCCAGGCAGCGAAGGCCGGGTTGGTTGCTGCCTTGCCGTTGAAGTCCGGGTCGCAGTCGGTGAGCTTTTCGTAGGCCGGCGGCGCGAAGAACGCGCTGACGCGGTCGAGTTCGCCCTGCGTCAAGGTGCTCGGGCCATCCTTCCAGAACGCCCACTCTTCCTCGACCTGACGCTTGAACTCGACGATGCCGAGCGCCTTCACGAGGATCTTGATGCGCGCCTTGTAGGCATTGTCGCGGCGGCCGTAGCGGTTGTAGACGCGCAGGATCGCTTCGCAGTACGTGATGACATGCTTCCAGGGCAGCGCCTCGTGGATCACCTGGCCGATGATCGGCGTGCGGCCCAGACCACCGCCAACCCAGACCTTGACGACGATCTCACCCGCGTCGTCGCGCAGGAATTCCAGGCCAATGTCGTGCACCCGCACCACCGCGCGGTCGCTCTGCGCGCCGTTGATCGCAAACTTGAACTTGCGCGGCAGCGCGGCGAATTCCGGGTGAAAGGTGCTCCACTGGCGCAGGATCTCGCCCAGCGCGCGCGGGTCGACCACTTCGTCCGGCGCAACGCCGGCGAACTGGTCCGTCGTGATGTTGCGGATGCAGTTGCCGGAGGTCTGGATCGCGTGCATCTCGACGCTCGCCAGCTCGGCGAGGATGTCCGGCGTGTGCTTGAGTTCTGGCCAGTTGAACTGGCAGTTCTGGCGCGTCGAGAAGTGGGCGTAGCCGCGGTCGTACTTGCGCGCGATCTCGGCAAGCTTGCGCAGCTGGCGGCTGGCGAGCAGGCCGTAGGGGATCGCGACACGCAGCATCGGCGCATGGCGCTGGATGTAGAGGCCGTTCTGCAGGCGCAGCGGGCGGAACTCGTCTTCCGACAGTTCGCCGGCAAGGTAGCGGCGCGTCTGATCGCGATATTGGGCAACGCGCTCGTCAACGATGCGCTGGTCGTAGTCGTCGTAGCGGTACATCGTGAATCTCTCTGTTGAAATTGGGGTGTTCAGTGCGCGATCAGCTTCGTGCCGACAAGCACGAGCATCACTGCGAGCGCAGGGCGGAGAAACTTCTCCGGCACCTTTGCGGAAATATGGCTGCCGACCCAGATGCCGGGCAGCGAGCCGATCAATAGGCTGCCCAACAACGACCAGTTCACGCTGCCGAGCCACCAGTGGCCAAGGCCGGCGACCAGCGTCAGCGGCACCGCGTGCGCGATGTCGGAACCGACGATGCGCACAGCCGGCAGGCGAGGGTACAGGAAGAACAGCACCGTGACGCCCAATGCGCCCGCGCCCACCGACGAGATCGACACCAGTACGCCGAGAATGGCCCCGGTGATCACGGTGAGGGTGCGCGTCACGCGCGGATCACGCTCCGCGCCGTGGTGCGATAGCGAGAACTTCTGGATCCGCTGGCGGAAGATCAGTGCGATCGCGGTGAGCAGCAGCGCGATGCCGAGCGAGATCGAGATGACCTTGGACGCGCCGCCGATGCCGCCCGGGAAGAAGGTGCCGATCACGAACAGCGTTGCGGCTGCGGCGGGCAGGCTGCCGGCCGCCAGTGCGCCGGTGATCTTCCAGTCGACGGTGCCCTTGAGGTTGTGCGCCACCGTGCCGCCGGCCTTCGTGATGGCGGCGTAGAGCAGATCGGTGCCGACTGCGACCGAGGGGTGGATGCCGAACAGCAGCACCAGCAGCGGCGTCATCAGTGAGCCGCCGCCGACGCCGGTCAGTCCGACAATGGCGCCAACGGCAAAACCGGCGATGGTGTAGGCGAAGTCCATGGGCTCAGTGGGGATGAATGTGAGGGGCGATCTTAGCGGAGCGCTAAATTACGTTTGCTGACTGCGTGTTAGACTCTAAGAACGATTCGTTATATAGGTTCGCATGCCATGAACCTGCAGCAACTGCGCTATGTCGTTGAAGTGGTGCGCGCCGGGCTCAATGTGTCGGAGGCGGCGGATGCGCTCTACACCTCGCAACCCGGCGTGTCGAAACAGATCCGGCAGCTTGAAGAGGAACTCGGCATCGAGATCTTCGTGCGGCATGGCAAGCGTCTGACCGGCGTTACCGAACCGGGGCGGCAGGTGCTGGCGATTGCCGAGCGGATGCTGGGCGAGGTCGATAGCCTGAAGAAGGTCGGCGCGGAGTTCCGCAACGAATCCGAAGGCGTGCTGACCATCGCGACCACGCACAACCAGGCGCGCTATGCGCTGCCGCGCGTGGTCCAGGCTTACGTGCAGAAGTACCCCGGCGTGCGCCTTCATCTGCATCAGGGCAGCCCACGGCAAATCTGCGAATGGGTGCTCGAAGGCGAGGCCGATCTCGCGATCGCGACCGAGTCCGTCGGTGAAACCGAAGGGCTGGTTTCGCTGCCCAGCTATCAGTGGAACCGCTGCGTGATCGCCACGCCGCGTCACCCGATTCTCAAGACCACGCCGCTGACGCTGGAAGAAATCGTCAAGTACCCGATCGTCACCTACGACACCACCTTCGCGGGTCGTAGTGAGGTGAACCGCGCCTTCCTCGGGCGCGGCCTGAAGCCCAACGTAGTGCTCGCTGCGATGGATGCGGATGTGATCAAGACCTATGTGGCGATGGACCTGGGCATCGGCCTGATCGCATCGATTGCCTATGACCCGATCGTGGATCGGCGCATCGGTGCGGTCGACGCCTCGCACTTGTTCTCGTCCGCCGTCACGCGCATCGGCATTCGCAAGAACGCCTACCTGCGCGGCTATGTGTATGGCTTCATCGAACTGATGTCCTCGCACCTGACGCGCCGGGTGGTGGACGCCGCGCTGCTCGGCGGCGGTAGCGACGCCGGGCTTTAGCCGCGCTGCTGTCATGCGCATGTGCGAACCTGATGCGATGTTGCGGAGTTTTGCATGACCTCACTCACCACCTTTGCGGCGCTGATTGCAGCGGCCGTGATCCTGGTGCCGCTGTTCAAGCGCGCCAAACTGGGCACCGTGCTGGGCTACCTGGCGGCCGGCGTGCTGGTCGGGCCTTTCGGTTTCAACCGCGTCGGCGACCCCGAAAGCCTGTTGCACACGGCGGAGCTTGGCATCGTGCTGCTGCTGTTTGTGATCGGCCTCGAGCTTCAACCCTCGCGCTTGTGGGCGTTGCGGCGCCAGGTGTTTGGACTTGGCGCCTTGCAGATGGTGGGTTGTGGTGCAGTGATCGGCACGGCGCTCGCGCTTGGGCTGGGTTTGTCGGTGAAGGCCGGCATCCTGCTCGGCTGGACGCTCGCGCTGTCCTCCACCGCGCTGGTGCTGCCGACTCTGGCCGAGCGCAAGGAACTGACCACGCAGTACGGCCGCGAGTCGTTCGCGATCCTGCTGTTCCAGGATCTATCGGTGATTCCGCTGCTGGCGCTGATCCCGCTGCTCGACGTGGGTCTGCCCAAGGCGGGGCGCAATCCGCTGATGGGGCTCGTCGTGCTGCTTGGCGTGGTGCTGCTTGGGCGCCGGGTGCTGCACTGGTTGTTCGTGTATGTCGCGCGCTTCGGCAGCCGCGAGCTGTTCACCGCGGCGGCGCTGCTGTGCGCGCTGGGGCTTGCATCGCTGATGGAGGCGGTGGGCTTGTCGATGTCGCTCGGCGCTTTCGTGGCCGGCGTGCTGCTCGCTGACTCCGAGTTCCGCCACGAGCTGGAGGCGACGATCGATCCGTTCAAGGGGCTGTTGCTGGGCCTGTTCTTCATGGCGGTCGGCATGAACGCCAACCTCGACCTGCTCGGCACGATGCCGATGCGGATACTCGGGTTTGCGATCGGTTTGCTGGCCGCCAAGGCGGCGGTGCTGTGGCTGCTGCGCCGGCTCGCACCGGATGGCGCCGACAGTGCTCGCCCGCTTGCGTTCGCACTGGCGCAGGGGGGGGAGTTCGCCTTCGTGGTGTTCAGCATGGTGGAGCAGGGGCGCCTGGTGCCAGGGCGCATCGCGGATCAGCTGACCCTCGCCGTGGCCTTGTCGATGGCGATTGCGCCGCTGTTGTTCCTGGCGAACGACTGGTTCGCACGGCGCGAGGCGAAGCGCCCGGCGCGCGCGTTCGACACGCTGCCGACCGATCCGCCAACCGTCGTGATCGCGGGTTTCGGGCGCGTGGGGCAGGTCGTGGGCCGGCTGCTGATGAAGCAGGGTATCCGTTTCACTGCGGTGGACAACGACCCCGAGCAGATCGAAACCGTGCGCCGCTTCGGCATGCAGGTGTACTACGGCGACGCGGCGCATCTGGCGCTGCTCGAATCTGCCCACGTTGGCTCGGCCAGGGTGTTCGTGCTGGCGATCGACGATGTCGAGCGTTCGCTGCAAGTCGCCGAACTCGTGCGGCGGCACTATCCGAAGCTCACGATCGTTGCGCGTGCGCGCAACCGCTTCCACGCCTATCGCCTGATCGACCTCGGGGTGACGCTGCAAGTGCGTGAGACGCTGCTGTCCAGTATCGAGATCGGGCGCGGCGTGCTCGGCAGCTTGGGCGTCAGCGAGGCCGACATCGCGCAGACCGTCGCGCGCTTTGTCGAGGCGGACAGTCGCCTGCTGGCACGCCAGCAGGCCGTCTATCACGACGAACAACAACTGATCCAGACCTCGAAGGAGGCGCGCGCCGAACTGGCCTCCATTCTCGATCTGGAGCGCAAGCAGGCGGCGCCGGCAAAGGCCGACTGACAGCGCGGTTCAGGCGCGCAGCAGGGCTTCCTGCAACGCGTTGCGTGCCACGCCCATGCCCAGCGCCAACATCAATGCAACACGCGCCTGCCACGGTGTGAGCCGCCCGCAGGCCAGCGTGCCGTGGGCCGCATCGTCGAAGTTGGCTTGCGGCATCACGCCACCGCTGGCGACGCGGCTTGCGCGCACCACCGAAACGCCGCGTGCGACGGCCCTGGCAATTGCCGGCAACCAAGTCTCCGGCACGCTGCCGTGCCCGGCGAGCGCGAGCACAACGCCTGCCGCGCCATTCGCGACGCTCGCGTCGATCTGGTCGGCTGGCGCACCGGCGTAGGCGCTCAGGATGTCCACCCGCGGCAGTTCGCTTGGCAGCGTGCCGGCAAAGTAGGGCGCAGCGCCGTCGCCGCCGTGGTCGAACCGGATTTGCGTGCCGATGGCGACGCCAACAGGGCCCGCGTCGATGCCGCCGAGCGCGTCCGGCACATGGGTGTGGCGCTTGCTGCAATCGCGCGCGCGCCAGATCCGGTCGCCCGCAACGACCAGTGGGCCGAAGGCCGCGGCCTCATGCGTGCCGGCACAGGCGAACGCCTGCAGCAGGTTCATCGGGCCGTCGGCCGAGCGCGCGGTTGCCGGGCGCATCGCGGCGGTCAGCACGATGGGTTTCGTGCGCGGCAGCGTCAGGTGCAGCAAGAAGCCGGTTTCCTCCAGCGTGTCGGTGCCGTGCGTGACGACGATGCCGTCGACATCCGGTGCGGCGAGCCGCTCGCGCAGCAGGGCGGCGAGTGCCAGCCAGTGCGCGGGCGTCATGTCTTTGCTGTCGAGCGCGAAGGGCTGCTCGGCGGTGATTTGCCCCAGCGTGGCTGCTTCCGGCAGTGCGGCGAGCAGGCTCTCGGCGCTGAGCGCACCGGCGCGGTAATGCGAGGTGTCGGCGCTGTCAGCCGCGCTTCCGGCGATCGTGCCGCCGGTGGCGACGAGGAGCAGATTGGGCATGGGCAAGCTCAGGGCGCGTCGAAAGTTCAAGGATAGCGTGAGCCGGCCGGCGGCTACTGCGGAAACGACGCGGCCCGCTGTTGCGGGCCGCTTGGCGGGTATCGCGTGCGCGGCGCTCAGTGATTGAGGATCTTCGACAGGAAGTGCTGGGCGCGCTCAGAGCGCGGCTGGCCGAAGAAGTCGTCCTTCGCGGCGTCCTCGACGATCTGGCCGGCGTCCATGAAGATCACGCGGTGCGCAACCTTGCGCGCAAAGCCCATCTCGTGCGTGACGACCATCATCGTCATGCCTTCCTTGGCGAGTTCGACCATCACGTCGAGCACTTCGTTGATCATCTCGGGGTCCAGCGCCGAGGTGGGCTCATCGAACAGCATGCAGATCGGGTCCATCGCCAGCGCACGGGCAATTGCCACACGCTGCTGCTGGCCGCCCGACATCTCGCCCGGGAATTTGCTCGCGTGCGCCTTGAGCCCAACGCGATCGAGCAGTTTGAGGCCCTTGTCGCGCGCCTGTTCGAGGCTGCGCCCGAGCACCTTGGTCTGCGCAATCGTCAGGTTCTCGATGATGCTCATGTGCGGGAACAGCTCGAAGTGCTGGAACACCATGCCGACCCGCGCGCGCAGCTTGGGCAGATCGGTCTTCGCGTCGCCGACCGAGATGTCATTGACGACGATGTCGCCCTTCTGGAAGGGCTCAAGGCCGTTGACGCACTTGATCAGCGTGGACTTTCCCGAGCCTGAGGGCCCGCAGACCACCACGACTTCGCCCTTCTTGACCTGCGTGCTGCAATCGGTCAGCACCTGAAACTGGCCGTACCACTTGGAGATGTTGCGGATATCAATCATCGACATGGGAGCAATCCGTTAGCGAATGATGGCAATGCGCTTCTGCAGGTGCTTCACAAGCATCGACAGGCTGAAGCAGATCGCGAAGTAGATCAGGGCGACAAACAGGTACATCTCGATCGGCCGGTTGTAGTTCTTACCGGTGACCTCGGCGGCCTTGAGCAGGTCGCTGGCACCGATGGCATACACGAGCGAGGTGTCCTGGAACAGGATGATGGTTTGCGTCAGCAGCACCGGCAGCATGTTGCGGAAGGCCTGCGGCAGCACGACGATCTTCATCGCCTGCCAGTAGGTCATGCCGAGCGCAAAGCCGGCGTTCACCTGCCCGCGCGGCACGCTCTGAATACCGGCGCGCATGATCTCGGAGTAGTACGCGGCCTCGAACGCAGTGAAGGTGATCAGTGCGGAGTTCTCTGCCCCCATCGGTGCGCCGGTGAACAGCGGAATCAGGAAGAAGAACCACAGGATCACCATCAGCAGCGGGATCGAGCGCATGGTGTTCACATAGGTCGTCGCTGCGGCTGCCAGCACCGGGCCGCCAGAGAGGCGGGCAAGGGCCAGCAACGTGCCGAGCACGATGCCGCCGCTCATTGCGACGACGGTGAGTTTCAGGCTGAACAGCAGCCCCTTCCAGATGAAGGGCAGGGCCGGGCCGATGATGGAAAAGTCGAGATGATCGAGCATCGTCGTCCCCTCACTTGGCACCGGCGATGTAGCCGGGCACGCGGGTTCGTTTCTCGATGAAGGTCATCACTCGATTCGCGGCAAACGCACAGACGGTGTAGAGGATGGTCGCGGCGAGCAGGCTCTCAAAAACCTGGCCGGATTCTTCGATCATCTGGCGTGAAATGAAGGTCAGCTCCATGAGCCCGATGGCAAACGCCACTGCGGAGTTCTTGATGATGTTCATGAACTCGGAAGTCAGCGGCGGAATCACGATGCGGAAGGCCATCGGCAGCAACACATGGCGGTAGGTCTGTGCGAGCGTGAAACCCATCGCCAGCCCGGCCATCTTCTGTCCGCGCGGCAGGCTCTGGATGCCGGCGCGCACCTGTTCGGCGACGCGTGCCGAGGTAAACAGGCCAAGGCAGATCGTTGCGGTGAAGAATTCCTTCGCCGGCATGTCCTGCTTCACCCAGCGAGACAGCTCGGCGGGAAGGAATTCGGGCACGACGAAGAACCACAGAAAGAGTTGCACCAGCAGTGGCACATTGCGGAAGCCTTCGACCCAGACATTGCCGATTGCCACCAACCAGCGGTTTGGCGTGGTGCGCAGCGTGCCGATCAATGCGCCAAGGACCAGCGCGATGATCCAGGCGGACATCGATACCGCCATCGTCCAGCCGAGCGCCGAGATGATCCAGTCGAGATAGGTCTCGTCGCCGGAGCTGACCTGCTCGAGATAGACGCCCCAGTTCCAGTGGTAATTCATTGTGGTGGGCTACCTGTTTTGCTGAAGCAGCCCAGCGGGCTGCGGAGGTCATGCGCGGCGCCCCGCGCGGGGCGCCGCAGAGCTGCGGGGCAGCTTACTTCTTGTTGTACTGCTCGGCCGGTGCGTCGTTCGGCGTTTTCAGCGCGGCCTTGAGGGCTTCGCTCATCGGCAGGTTCAGGTTCGCGTTCTTCGGCGGAATCGGCTGCGTGAACCACTTGGTGTAGAGCTTCTCGACTTCACCGCTCTTGATCAGGTCACGCACGGCGGAGTGCACCAGCCCTTTGAACTGCGGATCGTCCTTGCGGAACATGATCGCGATCGGCTCTACCGACAGCGGTTCGCCCACCACGGCGTAGTCGTTCGGCGCCGGCGACGTGGCGATCAGGCCGGCCAGCAGGTTGTCGTCCATCACGAAGGCCACCGCGCGGTCAGACGCCAGCATCAGGAAGCTGTCGGCGTGGTCCTTGCCGTACACCTCCTTGAAGTTCACGCTCTTGCCCTTCTCATGCGCGCGCATCAGCTGCACCGACGTCGTGCCGGTCGTGGTTGCCACCGGCTTGCCGTCGAGTTGCGCCAGGCTGTTGATGCCGGAAGACTTCTTCACCGCCATGCGCACCGTGGTGACGTACGTCGTCGGCGCAAACGCCACCTGATTCTGGCGCGCAGCATTGTTGGTCGTGGAGCCGCACTCGAGATCGACGGTGCCGTTGGTGACCAGCGGAATGCGGTTCTGCGAAGTGACCGGCTGCGTGTTCACCTTGAGGTTCGGCAGCGCGAGCTTCACCTTGATCGCGTCAACAATGCGGTTGCAGATGTCGATGTGGTAGCCGACAGGTTTCTGGTTCGCATCGAGGTAGGAGAGCGGGATCGACGATTCGCGGATGCCGAGCGTCACCGCGCCGCTGTCCTTGATCTTCTTCAGCGTGCCTTCAAGCGTCTGCGCTTCCGCGCCGCTGGCGAGTAGCGTACCCAACAGCGTGGTCATGACGAGAGCCGAGCGGGAAATCATGCGATGAGCCTCCTAGCGTGATTGAGATAGCGAGCGCGGGCGCGGCAAAGAAGCTTGCGTCGCGCGAATGTTTGGGCTGAGCGAAAACTGTACCACCTGACCAGCGCAGCACATCCGTAGAAACACGCATGACGCCTTGCGTTGACCGGGCGCAAGCTGGGTGAGCGTCAAGTGTTGCGACTGGCGCAGCATTTGGCCTCGCGAGCGCCTATCTCGTCTTTACGCCGCGCAGGGCAAGAAATGTCACGCGCTCATGCGGGGCATGTCCCTATACTCGGCCTGCCCCATTTGCGTGCCCGCCATCGTGCCCCGAACCGGTTTCCGTCTGCGCCAGCTCCTGCTGGTGTCCGCTCTGTCTGCGCTGCTGTCTGCGCCGGCCTTTGCCGTCGATGCCGGCAAAGCCTCCCGTTTTTACGAAGACGCGCTGGCTCGCTATCAGCGGCGTGACTACACCGGCTCCGTCATCCAGCTCAAGAACGCGCTGCAGCAGGATCGAAAGATGCTCGCCGCGCAGGTTCTGCTGGGTAAGTCCCTGCTCGCGCTGGGTGACTCGGTCGGCGCCGAGACGGCTTTCAATACGGCGGTCGAACTTGGCGTCGATCGCGCCGAGGTTGAGCTGCCGCTCGCCCAGGCGCTTTACGCCCAAGGACGTTTCACCGATCTGCTGGCGCGCCCACTGCCAAGCAGCCTGCCGAATTCGGTGCGGCAGGAACTTCTGATCGTACGCGGCGGCGCCGCGGGCGAAATCAACGACGCACGTGCCGCACGCAAGGCATTCGATGAAGCGCGCGCGATCGACCCCAAAGCCCCTACGCTGGTGATGGCCGAGGCCTCGCTTGCGCTGCGGCAAGGCAACGTTGCGCGCGCACTCGAACTCGCGCAACAGGCCGTCACGCTCGCGCCCGATCGCCCGGAAGCGTGGGCAACGCGCGGCGCGGCGCTTGCCGGCCAGCAACAGGTACCGGCCGCGATTGAGGCCTTCGGGCGCGCAATCACACTCGACCCGCGACAAACCGACTCGCGTCTCGCGCGGGTCGACCTCTTGCTCGATCTGAATCGCGACGCCGAAGCGCTGCGCGATCTCGACGCCCTGCGCGAATTCGCGCCAGGAGACCCGCGAGCGGCCTACCGGCGCGGCGTGATCGCTGCACGCAAGGGCGACACTGCCGCGGTTGCGCGCGAGATGGCAGAGGTTGTCAAGGCCGTCGACACGATGCCGCAAGAGATCCGCAGCCGCCGTGCCAACGTGCTGCTGCTTGGCGGCATGGCGCACTACAGCCTTCTCAACGGCGAAAAGGCCCGTGCTTACTTCGAGGCATTCCTGCGTCTGCAGCCGTATCACCCTGGTGCAACCCGCATGCTCGCGTCGGCTTACCTGAACGACAACGATCCGGTGCGGGCCGCGAATCTGCTGGAAGACTACCTGCGCCGCGCCCCCGGCGATGCGCAGGCGATGACGCTGCTCGGCTCGGCTTATCTGGTACAGAAGCGTTACAGCAAGGCCGCTGCGCTGCTCGAGCGTGCAGTCATGCAGGGCTTGGCCGATCCGACGATGCGAGCCACCTTCGGCGCTTCGCTCGCAGGGCAAGGGCTGGACGTCTCCGGCGCGCAGCATCTGCGCGCCGCCTTCGATGCGAATCCCGGCGATCAGGCGATCGGGGCTTCGCTGGGCGTCCTGCTGTTGCAGCGGGGCGACGTGAAGCAGGCGCTGGAAGTACTTGAGCGTGTCTACTCGGCCAATCCGCGCAGCCCGGTCGCCTTAAACCTGCTCGGCCTGGCCCGGAGCCGCGCCGGTGACCGTGCCGGCGCGCGCAAGGCCTACGAGGCGGCGGTCGCGGTCGAAGCCAGGTTCACGCCTGCCCAACTCAATCTCGCGCGGCTCGATGTTGTGGAAGGGCATAGCGATGCTGCCCGCAAGCGTTTGCAAGAGCTGCTTCGAAATCAGCCGGACAGCCCCGACGCGTTGATTGACCTGGCGGCGCTCGATCGCGCTGCCGGCAATACCGATGCCGCACGCAAGGGCCTGGAGAAAGCGATGGCGGTCGCTCCGCGCCATCCGCGTGCCGCACTGATCCTGGTCGACGAGGCGCTCGCCGCTGGCGATGCGGCCGGTGCCATCAAGATCGCGCGTGCAGCGGTCGCTGCGATGCCGAACGATCTGTCCATCGTGCTGGCACTCGCTCGTGCTCAACTTGCAGGTGGCGATCTGCAGCGCGCGCGCGAAACGCTTGTCGACGCCCGAAAGCGGCTTGAAGCTGACCCGGATGCGCTCGTGCAGATCGCTCGTATGCAGATCGCGGCGGGGCATCTGCAGGGTGCGACCTACACCGTCGACAAGGCGCTGACACTGCAGCCGGAAGCCTTCCCCGCGCTCGAATTGCAGGCGGAACTCGCGTTGCGTTCGAACGACCTTGCCAATGCCGAGCGGCTTGCGAAGGGTTTGAGTGACAAGTTTCCCACTCGCGCGGCGGGGTACCAGCTTCAGGGCGATATTGCGCTGACCAAGGGGCAGGCGGCGAACGGCTTGGTACTCCACAAAACCGCGCTGGACAAGGAGCCGAGCACCGACAACGCGCTGCGCGCCTTTCGTGCGTGCCTCGCGGCGAATCAACCCGCCCGCGGTGTCACGCTGCTGCAGGACTATCAACGGAGTAGCAAGCAGAGCGATCCGCGGGTTTTGACCGCCTTGGCCGAAGGCCAGATCCGGGCCGGCGACATCAAGGCGGCACGGACGACGCTGGAGCTGTTGCAGCAGCGAGGTCCGCAGCCCTCTGCGGTGCTGAATAACTATGCGCTGGTGCTGCTGCAACTCGGCGACGCCGGCGCGCTCACCGCAGCCGAACGCGCGTGGCGCAGCGCACCAAACGATCCTCAGGTCGTCGACACCTATGGCTGGGTGCTGGCCCGCAACGGTCAGTTTGAGCGCGCGCTGGGCTATCTGCGTGATGCGCGGCTGCGCAACCCGCGCGACGCGGAGGTCCGCTATCACCTCGCCTGGGTGCTCGCCAAGCAGGGGCGGACAAAAGAGGCCCGCGAGGAACTGGCGCCAGTCGCGACCGAACTTGCGCGCGACGGAATGCCGGTTGAAGCGCGCAAGCTTGCCGCGGAGCTTGGTTTGTGATGTCGACGGTTTTTACGCATTGCCAGGCTGCGGCTATCGCAGCCCGCGCAAACCCATGAAATACATGGCTTGAGCAATCTGGCCTGAGGCTTGCTTTAACTCGGTTGTAGCGCCGGTAACCCGGAACAGAAAGCGACAGGGCTTGACATGACGCACATGAAAAAAATCGTGTTGTTTGCAGTGTTGTTGGGGGCGAGCGTCCCGGCAGCGGCTGCGTACAGCTGGGCGTTCGACTCGGGGGCGGGCAAGTGCACCGTACCGAACACGACGACCACTTCGTGCACCGTAACCAGCGCGGGCCCGACCGTGACTGCGACGATGTATTCGAACACCAATGGATCGGGCTCCAACGCGGATCTCTACACGCTTGAAACCGGCTACATGGGGGTTTACTCGGGCGGTATCGGCGAACACAACCGGGATGGCTGCTCGCGCGGCTCGACCTGCGATGCTGGCGATCTTTACTCCGCTGCCCCTGAGCACGCGATCGACAATAACCAGCGCTACGACTCGGTGCTGCTGAACTTCGCCAGTTCGGTCAAACTGAACAGCATGTCGATCGGCTGGAAGGGCACTGATTCCGACATGACGGTTCTTGCTTATACCGGCACGGGTACCTGTACTGCGACCGGTACGTGTTCATCGTCGCTCGCCGGCAAGAAGTATGCGGATCTCACCAGTTTTGGCTGGTCCTTGATCGGCCACTACGGCAACGTAGTCGAGAATGCGGCGACTGGCATCAACGCCGGTAACGTGAATTCCAAGTTCTGGCTGATTGGCGCGTTCAACCCGCTGGTTAACGGCAGCACTTTGGGCTGGGGGCGCGATGACGCCGTGAAGCTCAAGTCCATCGTTGCCGACGTTCCGACCAGTGTGCCGGAGCCCGCTTCGCTCGCATTGGTCGGGCTCGGTCTGGCTGTGATCAGCCGCCTGCGTCGCCGCTAAAGATTTTGTATTGCGAACTGCTCTGACGTTTCTCTCGAAACGTGTGACGCCGCGAAAGCGGCGTTTTTTTTTGCGTGTTGCGAGGCAGAGCACTGGGCGTCGCACGGCTGAGCTCTCGGCAATGTGGATTAAGATCCTTGCGAGAGCGCAGTGCGGAGGGTGGGGCTGATGCGTGTGGTGATGGTGGCAAATCCCAAGGGCGGTGTCGGCAAGAGCACGCTGTCGACAAATCTGGCCGGGCATCTGGCATGGCGAGGTGCGTCGGACGGCTCGGTGAAGGTGATGCTGGGCGACGTGGATCGCCAGCAGTCGGCCAGAGCCTGGCTATCGCTTCGCCCCGCGGGTGCCCCCCGGATATCGAGTTGGGCGCTTGAGGCGGGGCAGCCTGCTCGGCCGCCCAAGGGCACCACGCACGCCGTGATTGACACCCCCGCGGGCTTGCACGGCGAGAAGCTCCGCGGGCTGTTGAAGCTTGCGGATGCGGTCCTCGTTCCACTTCAGCCTTCGCTGTTCGACATCCTCGCTACGCGGAGTTTTCTTGAGGGTCTGGCTGAGTTGAAGGCGGCACGTGGCGTGCAGATCGCCATCGTCGCCATGCGCGTGGATCCACGTACGCGCTCGGCAGAGCAGCTGGAGCGCTTCACCGATAGTCTGGGGCTGCCGGTACTGGCGCATCTGCGCGACACGCAAAACTATATTCAGCTCGCCGCGCATGGGCTTACGTTGTACGACGTCCCCGAGAGCCGTGTCGCGAAGGATCGGCAGCAGTGGCTGCCCATCGAACGGTGGTTGAGGCTGCTGGAGCCATAAGTACACGCTTGCGCCAAGATGTCGTCGACTTACCGACTGGTTCTCAGGCTTGCAGCTCCGCCTCCTCGCGTTGCTGCAGCGCCCACATCGCGGCGTAGGCGCCATCGCGATTGAGCAGCGCGGCGTGCTGGCCGCGCTCGATCACGCGCCCGCCGTCAAGTACCAGGATCTCATCTGCATTCATAACCGTCGATAGGCGGTGCGCGATCACGATGGCAGTTCGTCCGCGGGCCGCCGCTTCGAGTTGCGCCTGAATGGCTTGCTCGGTTTTCGAATCAAGCGCGGAGGTCGCTTCGTCAAAAATAAGGATTGGCGGGTTCTTCAGCAGCGCCCTTGCGATCGCGACGCGCTGCTTTTCTCCGCCGGACAGCTTCAGGCCGCGTTCGCCGACGCGGGTGTCGTAACCATCGGGAAGGCGCGCGACAAAGTCGTGCAACTGGGCGGCGCGGGCTGCGGCCTCGATTTCCGCCTGCGATGCGCCGGGCTGGCCGTATTCGATGTTGTAGCGGATCGTGTCGTTGAACAGTACGGTGTCCTGCGGAACGATGCCGATCGCCCGGCGCAGGCTGTGTTGGCGGACATTTCGGATGTCTTGCCCGCCAATCTCCAGGCGGCCACCGCTGACGTCGTAGAAGCGGAACAGCAGGCGTGCAAGCGTCGATTTGCCTGATCCAGAGTGGCCGACAATGGCGACGGTCTTTCCTGGCGGCACGTCAATATCCACACCGAAGAGGATCTGGCGTTTTGCCTCGTAGTGGAAGTCCACGCTGGCGAAGCGCACGCCGAGGGGGCCTTCCGGAAGGTCGCTCGCGTCAGGCTTGTCTTCAACTTCCCGGTTGGTTTTCAGCAGCCCGAACATCCGCTCGATATCGGTGAGTGCTTGGCGGATCTCGCGGTACATCACGCCGAGAAAATTCAACGGGATATACAGCTGAATCAGGAAGGCGTTGACCAGCACGATGTCGCCGATGGTCATCGTGCCAGCGATTACACCTGCGACCGCTCGCCACATCATCGCGGTCACGCCGAAGGCGATGATCAGGGCTTGACCGAGGTTCAGCGCGGAAAGTGAATACTGATTGCGGATCTGCGCCGCGATCCAAGTCCGCAGCTGAGTGTCGTAGCGCTGCGCCTCGAAATCCTCGTTGTTGAAATATTTCACCGTTTCATAGTTGAGCAGGCTGTCGATCGCGCGCGCGTTGGCGGCGGAATCCAGCTCATTGGCTTGCCGGCGCAGCGCAGTGCGCCAGTTCGTTACCGTGATCGTGAAGCCGATGTAGAGGGTCAGCGTCGCCAGCGTGATCAACGCGAAGCTGGGTTCGTAACGCTTGAGCAGGATGCCGACCACCAGCGTGATTTCGACCAGGGTCGGCAGGATTGAATAGAGCGTGTAGCTGATCAACGACCCGATCGACCGTGTGCCGCGTTCGATGTCACGAGTCAGTCCGCCGGTCTGGCGTTCCAGGTGGAAACGTAGCGACAGCGAGTGGAGGTGGCGAAAGACCTCCAGCGAAATATGTCGAACCGCCTCCTGGGTTACCCGCGCGAACACGATCTCGCGCAGCTCGGTAAACAGTGAGGTCGAGAATCGCAACACGCCGTACGCCAGAAGCAGTGCGGCGGGGACCACGATGAAGGCCTGCTCCTTCGTGATCGTCAGCCCATCGATCAGCTGTTTGAAGACCAGCGGCACACCGACGTTGGCGAACTTTGCCGACAGGAGGCAAAGCATCGCGAAGCCGACCCGGCGGCGGTAGCGCCACAGGTAGGGCAGCAGGGATTTGAGGGTGTCCCAGTCGTGGCGTTCGCCGCTGGCTGGGCTTGGAGGGGGAAGGCTGGATCCGCGTCGCATGGCGACATTCTAGCGGTTCGGTGCTGCGCCTCTGCCTTCGCGCACGGATTCTTGCGGATACCCGCAACGCCAGTGCGGACAATGCTGCGGCGCACATACGGATGCGTACGGAAACTTCTTGACACGCTGTCGATCTGACGTATGATTAAAACGAACGTTTGAACTGCGGGTGGGGGATCCGTGGCAACTCTGACTGGTGAATCGCGTAGTGGGGGGGATACCCGCGAGCGCATCCTGGATGTGGCCGAAGTGCTCTTTACCGAGCATGGCTTCGAAGGCACTTCCATGCGCCTCATCACCGGTCAGGCTGGGGTGAATCTGGCGGCGGTGAACTACCACTTTGGTACGAAGGAGGCGCTCTTTCAGGCTGTCTTCCACCGCCGCCTGTACCAGCTCAATCGCATGCGTCTTGAGGTGCTCGACGGCATGGAGCTTGAAGCGCAAGGGGCGCCGCTCAAGCCCAGCCAGGTACTCGAGGGCTTCTTCGGTCCCGTGCTGGCGATGGCGACCGATACGCGCCACGGCGGCCACACCTTCATGCGCCTGCTTGGCCGGACCTACACCGAGCCGGCTCAGTTCATTCGCAAATTCATGGCCGAGGAGTTCAGCGATGTGATCAGTCGCTACTCCGACGCGCTGCGCCGGGCGCTGCCTGGCGTGCCGCTGGCCGAGATCATGTGGCGGCTGCATTTCATGATGGGGGCGGTGTCGTACGCGATTTCCGGTATCGATGCCCTGCAACTCGTCAGCGGCCGTTTCGATGACGACCCGGCGCTCATGGCGCCGAGGTTGATGTCCTTTCTTCTCGGGGGATTGCGGGCTCCCCTTCCGGAATTGATCAGCCCGCACGCGCAGTTTCCGACGGGGGATGTCGGGGGCGGGGTCTTGACCCCGGATTTCGGTGCTGCGCGCGCCTAACGCTTAAGGAGACGGCGATGTTTTGGCTTCTGGTTTGCTTGCTTCCTCTCATGGCAATCGCGCTCGCCTTTGGGCGGGCGCCCCTTTTTGCCTGGCTTGTTGCCGGTGTGGCATGGCTGGCAGGGATGTCACAAGTGGCAGCGTGGTCGGTGCCGGCTACGGCTGCGAGCATCGGTATCTATGTCGTACTACTCAGCATCTTCGTGTTGCCGCCGTTGCGCCGTGCGCTGATCACCAGTCCGGTCTTCGGCCTCTACCGGAAGATCCTTCCGGCGATGTCCGACACCGAAAAGACGGCACTCGAGGCGGGTACTGTTTGGTGGGATGGCGAACTCTTCGCCGGCCGCCCGAACTGGAAGCGCCTGCTGGAGATCCCGGCGGCCAAACTTAGCGCGGAAGAAAAGGCCTTCGTCGAGAACGAGACCGAAGAGCTCTGCCGCATGGTCAGCGATTGGGATACGACCAATCTCTACAACGACCTTCCGCCCCATGTCTGGCAGTACATCAAGGACAAGGGCTTCCTTGGCATGATCATCCCGAAGGAGTACGGCGGCAAAGGCTTCTCGGCCATCGCACACTCCGAAGTGGTGACCAAGCTTGCGACGCGTTCGTCGGCCTCTGCGGTGTCGGTGATGGTGCCGAACTCGCTTGGCCCGGCCGAGCTGCTGCTGCACTACGGCACGAAGGAGCAGAAGGATTACTACCTGCCGCGCCTGGCTAAGGGCATCGAGATTCCGGCTTTCGCGCTGACCAGCCCGGTAGCGGGTTCGGACGCCGCGTCGATTCCGGATCGCGGCATCATCTGCAAGGGCATGTACCAGGGCAAGGAAGTCCTCGGTATGCGGGTGACCTGGGACAAGCGTTACATCACGCTGGGCCCGATCTGCACGGTGCTGGGCCTGGCCTTCCGCCTGTACGACCCGGACAAGCTGCTCGGCGATGTGGAAGACCTCGGCATCACCTGTGCGCTGGTGCCCAACACCCATCCGGGTGTGAACATCGGCCGCCGTCACCAGCCGCTCAATGCCATGTTCCACAATGGCCCCAACTGGGGTAACGACGTCTTCATGCCGCTGGAGTTCATCATCGGTGGCCCGAAGATGGCCGGCCAGGGCTGGCGCATGCTGATGGAGTGCCTTGCCGCGGGTCGTTCGATCTCGCTGCCGGGCTCCAACACCGGCATGATGAAGCTCACTGCACGCGCAGTCGGTGCTTACTCCCGCGTTCGCGCCCAGTTCAAGACCTCGATCGGCAAGTTCGAGGGCATCGAAGAGCCGCTCGCCCGTATCGGCGGCAACCTCTACATGTGCGATGCCGCGCGTACCTTCACGGCCGGCGCGATCGACCTGGGCGAGAAGCCCTCGGTGGTGTCCGCGATCGTGAAGTACCACGTCACTGAGCGCGCCCGTACCGTTGTGAACGACGGTATGGACATCTTGGGCGGCAAGGGCATCTGCATGGGGCCGCAGAACTTCCTCGCGCGCGCCTATCAGCAGATCCCGATCGGCATTACTGTGGAAGGCGCGAACATCCTGACGCGCAGCCTGATCATCTTCGGGCAGGGCGCGATCCGCTGCCATCCGTTCGTGCTGAAGGAAATGCAGGCGGCGCAGGATACCGATGTCGCGCGCGGTTTGAAGACGTTTGACGGTGCGTTGTTCAGCCACATCGGCTTTACCGTCAGCAACGCGGCGCGTGCCTTGGTTTATGGCCTTACGGGTTCGCACTGGGTCCGCACGCCGGATGTGGCGCCCGAAACCAAGCGCTACTACCAGCAACTGACCCGCTTCTCGGCCGCCTTCGCCTTCCTTGCCGACGTGTCGATGCTGACGATGGGGGGCGATCTCAAGCGCAAGGAGAAGCTCTCTGCACGGCTGGGTGACATCCTCTCGCAGATGTACCTGTGCTCGGCCACGCTCAAGCGCTATGAGCAGGAAGGGCGCCAGCAGGCTGATGCACCGCTGATGCACTGGGCGATCTGGGATGCCATGTTCAAGGCGCAGAGCGCGTTCGAGGGCGTGATCTCCAACTTCCCGAACCGCTTCTTGTCGATGGTGTTGCGTCGTCTGATCTTCCCGCTTGGCCGTCCGTATGTCGTGCCGTCGGACAAGCTCGGCCACAAGGTCGCCTCGCTGCTGATCGCGCCGAGCGAAACACGCGATCGTCTGGTCGCAGGCTCATTCTTCGACCGCGGCAACGAAGAAGATCCGGTCGGTGTGCTGGAGCTGGCGCTCGAAGCCACGGTCAAGGCCGACGCAGTGGAAGCCAAGCTGCGTGCAGCGCAGAAGGCCGGCAAACTCAATGCTCGCCAGCCCGCTGAACTGCTTGCTCAAGCCCAGGCGACGGGTGTGATCAATCGCGAAGAGGCGGAGCTGCTGGCGCGTCGTGATGTGCTGCGCGCCAAGGTGATCCGTGTGGATGACTTCCCGAACGACCTGGGCATTGGCGACGCCAAGTCGCACATCCGCCCGGCTGACAAGCCGGTCGCACAGGCGTCGCTCGCGGCAGCCTGATCGCAGTAAATCCAACAGAACAGGCGGGGCCAGAACGGCCCCGCCATCGCGCCGCACTGGTGCGGTGACCGTAGCAGGGGAATTCATGAAGCAAGCGATCTACATCATCGACGGTGCTCGCACGCCCTTCCTGAAGGCGCGCAACGCACCCGGTCCGTTCGCCGCGGCTGATCTGGCAACTGCGGCAGGCGCTGCGCTGCTTGCGCGTCAACCGTTTCGTCCGGACCAGCTCGACGAGGTGATCCTGGGCTGTGCATCGCCCTCGCCGGACGAAGTCAACATCGGCCGTGTCGTTGCGTTGCGCATGGGCTGCGGGCTGAATGTGCCGGGCTGGACGGTGATGCGCAATTGCGCATCCGGCATGCAGGCGATCGACTCGGGCATCAACAACATTCTCGCCGGCCGATCCGAACTGGTGCTGGCGGGTGGTGTCGATGCGCTGTCGCGCGCGCCGCTGTTGTTCTCCGATGCGATGGTGCGCTGGTTGTCGGGCTGGTACCAGACGAAGACGGTGGGCCAGAAGCTCGCCGCGCTGCGCCAGTTCAAGCTCGGCTACCTCGCGCCAGTGATCGGCATCATGAAGGGGCTGACCGATCCGATCGTCGGCCAGTTGATGGGGCAGACCGCCGAGAACATCGCGTTCAAGTTCGGCATCAACCGCCGCCGCATGGATGAGTTTTCGGCAAGGAGTCACCAGCGCGTGTCGGCGGCGCAGAAGGCTGGCCGTCTGGCGCCGGAGATCGTTCCGCTGATCGACGAGAAGGGCAATGTGTACGCCGAGGACGATGGCGTACGGCACGACTCGACGGCCGATGGGCTGGCCAAGCTCAAGCCCTTCTTCGACAAGAAGTACGGCTACGTGACCGCGGGCAACAGCTCGCAGATCACCGATGGCGCAGCATGGCTGATCCTGGCCTCGGAAGAGGCGGTGCAGAAATACGGCCTCAAACCGATCGGCAAGATCGTCGACACCCAATGGGCAGGCCTCGCGCCGGACCAGATGGGGCTGGGGCCAGTACACGCTGCCACGCCGATCCTGCAGCGCCAGGGGCTGGGGCTGAATGACCTGGATACCTGGGAAATCAACGAGGCGTTTGCAGCCCAGGTGCTCGCGTGCATCGAGGCGTGGAAGGACCCGGTCTACTGCAAGGATCAACTGGGGCTCGATGCGCCGCTTGGCGAGCTGGATCAGGACAAGCTGAACGTGGATGGCGGTGCGGTGGCGCTGGGCCATCCGGTCGGGGCGAGCGGCGCGCGCATCGTGCTGCATGCGCTGCACCACCTGCGCCGTACCGGCGGAAAACGTGCCATGGCAACCATCTGCATTGGTGGTGGCCAGGGGGGTGCGATGCTGGTCGAGACTGTGTAATCTTCAACTCTCCATACGATACAGTACGGTCCACAAGACCTATAACAAGGGGAGACAGAGAGCATGAAGATTGGACTCGTGGTCGATTCGACCTGCGACTTGCCGCGCACATTCTTTGAAAACGAAGGTATTGAGCTGATGCCGATCACGCTGCGGATCGGCGACCAGACCTTCGAGGACCGGCGCGACGAAACTCAGACCATCGAGTTCCATTCGGCAAACAAGGATCAGAAGACTGAAACCTTTGCCGAGTCGATTCCGTATTCCAGCGAGCAGATCGAGAGCCTCTTCCTCGACAAGCTGGTACGCGATTACGACCATGTGTTCTGCCTGACGGTGACGCAGTCGCGTAGCTACATCTACGAAAACGCGATGAAGGCTTCGTTCGGCATCATCAGCAAGTACAAGCAAGTGCGCAAAGACGCCGGCATCCCCGGGCGCTTCGCGCTCGCGGTGATCAATAGCCGCAACATCTTTACCGGCACCGCCGTGCTCGCAGCCGAGGTGATCCGCATGATCAAGACCGATGCCACGCCATCGGCGATCGACACCCGGATCCGCGAACTCGTGCCGAACACCTACTGCTACATGGTGCCGCCGGACCTGTTCCACATCTACAAGCGCGCGTCGAAGCGCGGCGACAAGAGCATCAACTGGGCGAGCTTCATGCTCGGATCGATGCTCGACATCAAACCGATCCTGCGCGGGCACCTCGATGAGACCGGCCCGGTCGCCAAGTTGCGTCACTTCGATACTGCGGTCGAAACGATGTTCGCCAATGCCACCCGCGCGGTGAAGGCCGGCCTGCTGGCGCCCACGCTGTGCATTGGTTACGGCGGCAACCCGGACGCAGTGCAACACATGCCGGGATTTCCGCGCCTCAAAGAGGCTGCCGACAAGGCCGGCGTGGACATCCATGTCGCACCGATGAGCATTTCGGGTGGTGTGCATACCGGCCCCGGGTGCGTCACGGTCGCATTCGTTTCGGACAAGCACCAGTTCGAAGAAAAGATATGACCTGTGCCGTCGGCGCCCGCGCTGGGGGGCGCGCCGCCGACGGACTTTTTATTCAACGGGCGCCCGGCATGGGGGCCTGGACTAGTGAGCAGAGGACATCATGCAGGGCTTCAAGCACTGGACACTTCAACGCGACGCTGACGGCCTGGCCTGGGCCACGCTGGATGCGGCCGATGGCTCGGCGAACACCCTTGGCCGTGAGGTGATGGAAGAGCTGGGGGGCGTGCTGGACTTGCTCGACCGCGAACCGCCGAAAGGCCTTGTGATCCGCTCCGGCAAGGCGGCCGGTTTCATCGCCGGCGCGAACATCGAAGAGTTCACCAAGATCTCCACCGTTGATGACGCCAAGGTGCTGGTCAAGCGCGGCTGGGATCTGTTCAACCGCCTTGCAGCGGTGAAGTACCCGACGCTGGCGCTGGTTCGCGGGCACTGCATGGGCGGCGGGCTTGAGCTCGCGCTCGCGTGCCGTTACCGCGTCGCAGTGGATGAGCCGGGCACCAAGCTCGCGCTGCCCGAAGTCATGCTCGGCATTGTGCCGGGCTGGGGCGGCATGCTCCGCCTGCCCGAAGTCGTCGGCCCGGCTGCCGCGATGGACATGATGCTGACCGGCAAGAACATCGATGCCAAGCGCGCCAAGCGCATGGGTTTGGCGGATGAGTGCGTGCCGCCGCGCGTCATGGAAAACACCGCGCGCATGGTGGTGCTGTCGGGGCGCCCGCGCCGTCCGCTGCCCTTCATGCAGAAGCTGATGCTGGGGCCGCTCAAGGGCTTCGTCGCCAACGGTGCGAAGAAGCAGGTCGCGCGTCGCGCGCGCCCGGAGCACTATCCGGCGCCGTACGCGATCATCGACATCTGGTCGAAATTCGGTGGCAACGCGCTGGCGGTTCCATCAAACCACTCGGCATCGCTCGAATCGGTGTTCGGCTCAGCGACTGCGAAGAACCTGATCCGCGTCTTCTTTCTGCAGGATCGCCTGAAGGCGTTCGGCAAGGATTCCGACTTCGCGCCCAAGCATGTGCATGTGATCGGCGCCGGCGTGATGGGCGGCGATATCGCGGCGGTGTGTGCCGCGAAGGGCATGACCGTTACGCTGCAGGATCAGAGCGTCGAACGCATCGCGCCGGCGATCAAGCGCGCCGCCGAGTTCTACGCCAAGCGCTACCGCGGCGACAAGAAGCAGGTGCGCTTTGCGCTCGACCGCCTGATCGCCGACCCGCAGGGCGCCGGCGTGGCGCAGGCCGATGTCATCATCGAAGCGATCTTCGAGAACCTCGAAGTGAAGCAGAAGCTGTTTGCTGACATCGAAGCACGCGCCAAACCGGATGCGGTGATCGCCACCAACACCTCGTCGCTGAAGCTCGAAGACATCGCCGCGACTTTCAAGAATCCGTCGCGCCTGGTCGGCATCCACTTCTTCAATCCGGTGCCGAAGATGCCTTTGGTGGAAGTCGTCACCGGCGAGCAGTCGGACGCCGAAGCCGCGAAGAAGGCCGCCGCCTTCGTGCGCAAGATCGACAAGTTGCCGCTGCCGGTGAAGAGCGCGCCGGGCTTCCTCGTCAACGCGGTGCTCGGCCCCTATCTGCTGGAGGCAATGCGTTGCGTGGACGAGGGCGTCGCGCCCGAGGCGGTCGATGCCGCCGCGCTCGCCTTCGGCATGCCGATGGGGCCGATCGAGCTGGCCGACACGGTGGGCCTCGATATCGCGATGGCCGCCGGCAAGGGCCTCACCGGCGCAGCCGAACCTCCGAAGAAGCTCGCTGCCTTGATGGCCGCTGGGAACCTTGGAAAAAAATCCGGCAAGGGTTTCTACACTTGGGTGAACGGCAAGGCGCAGAAGACGCAGGCGAGTGCCCCGAACGGGCTGGCCGACCGGCTTGTCAAGCCGCTGTTGGATGCAACGCAGCGCTGTGTGAGCCAGGGTGTGGTGGGTGACGCAGACCTTGCTGATGCGGGCGTAATCTTCGGTACCGGCTTCGCGCCGTTCCGCGGCGGACCGATGAACTATCTGAAGAACAAAACAGTTTGAGGCGCTTGATGGGTGACGATTTCGTACCGCATACCTCCGATCTGCAGCCAGCGCTGCGGATCATTCCGATGCCGAAGGACGTGAACTGGAATGGTGACGTCTTCGGCGGCTGGCTGATGTCGCATGTCGACTTGGCCGGCTCCGTCCCGGCAGTGAAGCGCGCGCGCGGGCGGGTGGCGACGGTGGCGGTGAACTCCTTCATCTTCAAGCAGCCAGTCAGTGTCGGGGATCTCCTGAGCTTCTACGCTGACGTCGTGAAGGTGGGGCACACGTCGATCACCGTGGATGTCCACGTCTTCGCGGAACGGAATCCGAAACATCCGGAAGTGGTCAAGGTGACCGAGGCACAATTGACCTACGTTGCAATTGATAGTCAGGGCAACAAGCGGGACCTCCCGCCCGAACCCTGAAGTCGACAAGACACCGCTCAACGCTGGTGCAACAAGAAACCTGAGAGGAGAAACAAGATGAGAAAAACCCAGATGGCGAGGCTGATTGCCGCTGTCCTTGGCGGGGCTGCTGCGACGGGCGCTTCCGCGTCTGCGTTCCAGTTGCTTGAGCAGAACGCGACAGGTGTTGGTAACGCGTATGCCGGTTCTGCCGCCTCGGGCGAGGATGCGAGCACTGCGTTCTTCAACCCCGCCGTCATGCCAATGATGGAAAAGCGCAACCAGGTTTCCTTTGTTCTTGATCTGGTCAAGCCGACAGCGAAGTTTCGCGATGAAGGCAGCACTGCGCCTCGTTTCATCACGAATACCGGTGGCACCGGTGGCGATGCGGGGTCGGTCAACGCCGTGCCCGCAACACATATGACCTTCGCGCTGAATCAGGACATGTCGCTGGGCCTGTCGATTGGTGCTCCGTTCGGATTAAAGACGCACTACGACGACGATTGGCAAGGGCGCTTCCACGCCGTCAAGTCCGATCTGAAAATGATCAGCGTAAACCCGTCCTTCGCCTATCGATTCACGCCGATGTTCTCGATGGGCGGCGGCATCGTTTATCAGCACTTCGAGGCTGAACTGACCCAGGCAATGAACTTCGGCGGCATCGTGTGCGATGTGGCTGGCGCGCTGTGCCCGTCGATCACCGGGCTGCTGCAGGACAAGGAGGGCTTCACCCAGATCAAGGGCAAGTCGGACGCCTTCGGCTGGCAATTGGGGGTCGCGTTGCAGCCGTCCCCGTCAACGCGAATTGGCCTCGCTTATCGTTCGGCGGTCAAGCACAAGCTGGAGGGTGACGCCAACATCACTCGCCCGACATTTGGCATTGCGCTGATCGATACGGGGCTGGCGCAACGCGCGGCCAGCGGCCCGGTGCACGTCGAGGTAAAGGTGCCGGATACGCTGATCCTTTCAGCCTTCCAGAAGCTGGACGATCAGTGGTCGATCCAAGGAGACATTTCGCGCACAGGCTGGTCTTCACTGAAGACGCTGGACATCTATCGCGATAGCGGCGAACTGCTTTCGTCTACCTACTACAACTGGAAAGACACGTGGCGCGTTGCGGTCGGTGGCGGCTATCAAGCCAACGCGGCCTGGAAGCTGCGCGCAGGTTTGGGCTACGACCAGACGCCGGTTGAAACGAAATATCGTTCGCCTCGCTTGCCTGACAGTAACCGTACCTGGTTGTCGTTTGGTGCGAACTACAAGTTCTCGGAAGCAATCTCGTTTGATGTTGGCTACACCCACATCTTCATGGCTAAGTCCGAGATCGAAGAGGATGGCTTGCACGAGGAATACAACCCCGGCGGTATCAATACCACCAACCCGCAGAACCGCGGTGTTCTGAAGGGGCATTTCGACGGTGCGGGCGACATTCTCGGCATGCAGATGAACTACAGCTTCTAAACTGAAAGCTGCGCGCCGAGTAGTCGGTGCAAGCGCGGGGGGGCGGGCGCCGCCCCCCCCAAACAAACCGCCAAATTAAATCCCGGAAATCGGTGTGGTGGGGGGCCCCGCGGCAG
>NZ_JAYRDJ010000025.1:0-65746 GCF_041909475.1 Niveibacterium sp. | reverse complement strand
CTGTGTGGAGTGTTCCAAGTGCGGATAGAGGGCCCCCGGGCGGGGCTGGGTTTTTGCTTAATCTGGCAAATCCGCGCCGCTGCGCAAGGCGTCGTACAATCCACGGTTTGCTTCGGCCAAACCGTACACACCACCCCCGCCATGATCACCCGCTTCTCGCAACGCCAGCGCTTTTCCGCCATCGCGCTTATCTGCTTCGGCTTGCTCGGCACCGGCCTGGTGCTGCAGTCGCTCAAACACGTCGAGCCCTGCCCGATGTGCATCATGCAGCGTTACGCCTTCGTCGTGACCGGGCTGTTCGCGCTCATCGCCGCGCTGCATAACCCGCGCGGCCGCGGTGGCCAGCTTTACGCCGCGCTGATCGGCCTCGCCGCGGTAACCGGTTTCGGCATCGCTGCACGGCAAAGCTGGCTGCAGTGGTTCCCGCCGAAGTTCGTCGAATGCGGGCCCGACCTCGAATTCATGATGAACAGCTTCCCGCTCGGGCAAGCCCTGCCGATGATCTTCCAGGGCAGCGGCGACTGCGCCAAGGTCGATTGGACCTTCCTCGGCCTGTCGATCGCGAACTGGGCCGGCCTGTGGTTCGCCGCGCTCTTCGTGATGGCCCTGACCGTACTGCTGCAACGCCGCGAACGGAGCCGCTTCGCGCACTGACGCAAGCCTCGTTCGCGAGGCTTGCGCTAACTTAACCCGAATCCCGATGCAGCACCGTTCAAGTGGGTACCACCACCCACCGGAGCTGCATCATGACCATCCCACGCCTCACCCCCACCCTGTTGCTGTGGGCCCTTCTCGGGTGCCACAACGCCACCGCTTCGCTGGTCGAACTTGAAGTCATCGACCGCGATCGGGCCACACCGATCCAGACCCACACTCACCGCGGCGTGCGCTACGTTGCCGGCACGCCGGGCCAGCGCTATGCGCTGCGCCTGATCAATCAAAGCGGCAGCCGGGTGCTGGTCGTACTGTCGGTCGATGGCATCAACGCCGTCAGTGGCGAGACCGCGGCAGTCACCCAGACCGGCTATGTGCTGGAACCCTGGGCAAGCGCGGAAATTGCCGGCTGGCGCAAGAACATGGCCGAGACGGCGGCGTTCTATTTCTCGGCCCTGCCGGAATCGTACGCAGCCCGCACCGGCCGCCCGGACAACGTGGGCGTAATCGGTGCGGCCGTGTTCCGCGAGCGCGTCGCGCCACCGCCGCTGGCGATGCCCTCCGCAACCGCCCGCAGCGCCGAATCCGCCGCCCCAGCGGCGAGCGACATGGGCGCGCAAAAGACCGAACGCCTCGGGACCGGACACGGTGAGCGTGAATACGCGCCAAGCAGCTACACCGAGTTCGTACGCGCGCGCAGCACACCCGACGAGATCGTGCAGATCCGCTACGACAGCTACGCCAACCTTCTTGCCGCCGGCGTGATCCGGCGCGCGTATGTCACGCCAACGACGCCGCAGGCCTTTCCCGGATTTGTCGCAGATCCCCCGCGCTGATCGCCGCAACCGCGCTGCACCACAATCGACCACAGCGCACCGCAAGTGCGCCGTGGCGGCCCGCCGACATTCCGTTGGCTGGACGGAAAGCCCGATCCGGCGGGCGCCGTGCGTCAGGCACGCGCATTGCTAGGGAAGTACCGACCGGATCATCCGCTGCATGCCGGGCGCCACCGAAGGCCGCCGCTGCAGTTTCGCGATGATCCACCGCAGGGCCACGACGGCCTTCCGGGTGGCAAGCGCGGCCAACGACGGCCGCCGCACGGATCAGCGTAGATCCCCACGAACGCAAACACTTTTCTGCATGGCCGCTGGCCGTGCGCGTTTCGTCGAGGGATGCAACATGCGCAAACTCAAACTGGTGATGGTGGGCAACGGCATGGCCGGCTGCCGCACGCTCGAAGAGCTGATCAAGCTCGCACCGGACATGTACGACATCACCGTGTTCGGGGCCGAGCCGCACCCGAACTACAACCGCATCCTGCTCTCGCCGGTGCTCGCCGGCGAGATGACCGTGCAGGACATCATCCTCAACGACTGGGACTGGTACCGCGACAACGGCATCACCCTGCACACCGGCAAGACCGTCGTCACCATCGACCGCATCAACCGCAAGGTGATCGCGGACGACGGCACCGAGGCCGAGTACGACCGCCTGCTGCTCGCGACCGGCTCGACGCCCTTCATCCTGCCGGTGCCGGGCAAGGATCTGCCGGGCGTGATCGCGTATCGCGACATCAAGGACACCGACGAGATGATCGACGCCGCGGCGAAACACAAGCACGCGGTGGTGATCGGCGCCGGCCTGCTCGGCCTGGAGGCGGCCAACGGCCTCGCGCTGCGCGGCATGGACGTGACCGTGGTGCACATCGGCGAATGGATCATGGAACGCCAGATGGACCCGACCTCGGCGCGCATGCTGCAGAAGGCGCTGGAGGCGAAGAACATGCAGTTCCGCCTTGCCGCCAGCACGGCCGAGCTGATCGCCGGGGAGTCGGGCCGTGTCGCGGCGGTGAAGTTCAAGGATGGCGAGACGATCCCGGCCGATCTGGTCGTGATGGCCGCCGGCATCCGCCCGAATACCGCGCTGGCCGAGAAGGCGGGCCTGCACTGCAACCGCGGCATCGTCGTCAACGACACGCTGCAGACCTACGACCCACGCATCTACGCGGTGGGCGAATGCGCGAACCACCGCGGCACCGCCTACGGCCTGGTCGCACCGCTGTTCGAGCAGGCGAAGGTCTGCGCGAACCACCTCGCGATGTTCGGCATCGGCCGCTACCAGGGCTCGGTGACCTCCACCAAGCTGAAGGTCACCGGCATCGACCTGTTCTCGGCCGGCGACTTCATGGGCGGCGAAGGCACCGAGGACATCGTGCTGCACGACCCCGGCATGGGCATCTACAAGAAGGTGGTGATCAAGGAGAACAGGATTGTCGGCGCGGTGATGTACGGCGACACCGCCGACGGCGCCTGGTACTTCCAGCTGATGAAGGATGCGCAGGATGTGCATGACATCCGCGACCACCTGCTGTTCGGCAAATCGCACCTGGGTGACGTGGGCCACAAGGGCGCCAACAGCGCCGCCAGCCTGCCGGACACGGCGGAGGTGTGCGGCTGCAACGGCGTGTGCAAGGGCACCATCGTCAAGGCGATCAAGACGCAGGGCCTCTTCACGCTGGACGAAGTGCGCAAGCACACCAAGGCATCGAGCTCCTGCGGCTCCTGCACCGGCCTGGTCGAGCAGATCCTGGCCTCCACCGTGGGTGGCGCCTACACGCCGGCCGACTCGAACAACAAGGCGGTCTGCGGCTGTACCGATCTGTCCCACGGTGAAGTGCGCAAGGCGATCCGCGACAACAAGCTACTGACGATTCCGCAGGCGATGCACTTCATGGAGTGGAAGACACCGAACGGCTGCGCAAGCTGCCGCCCGGCACTCAACTACTACCTGATCTCGACCTGGCCGCACGAGGCGCAGGACGACCCGCAGAGCCGCTTCATCAACGAACGCGCTCACGCCAACATCCAGAAGGACGGCACCTACTCGGTCGTGCCGCGCATGCTGGGCGGCATCACCACGCCGGACGAACTGCGCGCGATCGCCGACGCCGCCGACAAGTACAAGGTGCCCACGGTGAAGGTCACTGGCGGCCAGCGTATCGACCTGCTCGGCGTGAAGAAGGAAGACCTGCCGCTGATGTGGGCGGACTTCGCCAAGGCCGGCATGGTCTCCGGCCACGCCTACGGCAAGTCGATCCGCACCGTGAAGACCTGTGTCGGCGCCGAGCACTGCCGCTTTGGCACGCAGCTCTCGATGAGCATGGGCGTCAAGCTGGAGAAGATGCTGTTCGGTATGTGGAGCCCGCACAAGGTGAAGCTCGCTGTCTCCGGCTGCCCGCGCAACTGCGCCGAAGCCGGCATCAAGGACGTCGGCGTGATCGGTGTGGATTCCGGCTACGAGCTCTACGTCGCCGGCAACGGCGGCATCAAGACCGAGGTGGCCGAGTTCTTCGCCAAGGTGAAGACCGACGAGGAGGTGATGGAGTACTCCGGCGCCTTCCTGCAGCTCTACCGCGAAGAGGGCTACTACCTCGAGCGCACGGTGCACTACGTGCAGCGCGTGGGGCTGGATTACGTCAAGAGCAAGGTCGTCGAAGACGCCGCCAACCGCCGCGCGCTGCATGAGCGCCTGCTGTTTGCCCTGCAGGGTTACAAGGACCCGTGGCAGGAACGTACCGAGGGTGCGCTCAAGCGCCCCTACATCCCGATTGCCGTCGTCGCGTAAGGAGAGCCGCCATGAGCGAATGGGAAGACTGGTTTGAAGGCGACGACGCAGCCGACTAGGCCTGCGCCCGACCCCACCCGAATGCACCGCGCCGCGCGCCCCACGGGCCGTGGCGCCAGAGAGGATCTTCATTCATGAGTACAGCCGTCATGGACACAGCAATCGACTGGAAGCGTGTGTGCACGCTCGACGAAATCCCGGTGCTCGGCTCGCGCGTGGTGCGCGGCACGAAGCACGGCGACATCGCGATCTTCCGCACCTCGGACGACGAAGTCTTCGCGCTGCACGACAAGTGCCCGCACAAGGGCGGCCCGCTGTCGCAGGGCATCGTGCATGGCAAGACGGTCACCTGCCCGCTGCACAGCTGGAAGATCGGGCTCGATAGTGGCGAAGCGGTGGCGCCCGATGTGGGCTGCACCCGCCCCTTCGCCGCCAAACTCGAAGACGGCGTGGTCTGGCTCAACGCCTGATCGTCAGCGGAGACACGGCACATGGATCGCACGCGTCGCCACTTGATCATCGCCGCGGCCAGCCTCGCGCCAGCCGCTTTCCTGTCGAACGCAATGGCCGCCACGCCGAAGGACGGCGGCCTCTCGATGCTCGAAGCCATCAACCAGGCCGGCCGCCAGCGCATGCTGTCGCAGCGCATGGCCAAGTGTTACGCACAGCAACTGCTCGGCGTGAAGGTGGATCAAGCGCAGCAGTTGCTCGCAGCGTCGGCCACCCGCTTCGATGAGCAACTCGCGAACCTGCGCCGCTTCACCGCGGCCAAGGATCGTGCCGAGGCGGCCGCCACCTACGAAAAGCTCGCCGCGCTTTGGGGCAGCTACCGCACGGCCGTCACCGCCGCACCGAACGCGGCAGGCCTCGCCACCGTCGCCAAGCTCAACGAGCAGGTACTCGCCACCGCGCATGAGGGCACGCAGCAGCTTGAAAAGCTGCAGGCGACACCGATCGGCACGCTGGTGAACCTCTCGGGGCGGCAGCGGATGCTCTCGCAGCGCATGGCGAAGTTCTACTTCTTCGAACGCGCCGGCCTCAATGCGCCCGAGACCACCGCCGCCCTGAAGAAGTCGCGTGCCGATTTCATCGCCGCTTTTGCGCAATTGAAGGCCGCACCGCAGAACAGCGCCGAGGTGCGCAACTGGCTCGCGCTTGCGGACACGCAGTGGCAGTTCTTCGACGAGGCGATTTCGCAAGCCGGCAACTCGCGCGAGCACGACCAGAACGTCGCGACCACCTCCGAAAACATTCTGGACGCGATGGACAAACTCACCGCGCTCTACACCCAACTGGGCTGAAACGATGAACAAGACCGCATTCCTCAAGGCCGGCCACACGCCCACGCTGCTCGCCGCCTTCCTGTACTTCGACCTCGCCTTCATGGTGTGGGTGCTGCTCGGCCCGCTCGGTGTGCAGATCGCCAAGGACCTCGCGCTCACGCCTGCGCAGAAAGGTCTGATGGTCGCCACACCGCTCCTGACCGGCGCCTTCCTGCGCATCGTGATGGGCGTGCTGGTGGACCAGCTCAAGCCCAAGATGGCCGGCGCGATCGGTCAGGTTGTCGTGATGGGCGCACTGTTCTTCGCATGGCAGCACGGCATCACGAGCTACCACGAAGTGCTGATCCTCGCCGGCTTCCTCGGTGTGGCCGGTGCCTCCTTCGCCGTAGCGCTACCGCTGGCCTCGCGCTGGTATCCGCCGGAACACCAGGGCACCGCGTTGGGCATTGCTGGCGCCGGCAACTCCGGCACCGTGCTGGCCGCGCTGTTCGCGCCCAGCCTCGCGATGGCCTACGGTTGGACCAACGTGTTCGCGCTGGTGCTGATCCCGCTGTCAATCGTGTTCCTGTTCTACCTCGCGGTGGCGAAGGACGCGCCGAACTGCCCGCCGCCGAAACCGCTGACGGACTACCTCGCCGTGCTGAAGGATCGTGACGCCTGGTGGTTCATGTTCTTCTACTCGGTCACCTTCGGCGGATTCTCCGGCCTTGCCTCATCGCTGACGATCTACTTCAACGCACAGTACGGGCTTGACCCGAAGATGGCGGGCTTCTTCACTGCGGGCTGCGTATTCGCGGGCTCGCTGGTGCGCCCGATCGGCGGCAACGTCGCGGACCGCATCGGCGGCATCAAGAGCCTCACGGTGATGTACGCGCTCGCGGCGCTGTTCCTCACCATCGTCAGCTTCGGCATGCCGACGGTCTGGAGTGCTGCAGCGGTGTTCGTCGGTGCAATGCTGGCGCTGGGCATGGGCAACGGCGCAGTGTTCCAGCTGGTGCCGCAGCGTTTCCGCAAGGAGATCGGCGTGATGACCGGCCTCGTCGGCATGGCCGGCGGTGTTGGCGGCTTCTACCTTGCCTCCAGCCTCGGCTACGCCAAGCAGATCACCGGCTCCTATCAGATGGGTTTCCTGATCTTCGCAGGCCTCGCGCTGCTCGCCTTGGCCGGCCTCACCGGCGTGAAGACCCGCTGGCGTACCACCTGGGGTGCGGCGCACCTCACCGCAGCGCGGATCTGAGCGCAGGAGTCATGCCCGAAACTGCCCCGGCCCTAACAGGGCCGGTTTTTGGGGGTGCTACGATCGTGGCACCCCATTTTTCATCTGTGGAGCAGCCGTGAGCCTGTCTGTCCGCCTGGGTCATGCTTCGCTCACCGGCCCGCGTGCCCGCAACGAGGACTTTGTCGGCGCGGTCACGCCGGAAGGCGCCGAGCTCGATAACAAGGGCCTGCTCGCCGCACTGGCGGACGGCGTCGGCGGCCATGCGGACGGGCGGGAAGCCGCGGAATTCACCGTGCGCAGCCTGCTCTGCGACTACTACGCGACACCCGATACCTGGGCGGTACCCAAGGCGCTCGACAAGGTGATCGGCGCCGCCAACCGCTGGCTGGTATCGCAGTCCGCCAAGCGTGGCGAGGCCGCCGGCATGGCCACCACACTCACTGCGGTGGTCCTGCGCGGCCGCCGCTGGATCAGCGCACATGTGGGCGACACGCGGCTGTACCTGCTGCGCGACGGCGCGCTGAAGCGGCTGACGGTCGACCATGTGTGGGAACACCCGGAGCTCTCCACCGTGCTGTCGCGCGCGGTGGGGCTCGATCGGCACCTGGCGGTGGACTACGCCGAAGGCGAACTCGCAGTGGGCGACCGCTTCCTGATCTGTTGCGACGGCGTGTGGGGCACGCTCAACGAGGCCCGCCTGCTGGCAATTCTGGAGAAATACGACGACCCGCAGGAGGCCGCCTTCGCGCTCGCTGACAGTGCGGTCGACAGCGGCAGCCAGGACAATTGCAGTGCGTTGGTACTGCAGGTGGATGTGCTGCCGCGCGACACACTGCGCGATGCGCTGTCGCGTATCCGCGCCTTGCCGCTACCCCCGGTGATGAAACCGGGTCAGCAGATCGACGGCCTGACGGTGGAAGACGTGCTGCACGAATCGCGCATCACGATGCTCTACCGCGTGCGCGCCGCCGACGGCACGCTCGCGGTGCTCAAGACACTGAGGCCGGATGCCGACGCACAGGACACCGCCGCGCTGGCGCATGAGGAATGGCTCGCACGGCGCGTGACCGACGCCGCCTTCCCGCAGGTGCTCGAGTGGCCGCAACGCAGCCACCTGTACTACCTGATGAGCTGGCACGAGGGCGAAACGCTCGCGCAACGGCTGGCGCGCGGGCACCGCTTCACGGCGGTGGAAGTCGCCGAACTCGGCCAGCGGTTGATGAAGGCGCTCGGCGCACTGCACCGCCTGGCGATCATCCACCGCGACGTGAAACCGGCCAATCTGCACCTGGGCCACGATGGGCGCCTGCGCCTGCTCGACCTTGGCGTTGCCGCCGCCGACGGCCACGACGAGCTGTTCAACGAGATCAACAACCCGGGCACACCTTCCTACATGGCGCCGGAGCTGTTCGCCGACGGCCGCGCGAACGAAGCATCGGATCTCTACGCTGCCGGTGTCACGCTGTACGAGTTGCTTACACGCAAGTACCCCTACGGGGAAGTCGAACCCTTCCAGCGCCCGCGCTTCGGCGACCCGGTGCCCTGCACGCGCTACCGACCGGATACGCCTGAGTGGCTCGAATCGGTGCTGCTGAAAGCCTGCGCGCGCGAGCCTGCGCAGCGTTTTGAAACGGCGGAGGAATTCCTGCTCGCGCTGGAACGCGGCGCCCACCGCCCGCTGCAGGTGCCGCGCCGTCGCCCGCTGGCGCAGCGCGACCCGCAACTGGCGCTGAAGCTGCTGGCGGCCGCGTCGCTACTGGCCAACGTCGTGATGCTCGCCTTATTGCTGCGCCACTGACCAGGCCACAGCGCTGCGCAAGGAGCGCAGCTAGCCCCTCGCTTTGCTGCCTCTACGTGGCGGACGCGGACTGCCCTACTCAGCCCACGGCCTGCGCCTGCGGCGAGCGCAGCGCGTCGGCAAAGTCATGGTTCACATCGCGATGCCCGGCTTCATCCTGGCGCACCGCAAGAATCACATCGCGCAAGCGCGCATTGGCCGGCAGGTTCCAGTAGTCGATCGCGATCTGCGGCGCCGGCACGTTCTCGTAGCGGCCGTTATCCACGCCCGCCAGATACTCGGTGTAGCTATACACCGCCTCTTCCTCGAAGTAGCCGACCATGCGGTGCGCGGTCTTCGGCGACACGAGATACAGCACGAAGAAGAAGTTGTAGAACGCGCCCTGCGCCAGCAGGATCAGGAAGCGCTCGAAGCCCGAAGGCTTGGCGATCTGGATGAAGGTCATCAGGTGCATGCGCTCGTTTTCGGCCTCGTCGAGCAACGTGCGGATCCAGCCGTGGTCATCGGACATATGTCGCAGCGCGCGCAGGTGCTGCAAGGTGCCGCCCACCATGCCCGGCACTGCGGCCACGGTTTCGAGCACCACCGCGCGATGGCCATAGCGGTTGGCGAAGAACAGATCGGCGAAGAAGCGCAGGAACTTGCAGATGCCGTACGCAATGCGGTCCTGCAGGCCCGCGGGGGTTCGGTGCGTAACGGCTGGCTCTGGGGCAATCATGGTGATGCACTCCTGATGGGGAAATCGCGAGGCCGGCCTCGTGAGCCCGCCTCAAGCCATGCTCCGCCACAGGTATCGCGGTCGCGGAGCGGGCTGCGCCCGGCCGCATGGCTGCGGCGGGCGTACCCGGCTAACGATCAGATAGACGCATCGACCACCAGGATGGTTCCGCCAACGCGGGGTCAGTTGAGCGCGCTGGCGAAACGCCCCAGACGCGGTTGCCAGTGATCGGTGATATCGGCCGACACCAGGATGTGCTTCGCGCGGCCGATGATGTCGCTGTGCGGCACAAAGCCGATGTAGCGGGAGTCCTCGCTGTTGTCGCGGTTATCGCCGAGCATGAAGTAGTGATCGGGCGGCACCACCACCGGCCCGAAGCTGAGTTTTGCCGCGACGCGATCAAGGAACTGCACTGTTCGCTGCTGGCCCGCGATGCTTTCGGTGGCACGCAGCGCAGGCACCGCGATGCCGGGGCCGACGCTTTCGACCGCCGGCTTTACATCGGCATAGCGAGCCGGCTGCCCGTTGAGGATCAGCACGTCGTCGCGCATTTCAACGACATCGCCGGGCACGGCAACCAGCCGCTTGATCAGGCGCGTGCCGTCTTTCGGCGAGTTGAAGGTGACGATGTCACCACGCTGCGGGTCGCCCAGGTGGCTCAGCGTGATGTTGGTCAGGGGCAGTTTCGCGTCGTAGGCAAGCCGGTTAACCAGCACCACATCGCCTTCCAGAATGGTCGGGCGCATCGAGCCGGTCGGCACCGGATTCCAGTCCGCCATCGCGCTACGGAACAGCCCAAGGCAGACAAGGAAGATCACAAAACCGCGGTTCTGCTTCAGCCAGTTTTTCATGGTGTCCTTTCGGTGCGTCGGAGGGATCGACGACACCCAGTCTGCCGCGCTCACCCCCTGCGCAAGGTGTCAGGACGCCATGAATTGCATCAAGTTGTTGTCGCGCTCAAGCTTCCGACATCGCGCGCTTGAGCATGCGGTCGTAGAGCACCACGTTCACCGTCGCGGCGAGGTTCATGCAACCGATGGTGGGTACGTAGACGATGTCGCGGCACCAGGCGGTGACGTTGTCTTTCAGGCTGCCGTCCTCGGGCCCGAAGATGTAGAACGCGCGCTCCGGGTGCTTGTACTGCGTCAGCGGCTGCGCGTTGGGATGGATTTCGATCGCCACCGGCACGCAGCCGAGCGGGATCACGCCCTGCAGATCCTCCACTCCGATCAGCGGAATCTGCAGATGCACCTGCTTGGTATCGGTACGGAATTCGCGCGCATGTTCGTAGCGCTTGCCGGTGTAAAACACCGAATGCACGCCATAACAGCCGGCCGCGCGCATCACCTCGCCAACGTTCGACGGATTCTTCGGATTCGCAAGGCCGATGCAGGCATAGCCCTCGTAATCGCGGACGGCCTGCTTGCGGGTGAGGGTTTCGATTTTAGACATGAGTGACTGCTTAACGGCGGGCCGCCATTTTAACGCTGACGGACTAAGCGCCCGGCGGCGACACGCGCCGAGTCCGCCGGGCGGCACAACCAGCCGGACGCGGCCTCACGGCCACGTCCGGCGTCGGCTGTGCACCGGCGATCAGGCAGCCTTGCAATGCAGCGGCACGACCTTGTGCTGAGCCACCTCGCCCAAGGGCAGAACCGTGCGGCCATACACTTCGTTAAGCACCTGCGCCGCCGCCGCGTAGATTGCCGACGCACCGCACAGGATGCCTTCCCAACCGGCGACCAGCTTCAAGGTCTCGTTGCCGGTGGCGTCCGCCACCGCGAGCAGCGCGAAGAGCACGGTGAGCGAAGCAAACACCAGCTGCGTTACACGGTTCAGGCGCAGCGTGCCGATGAATAACATCAGGGTCAAAACACCCCACATGGCAAGGTAAGCCGCCATGCCACCCGACGAAGTCGCCGCGGCAAGGCCGGTCTTCGGCAGCACGACCAGCGCTACCAGCGACAGCCAGAAGAACCCGTAGGAGGTGAATGCCACCGTGCCGAAGGTATTGCCCTTCTTCCACTCCATCAGCCCGGCGCACACCTGACAGATGCCGCCGTAGAAGATGCCCATCGCCAGGATCATCGAGCCCAGCTCGAACACGCCAGCGTTGTGGAGGTTGAGCAAGACCGTCGTCATACCGAACCCCAGCAGCCCGAGCGGGGCTGGGTTGGCGGTGTGGTCATGGGCTGCTGCATGGTCCTTCATCAAACTGCTCCTTGTTTTTTGGTGCCGCTTCGCGGCGGACCGCAAGGATGCTGCAATGCAGCATGACTTGCTTTCATGCAGATCAAGGGAGAGGGGATCGAGGTGCATTGCACAACCCACCACACATTTCGCGGAGGGCATTCTTCGATCGACCGCGATGAATCGAAGCGGCATTCCCGCTGAAGCCGGGTCCCGCCCCGGCGGGCGTCTTACTTTCTGGCAACAGCACCAGAAAGTAAGCAAAGAGTGCCGCCCGGCCTTCGCGGCCCTACGGGCTCCCCTCACTGCGGCATCGCCCGTCGGCCGGCCTCGCGAACTCGGCGCTGCGCGCCTCAAACAGCGAGCCCGGACTACCCCGCCGGCCGACACCTCCGCTCGGCGCTCTCGACGGGGCCCAAGGTCAAAACCGTCGATCTTTCACCGTGCGTCGCGCATCCGGGCTGAGAGAGTCCGGCTGCGGTCAAAAGTCGACGCTTTTCCAACCCCCTCTGAAACGCCGAGCAGCGCAGAAGCATCGGGTTCCGACGCGTAGCGGCGGTGGCGAGGACTGTCTGAGGCCCGCAGGGCCGAGTTCCGCAGCCACCCGATGCTTCGAGCAGCAAAGGGGCGCAGGCGGGGTTGCGCGAAGCACGCTTCGCGCCGCCGGAGCCGGCAGGCTGTGCAAAGCCTGCCGTGGAGCATTGAAGCGGGGCGACTTTCTTTGGGTACTTTCTTTGTTCGCACAAAGAAAGTACCCCGCCCGCCGGGGCGAGACCCGGCTTGAGCGGACACGGCGTCGCAGCGCGTCGCGCCCAACCGCAAGCCACACAAGAAAGGTCGAAATAACGCAGAAAACCAAACAGCCCGCCCCGGCTCACGCCGGGCGGGCTGTGCCATTCAACCTCCGCCGCCAATCAGGCCGGCGCCGAAGTCCTGATCAGGTGGTCGAAAGCCCCCAGACTTGCCTTGGCCCCCTCACCCATCGCGATGATGATCTGCTTGTACGGCACCGTCGTCGCATCGCCGGCTGCGAACACGCCTGGCACCGAGGTCTCGCCGCGGGCGTCGACTTCGATCTCGCCGCGCGGCGAGAGCTTGACGACGTCCTTGAGGAAGTCGGTGTTCGGCAGCAGGCCGATCTGCACGAAGATGCCTTCGAGTTCGATGTGGTGTGCTGCGCCGCTGACGCGGTCCTTGTACGAGAGGCCGTTTACCTTGCTGCCGTCGCCGGTCACTTCGGTGGTCTGTGCAGAGGTGATGACCTTCACGTTCGGCAGGCTGTGCAGCTTCTTCTGCAGCACCGCGTCGGCACGCAGGGTGTCGGCGAATTCGAGCAGGGTGACATGGGCGACGATGCCTGCGAGGTCAATCGCAGCCTCCACGCCGGAGTTGCCGCCGCCGATCACCGCGACGCGCTTGCCCTTGAAGAGCGGGCCGTCGCAGTGCGGGCAGAAGGCCACACCCTTGGTCTTGTACTGCTGCTCGCCCGGCACGCCCATCTCGCGCCACCGCGCACCGGTCGAGAGGATCACGCTGCGGCTCTGCAAGGTGGCGCCGGAGGCGAGCTTCACCGTGTGCAGGCCGCCCGGCGTGGCGGCCGGCTCCAGCCCGACGGCACGCTGCAGGTTCATCACATCGACGTCGTAGTCGCGCACATGCTGCTCCAGCCCTGCGGCGAGCTTGGGGCCGTCGGTGGCTTTGACCGAGATGAAGTTCTCGATCGCCATCGTGTCCATCACCTGGCCGCCGAAACGTTCGGCCACCACACCGGTGCGGATGCCCTTGCGGGCAGCGTAGATCGCCGCCGATGCGCCGGCCGGGCCACCGCCCACCACCAGCACATCGAACACGCCCTTCTGGTTAAGCTTCTCGGCTTCGCGCGCCGCGGCGCCGGTATCAACCTTGGCGAGGATCTCCTCGACGCCCATGCGGCCCTGGCCGAACAGCTCGCCGTTCAGGTAGATCGACGGTACGCCCATGATCTGGCGCGCATCGACCTCGGCCTGGAACAGCGCGCCATCGATCATCACCGCTTCAAAGTTGGGGTTCAGCACCGCCATCGTGTTGAGCGCCTGCACCACGTCCGGGCAGTTGTGGCACGACAGCGAGATGAAGGTCTCGAAGCTGAACTTGCCTTCGATCGCCTTGATCTGCGCGATCACGCCCTCTTCCAGCTTCGGCGCATAGCCGCTCACTTGCAGCAATGCGAGCACCAGCGACGTGAACTCGTGGCCCATCGGGATGCCGGCGAAATGCACGCGCGGCGTTTCGCCCTTGAGGCTGACGCCAAACGAGGGGCGGCGCGCGTTGCTGCCATCCACCCGCAGGGTGACTTTGTCCGACAAGGTGGCGACTTCTTCGAGCAAGCCGTGCAGTTCGCGCGACTTTGCGCCATCGTCGAGCGAGGCGACCAGCTCTATCGGCTGCACGAGTCGTTCGAGGTAAGCCTTCAACTGGGCCTTGATGTTCGCTTCAAGCATGGAGGCACTCCTTTTTGCGAGCCCTTGCGTCGGGCAAGGGCCGGGGGGTTCTGTGGATCGCAGTGCAAAGCGCGCTCGCCAACCCGCTTTGCACTGCGAGCCGCCGGGGCGGCTCTTTCGGCTTAAACCGTGGTGCTTTGGTCGCGAGCGGTCAGAGGTCGAGGGGAGAAGCGCAGCCGTACATGCGGTACGGCGAGCATCGCAGCCTCGAGATCTGACCGCGCAGCAGAAAGAACCGCGGTTTAAATCTTGCCGACGAGGTCGAGCGACGGCGCCAAAGTGGCTTCGCCTTCCTTCCACTTCGCCGGGCACACTTCACCCGGGTGGCTGGCAACGTACTGCGCAGCCTTGACCTTGCGCAGCAGCTCTTCGGCGTTGCGGCCGATACCACCGGCGTTCACTTCGATGATCTGGATCTTGCCGGCCGGGTCGACCACGAAGGTGCCACGCTCGGCGAGGCCGGCTTCTTCGATCAGCACGCCGAAGTTGCGCGACAGCAGGTGGGTCGGGTCACCGATCAGCGGGTACTTGATCTTGCCGATGGTCTCCGAGGTGTCGTGCCAGGCCTTGTGCGTGAAGTGCGTGTCGGTCGACACGCCGTAGATCTCCACACCCAGCTTCTGGAACTCGGCGTAGTTGTCGGCCAGGTCGCCCAGCTCGGTCGGGCACACGAAGGTGAAGTCGGCCGGGTAGAAGAAGAACACCGACCACTTGCCCTTGGTATCGGCATCCGACACCTCGACGAACTTGCCGTTGTGGAAGGCGGTGGCCTTGAAGGGCTTGATTTCGGTGTTGATAAGGGAAGCGCTCATGGTGTTTCTCCTGTGCTGTTCGGGGTAAGGACAAAGTGTTGTGCGACGGGATGCAGATTAGGGATTTGGCCAACATCAATCCAATTGATCGTGTCGATCACTTAAATAGGCTGCCCCTATCAACCGATCTTGCTGTCGCAGCCTGGCCACATCAGCCCGGCACACTCGATGGAATGAGGCGCCCGCTCCGATTCCTGACTGCCGCAATCGCGTTGCTGCTCGCCCCCAACGCGCAGAGCGACGATTCCGCGCAATGCGCCGCGAGCCTGCACGCGCTGCGCCAACTCGCCGGCGAGCCAACCTTCCCGCTGCGCTGGGAAGAAACCACGATGGACGATGGTCACCCGATGGTCGTATCGATCACCGAGCGCAACGGCGCGCTGATGCTGACGTTGGTGAAAAGCGGAGAGAACTTGTGGGCCGAAGGCGCCGGCGTGATCTGCCGCCGCGGCGCAGACCTCGAAGCCCGCCTGAGCAAAGACCAACTCCGCCTCGGCCCCGCCGCCAACTGGCTCACCCGCTTGGCGCTGGCCGACGGCTGCGCGATCACGCTGCGCCGCGGGAGTAAGCACTTACGGATCGCTACGCGGGGATGGAGTGGGCTGTTTGTGCCGCTCGTGGGCGATTAGGTTCTCCGCGCGCGGCGACCACCAGTGAATTTGCCGTGCAGCGTGACATGCCCTCACATAGGTAGCGAGGGAAATGGCGACAATATCCACCAGAAGCGTTTCGGTGTTCGCCGACCGTGAATTGCCGCATTCAGATTGCGGCAATTCACGAGTTCCGATGCGTCGATAGCACGCGCTTAGCTCGAACGCCGCGGATACGCACGCATCGCGGCAACGACCCCACCTAGCGAAGGATCTTTACGTGATTGGCTTGGCCTACCTCGTCCTTGGGGCAATCTATGTAGTCGCCATGGCCTGCCTTGTCGGGTGGGCTTGGCGGCAGGGGCGGAAACTGAACCGCAGCGTCGCCATCGCGTGTGCGACGCTCGCGTTTCTAAGCCTCTACTTGCCGGTTTTCTGGGACTTCATTCCGACGATCGTCGCGCACCGCTACTACTGCGCGAAAGATGCCGGAACAATCATAGGCACGGACCCCGAGCAGTGGATTAATCAGCACTCGGACGAGATCGCCGAGTTAAGAATTGATCCGCTAAACAAGCCGCAGGAATTCGAATACTTCACAACCCAAGATGGGTGGGAGGGATGGTATCCAAACAAGGCGGTCATGCGCCGACACCGAATCCAGCATGTAGGTCGGCCAATCGTAATCCAAAGGCTGGAGACTCAGATTGTTGACCTCCGAACACGCGCGATACTCGCATCGCACGTCGACTATCAAACCGGCAGTTCGTTCGCCAGTGGAAGCTACAAAGTCTGGAATTACAGCCCAACCTGCGATAGTTGGAAGTCACAGAACCCTTTTGAAGTGGCGACGACAAAATATGAACTCCGCGGCAAGTGAACGGGGATGCTCTCGTAGGCAGGGCGGAGCCCGGCGAGGCCCAACGTCTAGGAGGTGAGATAGACACCTACCGACGGCGCGTTGGCTGGAGTCCCGCCCCCAGCGGGCGTGTTACTTCTTATGCTTCGTCAAAAGAAGTAACCAAGAAAAGACGACCCGGCGTTCGCGGTCAGGTGCTGCGCACCTGACTCCCCTGCGCTGCTCGCGAAGTCGTGCGGCTGCGGAACTCGGCCCTGCGGGCCTCAAACAGTCCTCGCCGTCGGCGCTCTGCGCCGATCCCCCGACCCCGCTGCGCTGCTCGGCGCTCTCGACGGGGCCCAAGGTCAAAACCGTCGTGGGTTCGCCGCGCCTTGCACATTCAAAGCCTGAATGGAGCGAAGCGAAATCCCTGGCTGCCGCTGGGGAAAGTTCAAGAGCACTTCCCGAATTCCGGTCTTCGGCCTGCCTCCAGGCCACGGAAATCCGAACGCGGCGAAGCGTCGACGCTTTTCCTTCCCCCTCTGAAACGCCGAGCAGCGCAGAAGCATCGGGTTCCGACGCGTGTAGCGCGGCGGTGGCGAGCACTGTTTGAGCTCCGAGCGTAGCGAGGGCGAGTTGCGCAGCCACCCGATGATTCGAGCAGCGCAGGGCACCCTGCCGCAGGCGGGGCGTTGAAGCGGGGGCCGCTTCTTTGGTTCCTTTCTTGTCGGCACAAGAAAGGAACCCGCCCGCCGGGGCGGGACCCGGCTTCAGCGGACACACAATCGCAACGCGACACGGCGAATCGCAAGGCGAAAACGGGCAAACCGTCGGCCTTCAACAAACTCAACGCCCGCTCTCAATCACCCTGTCCGTCAGATCCGCCGGCAAATGCTTCTGCAAAATGCGCCGCAGGCTGCCATCCGCCCGCATGTCGGACAGGGCCTTGGCGAAGGCCTTGTGGACAGCCGGATCGAGCGTCTTGCGCGACAACACCACCGACATCGCGCCAGCGCTCGCACCCACGTCGACCTTGCGCAAGGGCCGGTCGCTGTATTGGCCCGCGTAGTAGGGCCAGGCGATCTCGCGCACGATCGTCGCATCGGCGCGGCCGATCGCCACCAGGCGCACGGCGTCGCCTTCCTCCGCAACCAGGCTGACCTGATCGCGTGCCTGCAACTGGCTGATCCAGGTATCCCACGAGGGGCCGTAGCGAAAACCGCTGGTGAGGGCGAGCGTCGTGTCGGGGTCGTTCATCGGATTGGCACTCACCGCCGTTGCACGTGTGTCGTTGCGCACCAGCAGCACATTGCGGAAGTGCATGTAGGGCAGGAAGACAGCAAAGCGCTCGCGTTCCTCGGTGGCCACGCCGGACATCGAAATATCCACTTGCGATGCTTCAAGCGCGGCCCACAGGCGGACCCGCGATTCGTACACCGGCTGCAGCATGCAACCGGTGCGGCGCGAGATTTCCTGCGCCAGGCCCACCTCGATACCGCGGCCTTCACCATTCGGCCCGCGGTAGAACAAGGGCGGGAGCATCGAATACGCGAGGTGCAATGGCCGTGTGCAGAGTTGTTCGGCGTTTGCCGTGGCAAACCCCGGCCTCGCCATGAGCAACAAGGCAGACAACGCAAGCAGCAGTATTCGGCGAGCGCGGGTCACGGAAGGATCGGGCAATCGCAAATGTGGTGATGCAGTATGGCTCAGCACGCCGTACCTCGCCCGGCGCGGGCGCCAAAAACCTTGACTGCGCCGGGGCCGGCGCTGAGAGTGACGGCTACCCCACCCGCACATCGAGGAGCCCGCGATGACCGCCGCCCCCCCCACGCCCGCCCCCCGCAAGCTTGATCTGGTGTTCGAACGCCTCGTCGACCTGCCGCCCGATGCAATCTGGCGAGCCTGGACGACGCCCGCGCTGATCACGCAGTGGTTTACCCCCGCGCCGTGGGAAACCATCACCAGCGAGATCGATCTCCGGCCCGGCGGCCGCTTCTACACCGTGATGCGCTCGCCAGAAGGGCAGACCTTCCCGCATGAGGGCTGCTACCTCGTGGTGGAGCCGAACACGCGCTTGGTGTGGACCAATGCGCTGGGGCCCGACTACCGCCCCGCGGATACCTCGGCCGGCGGCCCAGTGATCACCGCCGAGATCACGCTGACGGCGGAGGGCAATGGCACCCGGTATCACGCCCTCGCCCGCCACGCCACCGAGGCGGCCTGCCAGGCCCACGCCGCGATGGGCTTTGAGGAAGGCTGGGGCAAGGCGCTCGATCAGCTCGTCGCGCTGATGAAGCGCCAGCAGGGCTGAGCCATGAATCCGCCGTGGTGGAAGACCTGCGTCGCCTATCAGATCTACTCGCGCAGCTTTTGCGACAGCAATGGCGACGGCGTGGGCGACCTGCGCGGCATCATCTCGAAGCTCGACTACCTCGCCAGCCTCGGCATCGGCATGGTCTGGCTGTGCCCGGTGTACGCCTCGCCGAACGACGACAACGGCTACGACATTTCGGACTACGAGGCGATCCAGCCGGATTTCGGCACGCAGGAGGACTGGATCGCGCTGCGCGACGGGCTGCACGCGCGGGGCATCCGGCTGGTGATGGATCTGGTCGCCAACCACAGTTCGGACGAACACGCATGGTTCGTCGAATCTCGCACGGCCAAGGATTCCGGCAAGCGCGACTGGTATATCTGGCGCCCGCCGGCAGCGGACGGCGGCCCGCCCAACGACTGGCAATCGGTCTTCGGCGGCCCGGCCTGGGAATACGACGCAGCCACCAGCGAGTACTACCTGCACCTGTTCTCGAAGAAGCAGCCGGATCTCAACTGGGAGAGCACCGCCTTCCGCACCGAACTGTTCGCGATGATGCGGCGCTGGGTGGCGCTGGGCATCGACGGCTTCCGCATGGACGTGATCAACCTGATCTCAAAGCCCGATGGCCTTGGGGCGGGCGGTAACGAGGGCAGCATGGATCGCGCCCTCAACGGCCCACGGATGCGCGACTACCTCGCCGAGATGCGACGCGAAGTCTTCGCCGGCACGGACCTCGTCACCATCGGCGAAACGCCCGGTATGCCACTCGAACTCGCACGCGAGGTCACGGACGAACGCGCCCCGCTGCTCGACATGCAGTTCCACTTCGAGCATGTCGATCTCGACCACGCCCCCGGTGTCAGCAAGTGGGACAGCACCCCAATGGCGATGCCCGCACTGCGCGCCACACTTTCGCGCTGGCAGGACGGGATGGAGCCGCACGGCTGGAACAGCCTGTACCTGGGTAACCACGACCAGCCGCGCGCGGTATCGCGCTATGGCGACGACGGCCGCTACCGGCGCGAATCCGCCACGCTGCTGATGACCCTGCTGCTGACGCTGAAGGGAACGCCGTTCATCTATCAGGGCGACGAAATCGGCATGGCCAATGTCGCCTTCGATTCGATCGCCGACTACCGCGACATCGAAACGCTCAACGCCTGGCGCTGGCTGACCGACACACGCGGGCTTGATACGGCAAGCGCCCTGGCGATGATCCGCAAGAAAAGCCGCGATAACGCGCGCACGCCGATGCAGTGGTCGGCAGCGCCGAACGCCGGCTTCAGTGCGGCAGCGCCTTGGATCGGGCCGAACCCGGACTACACCGGGCACAACGTCGCCGCGGCCGAGGCCGACCCGGATTCGGTGCTGCACTACACCCGCAGGCTGATCGCGCTGCGCCAAGGCACGCCGGCGCTGCACAGCGGCCGCTACCGCCTGCTCGACGCCGAGCACCCCGCGCTTTGGCTCTATGAGCGCACGAGTGAAATGGGGCGCTGCGTCGTCGCGCTGAATTTCTCCGACACCACTCAGCCGCTCCCCCCGGCACTTGCGGAGCTGCCCTGCCTGCTGACAAACCACCACAATCCGGCAGCCGACACGCTGGCCGCGTGGGAGGCAAGAATCCTGGGGCCGACGTGACGTTCCGCGCTCAACCCGGCGCTCCGCGCTGCCGTTATCGGACAAACAATCCGCAGCACCAAAGCGACATGGCTTGATGGTCTCAGCAGCGCTGATCCGCCTCTTTTGCATCGTGGCAATGTTGGCCGGCGTCTCTGCGCGTGCGGCAGACGAAGCTGCGCCCACCAGCGACTGGCTGCAGGATCGCCTGCGCTTGTCAGGTTTCGGTACCGCCGGTTACTCGTGGTACAGCTCAACCGACGCCGACTACGTCGGTACGCAACAGCCGGACGGCCCGGGCCGCACCGGCCAGTCCAGCGGAAGTCTCGATTCAAACCTGGGGCTACAGCTCGATGCGCGGATAACCGGCAGTCTCGGCGCGACGCTGCAAGTGCTGTCCGAGTATCTGCCGGAAGGCACCTGGACGCCGCGCCTGAGCGTCGGGAGCCTGCGCTGGGAGGCCACCGATCAGCTCGCACTGCGCATCGGGCGCTTTCAGTCCTCCACCTTCCTCGCCACCGACTACCGCTATGTGCGCTTCGCCAACCCGTGGCCACGTCCGCCACGCGAGGTGTATGGCGTGCAGCCGACCACCCGGCTCGACGGCGCAGACCTGAGCTGGCACATGCCGCTCCAGGGCGGGCGGCTGCAACTGCGCGCGGGCGGCGGGGAGGTAAGCAGTGGCGCCGTCGCATCGAGCGCGGGCCAGAAGACGGACGAAATCGTCTATCGCGGCGGCTTCCTGCGCTGCCAGTGGGAATCCGGCGCGTGGCTGGCGTCCGCGTCGTTCACGCATAACCGTGTCAGCTTCGCCCCCGGCGGCGTGGTCGGGCAGGCGCTCCAATTGCTGGCGAAGCTCGATCCAGCCGCTGGCGAGGCGGCGATTGTGGAAGACAAACCGAACACCGCGCTCGCGCTGGGGCTGGCCTACGACAGCGACACCTGGGTCGTGCAGGCCGAATGGGCGCGGGCCTGGAACGACAGCATCCTGATCGATCGCAGCGGCGCCTACCTGCAAGCCGGCCACCGATTCGGCCCTGCCCTGCCCTACCTGATGCTCGCCGAACGCTGGACCCACGGCCAGAAAATCCATTCCGCCAACCCCGCCGCCGAATCTCTGCTGCGCGTGCTCTACCGCAACCAGCACAGCGATCAACGCTCGCTGACGCTGGGCATGAACCTCGAACTGCGCGAGCGCCTGATGCTCAAAAGCGCGCTGGAGTGGGTCAAGCCCGATTCGGGGGGAACCGGCCTGCAGGGCAACATCGGGCCAGGCTACTCGCGCGAGGCGCCGAAGTCCGAGCGCCTGCTCACCCTTAACCTGGACTTCGTCTTCTGATGCGCGCCGCACTCGGCTCCCTGCTCTCGGCGCTATGGCTGTCTGCCTTGCTGCAGCCGGCCGCGCTTGCGGCGGCGGGCGAAGACAGGGTCGCGGTGATCGTCAGCGCATCGGTTGCGATCCACCAACTGAGCGCCGCCGATGTGCGCGAACTGTTCCTCGGGCGCAAGCAGGTGCAGGCCGGAGACATTGCGCTGCAGCCGGTGGATAACGCCGACAAGCAGGCGCGCGATCTGTTCTACAGCGGCGTAGCCGGCATGAGCGGCACGCGCGTGCGCGCCTACTGGGCGCGGGTCGTGTTCTCGGCGCAGGGCAGGCCGCCGCCCGAACTCTCGCCCACCGAGGTAGGCCGACGCGTGATGGAGCAGCCAGGCACGCTGGGTTACGTGAACGCGGCCAACGTGCCAGCCGGTGCGCGCGTGCTGTTCACCTTCCCGTAGCAGCTTCCGACTGCACGGTGCCGGCGCGCGATCCGGCCTTACTTCAGCACTTCGATGATCTTCACGCCCACTTCGTAGACCGCTGAGCCGTTCACCGGGTGGCAGCGCTTGACCTGTGCGCGCACATGCATCGGCGGGCCGGCGAGCGGGCCTTCGTGCGGGCGCACGATCACTTCGAAGATTTCGTCGGGGCGCGGCACATACACGGTGTGCAGCGTCATGCCGTCGACGCTCAGATCCACGCAGCGCGCCTTGCGCGGCGGGTGTTGCGAGGCGGCCGGCTGGATGAAGGCTTCCGTGCCAAGCGGGATGCGCACCGCGGTGCGGCGCTCGCGATCCCCGTGTCCGTTATTCATTGCGGGTCTGCTCCCTGGACTGTTGCCGCCGGCTGGTGGCCCGCAGCATTTGTTGTGCCGCTAGGTTACCCGAAGCATCAGCGCTGCGCGGGGGCTGATCCCTTGCAATGAAAACGGCCCGCGCGGGGCGGGCCGTTGTGGTTGAACCAAGCCAAGGATCAGGCGGCCTTCTTCATCTGCTTCTGATACAGGAACTCCAGGATCGCGGCACGGCAGCCGACGTATTGCGGATCGTGCGCGAGTTCGAGCCGGTTGCGCGGTTTGGCGATGCTCACGTCGAGGATCTCGCCGATCGTTGCGGCCGGGCCGTTGGTCATCATCACCACGCGATCCGACAGCAGCACGGCCTCGTCGACATCGTGGGTCACCATCACCACCGTGGCGCCGGTCTTCGCCATCACGCCGATCAGCTCGTCCTGCAGGCTGGCGCGGGTCAGCGCGTCGAGCGCGCCGAAGGGCTCGTCCATCAGCAGCACCTTGGGCTCCATCGCGAAGGCGCGTGCAATGCCGACACGCTGCTTCATGCCGCCGGAGATTTCGTGCGGGTACTTATGCATCGCGTGCTCCATATGCACCATCTCCAGCGCGGCCTCGGCACGCAGCTTGAGTTTGATCTTGCGCTCGCGGGTGCCGAACACGCGCTCGACGGCGAGGTAGACGTTCTCGAAACAGGTCAGCCAGGGCAGCAGCGAATGGTTCTGGAACACCACCGCGCGCTCCGGCCCCGGCCCGGCCACCTCGCGCCCGGCGCAGATCACGTTGCCCGAGGTCGGTAGCGTGAGCCCGGCGATCAGGTTCAGCAGCGTGCTCTTGCCGCAGCCGGAGTGGCCGATCAGCGAGACGAACTCGCCTTCGTCGATCGCCAGATCAATATCGCGCAGCGCGGTAAAGCGCCCGCTCTTGGTGTCGAAGGCCATGCCGACGTTTTCGACTTTCACCATGGGTTTGCTCATGACGGGGCTCCGGTGCGAATCAGTTGTTGCCGTAGGAGAAACGCTTGGCGATCAGCAGCAGCGCCTGTTCCAGCATCAGGCCGACGATGCCGATGACGAAGATCGCGATCACGATGTGCTCGACCTTCAGGTTGTTCCACTCGTCCCACACCCAGAAGCCGATACCGACACCGCCGGTGAGCATTTCGGCCGCAACGATCACCAGCCACGCGGTGCCGATCGAGAGCCGGATGCCGGTGAGCATGTAGGGCAGCACAGCCGGGAACAGGATCTTGGTGATGATCTTGAACTCCGACAGGTTCAGCACCCGTGCGACGTTCATGTAGTCCTGCGGTACGCGCTGCACCCCCTGCGCGGTGTTCAGGATCATCGGCCAGATCGAGCAGATGAAGATCGTCCAGGTCGCGGCCGGGTCGGCCTTCTTGAACACCAGCAGGCCGATCGGAAGCCACGCCAGCGGGCTGACCGGGCGCAACAGCGAGATCAGCGGATCGAGCATGCTGTTGAGGAAGTTGAAGCGCCCGATCAGGAAACCCATCGGAATGCCAACCAGCGCCGCCACGCCGAAGCCGATGCCGACACGCTGCAGGGACGACAGGATGTTCCAGCCGATACCCTGGTCGTTCGGGCCGTTGCGATAGAACGGGTCGGCGAAGATCTCGACGGCCGCAGCCCAGGTCTGCAAGGGGCCAGGGAAGCCCTGCGTCTTCATCGCCACGATCGCCCATACACCCAGCAACAGGCCGATGCCGAACAAAGGCGGCAACACCCGTTTGAGGATGGCATTCACGCGTTGGCCCAGCGGCACACGGTAACGCGGCTCGGCAGCGGGTTTTGCCGCGGCTTGCGCTGCGGTGCCAGGGGTGGCCGCCGCGGCAGCGTGGGAGCGGGGCTCGGTGGCGCCAGCATTGGCAGCAAGGTCGGAAGCAGTCATCGAAACAGCGCTCATGTCGTACTCCTCCGCGCGGCTCACAGCGGCCACGCCGATAAGGGGGTCCCAGGACCGCAGGAAGCTGCGGCCCGCATCGATGGCGATCTCAGGCAACTTTGATCTTGAAGCTGCCGGCGTACTTCTTCGCGTCCTTGCCGTCCCACACCACGCCGTCGATCAGCTTGCTGCTGCGCATATCCGACTTGGGCAGCGACACCCCTGCGGCGGCGGCCGCCTGTTTGTAGATATCGATGCGGTTGATCGACTTGGCCACAGCCGCGTAGTCCACCTCGCCCTTGAGCAAACCCCAGCGCTTGTGCTGCGTGAGGAACCACATGCCATCGGACAGGTAGGGGAAATTCACCGCGCCGTCATTGAAGAACTTCATGTGGTTCCTGTCGTCCCAGCTCTTACCCAGCCCGTTCTGGTAGCGGCCCAGCATGCGTTCGAGGATCACGTCCATGTCGGTGTTGACGTAGGACTTCTGTGCGATCGTCTCGGCCGTCTTGCGGCGATTCGCCAGCGAGGCATCGATCCAGCGGCCGGCTTCGAGGATCGCGGCGGTCATTGCGCGCGCGGTGTTCGGGTTCTTCTGTGCGAACTCCGCGGTGGTGCCCAACACCTTCTCGGGGTGGTCGGTCCAGATGTCCTGCGTGGTGACCGCGGTGAAGCCGATCTTGTCCATGATCGCGCGGTTGTTCCACGGCTCACCGACACAGAAACCGTCCATGTTGCCGACACGCATGTTGGCCACCATCTGCGGCGGCGGCACGGTGATGACCTTCACATCCTTCATCGGGTCGATGCCGTTTGCGGCCAGCCAGTAGTACAGCCACATCGCGTGCGTACCGGTCGGGAAGGTCTGCGCGAAGGTGTATTCGCCCGGCTTCGCGGCAACCGCCTTCTGCAGCGCCGCGCCGTCGGTCACGCCCATGTCGCGGAACTTGTTGCCCAGCGTGATCGCCTGACCGTTGTTGTTCAGCGTGGCGAGCACCGCCATGTCCTTCTTCGGGCCGCCGATACCCATGTGCACGCCGTACACCAGGCCGTACAGCACATGCGCCGCGTCCAGCTCGCCGTTGACCAGCTTGTCGCGGATCGAGGCCCAGGAGGCCTCCTTGGTGGCGATGATCTTGATGCCGTACTTCTCGTCGAACTTCTGCACTGCGGCCATCACCACCGACGCACAGTCGGTGAGCGGAATGAAGCCGATGCGGACTTCCTTCTTTTCCGGCGCATCCGAGCCTGCAGCCCAGGCGCCCGAGAAAGGCATCACGCTGGAAGCGGCCGCTGCGCCGCCCAGCGCGAGGGTCTGGCGCAGGAAGCCGCGACGGGTCAGTTCATTGTCCGAGGGGCGATCGATCATGGTGTCTCTCCGCAGCAAGGGTCAGGGAATCCGCAAAACAAAAAGGCGCCCGCCGTGCGTGGTCACCACGCTCGGAGGACGCCCTTGTCCGTTGCCGCCCGGGCTGCCGCCATTGGCAGGCCTCGGACCGCTGCAGCCGCCGCCATTGGCGCCTGCTTTGCCAACCCCTTGGCAATGCGCGTGCCAGATTCTCTAGAAGGCTGTTTTAATTGGACTTTTTCACCGCACCCGAAAACGTGGCCGGCATTCTTGCGGCTTCAAGCAGAAACAGCACAGCGATTGGGCACTTCTGCAGTGCGGATACGCAGCTGCTCGCACCGATTGAATGCGGCACCGCAACAGTGCCGTGAGACCCAGAACAGGGCCGCCGACGCCCCGATTCGGTGCGCCAGCCAGCACATTGGCGCGCGCAGGCGCCGCGCTGGCCTGCGGCCAGACCTCGGGGGAAATGAAAACGCGATGCGGCCGCCGCGTGATGTGCCGGCCGAAGGAAGAGGCTCAGCCGATCAGCAGCTTGGCCGACTCAATCACATCCTGCGCGACTTCGCCGATGCGCCGCCCGCGCTCCATCGCGAGCTTGCGCAGCGCATGGTAGGCGTCGTCCTCTGACAAACCACGCGCCTGCATCAGGATGCCCTTCGCCCGGTCAACCGCGATACGGTCCGATAGCTTGCGCTCGGCGTCGTCGCGCTCGCGGCGCAGGGCCTGGAATTCCTCGAAGCGCGCCACCGCCACTTTCATCAGCGACTCGACGCGCTCCGGCACCAATCCATCCACCACATAGGCCGCAACACCCGCGCGCATCGCGCGGCGGATGATGGATTCGTCGTCGTCACCCGAGAACACGATCACCGGTCGCGGGTAATCGCGATCGAGCGTAGCAAGGTGTTCGAGTGTGTCGCGGCTCGGCGATTCGGTGCTGATCAATACCGCATCCGGCTGAATCTCCTGCACCCGCTTTGCCAGCTCGGCCGCGTCGGCCAGCACTGCCGCCACAAGGTGGCCGGCAGCAGCGACACCCTGGCATAGATCCAGTGCGCGCTCTTTGGACTCGTCGACGATCAGGACTCTCAGCATTGATTGGGCTCAGGGGGTTTGGCCGCAAAACAATGCAATCGGCGTGCCAGCCTGTCTGGTCAGGGAATCGTGAACGAGATCGTCGCGCCCTGCCCCGGCGCCCCTTCGGCAGCCACCTCGCCCATGTGCCGCTCGACAATCCGCTTGACGATCGCCAGCCCGATACCGGTGCCCTCGAATTCGCGCGACGCATGCAGTCGCTGGAACACGCCGAACAGCTTGTCGGCGTAATTCATGTCGAAGCCGATGCCGTTGTCCGACACGTAGTAGCGAAGCTGGCCACCCGCCTGCGTAACGCCGATATCGACCCGTGGCTCGTTGCCGTGGGACGAGAACTTCAGCGCATTGCCGATCAGGTTCACCCACACCTGCCGCAGCAGCCGCGGGTCGCCGTAGGCCGGCGGCAGCAGGCCGACCGAAATGCGGGTATCCGGATACGGCCCGCGCAGGTCGGCGACCACCTCGGCCGCCAGGCGCCCCATGTCCACCTTCTGCCTCGTCAACTCGGCGCGGCCGACGCGGGAGAAATCGAGGAAGTCGTCGATCAGCTCGCCCATCCGCACCGAGGCTTTCATCACCCGATCGAGTAAGCCGCGCCCTTCGTCCGTGAGCCGCTCACCCTCACTATCAATCAGCAGGAACGTGTAGCCGTGGATCGCGCGCAGTGGTGCACGCAAATCGTGCGACACCGAATACGAGAAGGCTTCCATTTCCTTGTAGGCGCGTTGCAGCTCCGCGGTGCGCTCGATCACGCGCTGTTCGAGCGAATCGTTGAGTACGCTGATCTCCAGCTCGGCACCAACCTGTTCGGTGATGTCGCGAAGGATCAGCGTGAACAGCGTGGCATCACCCAGTTCGACGCGCGACAGCGCGAGTTCGAGCGGGAACTCCTCGCCATTTCGACGCCGCCCGAGCAAGGGCCGCGCGCCGCCGCGCAACCGCCAGCTGGCGCGGCGCCGCGCCTGCAGCAGGATTTTCTCGGCCGGCAGGCTGCGATAGCGCTCCGGCAACAGCATCAGCACATCCTCGCCGATCGTATCCTCGGCGCGGTAACCGAACATGTTCTCGGCCGCCTTGTTGTACATGACGATGCGACGCGACGCGTCGGTGATCAGCACAGCATCCATCGCGGAATCGATGATGGCTTCGAGTTGCAGCGAGCGCTCGCGCAGCGCCCGTTCGGCCTGGCGTTGTGCGGTCAGCTCACGGCCGATGATCGCGAAGCGCGGCAGGCGGTCTTCCGACGCCGGCAGCGTCACGACCGAGATTTCAACCTGGGCGCTATCGCCCTCCAGCGGTACGCTCAGATCGAAGGCGCCGATGCTGTGACGCGTCTGGTTGGCGATGTGTTCGAGCGCACGGCGCAACGTTTCGCCCGCCGAGAGCTCGCCGATCGGCACGTCGCCGCTGCGCCCCTGTGCCCGGAACAATCGGCGCGCGACCGGGTTGATCCGTTCGCACTGGAAATCGCCGTCGGTATCGCGGCGCACCAGCAGCATCGGGTCGGGCGAAGCCTCGAACAGTGCAGACTCCTGTTCGCCGCGCAAACGCGCGCGTCGCATCGAACGCGTGGCGCCCATCAACATCAGCGTCGTACCCAGCGCAAACCCGGCCAGCAGCAGAAAGCCCCAGCCCTGGATACGGCCCGGCGTACCCACCGCTGAACGCACCGTTGCCGCGTCGAGCGCCACCACCACCACCAACGGATATTCGGCAAGCCTTCGCAGCGCGAAAAGGCGGCTGTCATCGGCGTCTGCGAACTCGGCCTCCTGTCCCTGCTCGATCGCCTTGCGTAGCGCATCGGGCAAGCGCACCGGCACGCCCGGCCCATTCACGCTGCTGTGCGCAAGCAAGTCACCATTGCGGCGCAGCAGGAAAGCCTCGCCGCCGCCTCGCAGGGTATGTACGCTCAGGATTTCGCGCAGCGCGGCTTTGGATATCTCGGCAACAACGCCGCCCGGCGCCGTCTCGTCCACCATCGCATCGCCGCTCCAGACGCGCACCGCGTAGAGGCGGTCGTCGGTGGCGGGCATCAGATCGAGTACGTCGGGCGCTGCGTTGCGCGAGAGCTCGGCCAGCAATGCCGCATCGCGCGGGCCGCCGCGGGCGGCATCCATCAGGCGGAAGCGCTGGTCGAACACCACCAGGCCGCCAAGCAGATCGCGCAGGTCAGTCGCGAGATCGTCCTGCACTGCCTTCGGCCCACGCACGCCGTTCGACACGCGCCGAGCGGCACGATCGAGCACGAAGTCGGTCACATCGAGCATGCGCAGCAGATCGCGCTGCACATCGGTGGCAGCGCGGCCGGTCAGGGCCAGCGCTTCGCGCTCTCGTGCCTCGCGTGCTTCCTGGAACGGCGACAGCGCCGCGAACAGCGCGACCACGACGACGGCGAGGCCGCCAAGGCCGACAAGCGCCTCGACGCGTGTCGAGGTCCAGCGGTCGATACGCCGCGACAGGGGTTCGATCAGGCCGGACATGGGAGCTGGGGGGGAGCCATGCCGCGATGATAGTGAAAAGCGCCGCGCGGCGGGCGGCACCCGCCACGCGACCCGCTGCATTGCTTCAGGCGCTGATCAGCAGCAGCGATACATCGTCGTGCGGCGCGGCACTGCCGCAGTGGCGCGCCACCTCGCGTTCAAGCTGATCGAGGCGCTCGCCCGCGGCACCGCCGCGCAGCGCCGCCTCAACGCCTGCGTAACCGAACTGAGCGCCGCCCTCGCCCATCGCTTCGAGCAGGCCGTCGGAGAAGATCAGCACCTGGTCGCCAGCGGCCAGCGGGCTGCTGGCGCACGCGGCGGCCTCCGGCGTCAACGTATCGATGCCGAGCGGCAGCGCATTCGATGCAAAGCGCTGCAACACTTCACCGTGCGCATCCAGACGCAGCACATCGGGCGTGCCACCGACCCATACATGCGCGAGCCCCGCGGCGCAATCGACGCACACCAGCGCAGCCGCTACGAAACGCCCGATCGGCAGCGATTCCTGCAGCACGTTGTTGAGCTGCGCGACGAGCTCGCCCGGGGTCGGCGACGTTGCGACGGCGCGGTAGAACTCCGCAACCGCTGGCAGCACGCTGACGGCGGCGCCCAAACCATGACCGGTGGCATCGGCAAGCAGCGCGAACAGGCGGCCATCGGGCGCGCGCTGTGCGAGCACGATGTCGCCGGAGAAGCGCTGCGCCGGCAACACGCGATGCGCGATACCGGGTTCTTGCAGGCCGCCGCGGCGGATCTGGCGTTCGAGGATCTCCAGCGCCAGTTCGTTCTCGCGTTCGACTTCGTCGTGATAGTGCTTGAGCTCCATCGTATAGGCGGCGAGTTCGCGCTCGGCCCGTTTGCGCTCCGAGATGTTGCGCAGCACCGCCAGATACGTCAGCCCCTGCGCCGCAGCCATCGTCGACAGCGCGAGTTCCAGCGGCACCACGCTGCCATCGGCGGCCCGTGCGCTGACCTCGCAGGTCGAGCGCTGTTCGCCGCGCTGGCACTCTTCGATCACGCCCTGAAGCTGACGGTCGCCCGGCGGCACGAACAGCGCGAACACCGGCGCGCCGATCAGGCTGGCCTCACTGCGCCCGAGCATCGTGCTGAGCGCCGGATTCACCGTGCGGATCTCGCCGGCAGGGTCGAACACCACGAGGCCGTCGCTCATCGCGCGCGAAATCGCCCGCACCTCCTCGGCCGCCGCATCGCGTTGCCGCAGCATGCTGAGTGCGCGGAACACGGTGCGCATCTTGGCGGCGAAGATCGGGTAGGAGAGCGGCTTGACGAGGTAATCGTCGGCGCCGGCATCGAGCCCGCCGACCACGTCGCTCTCCGCTCCGAGCGCCGACAGCATGACGATGGGCACCGTGGCACCGCCAGCGCGAATCCGGCGCGTAGCTTCCAGCCCATCCATCACCGGCATCATCACGTCCATCAACACGATGTCCGGGCGTTCACGTTCGAAGGTCTCGACGGCCTGTTCGCCATTCTCTGCGAGCAGCACGGCGAAGCCGAGCCGCGTCAGGTAGGCACGCACCAGGGTGCGGTTGGCGGCGGTATCGTCGGCCACCAGCACCCGGCAGTCGGCGGGGGTCGGCGCGATCATTGCTGGCCTCCGTTTCCGTTGCCGCACCATGCATGCACTTCGTTGCCGCTGCCCTCGTAGCGCACCTCATCGAAGGCGATCTGGCGCGCCAGCACAATGCCGCGGCCGTTCGGTGCGAAGGCCCGCGAGGGGTCCAGCTCGATGAAACGCTGCCAGTCGAAGCCCGGCCCGTCATCGCGTACATGGAAGTGCCAGCGGGCGCCGTCGCGCTGCACCGTGAGCCGCACGCGCTTGGCGAGGTTCTGCGGCGCGCTGAGTCGCTTGCGCACTTCGTCCGCCCAGGTGCCGGATTCCTTCAATGCCCCCTTGGTCTCGAAGTCGATACCGAGGTTGCCGTGCTCGACACCATTGACGAGCAGTTCCGCCAAGCCCATCGCCACCGCCTCAGGCCGCGCGCAGACCAGGGCGGCGGTCGTCGCCACGGCGGCCGCCTCTTCCAGCGTGCGGACGGAAAACTCGGCGCGATCGATCATCTGCATCGCGACCACATGCTCATGGATGCGATCGGCCAGTTCGGCGCGGCGCCGTTGATCATCGAGCGCAGTGCGGATCACCGCGCGCAGTGAATCGCATTCGAAGGGTTTGGTCAGGTAGTAGTGCGCACCCGCCGCCAAGCCCTCGCGTACCTGGTCTGGCGTGGCGGCGGCGGTCTGCATGATCACCGGGATCGCCTTGAGCCGCTCGTGCTGCTTGACCCGCCGCAGCACTTCCATGCCGCTGATGCCGGGCATCATGCGATCGAGCACCAGCACATCGAAATGCTGTTCCGGGTCTTCGAGGCGCGCGAGCGCATCGGCCCCCTCCTGCGTAGTCACCAGCTCGTAGTCGCAATCTTCAAGGTAGTCGCAGATGATCTCCAGATTGAAGGGCTCGTCATCGACAACCAGGATTCGGGCGCGGGCCATGCTTACTCCTTCTGCAGGTCTTCCACGGCGGGCAGGCGCACGACGAAGGTGGCGCCGCCGGCCGGGTTGTTGCGGGCGAAGATCACGCCGCCGTGTGCGGCGACGATCTCGCGTGAAATCGCCAGACCGAGGCCTGTACCCCCAGCACCGGTATGGGTGGTGCTGCTCTGGACGAACTTGTCGAACACGCTTTCGAGCTCGGCCTCCGGAATGCCGACCCCTTCATCACTGACGGACAACTCCACCGCCGTGACCTCAGCACCACCGGGGCCATGCAGGCTTGCAGGAGCAAGGTGCAAGGTGATCCCGTGGCCCTCGGGCGTGAACTTCACTGCATTCGAGAGCAGGTTGCGCAGCACCTGACCGAAGCGCACCGGGTCCGCCCACGCCGTCAGCTGTCCGGGCGCGGCGTGCAGATCCACATGCAGGCGCTTGGCGGCGAACCACGCCTCGTATTCCGCCAGCGATTCGCGGACAAGGCCGTCGAGCGCAATCGGCCGCGTCTCGATGCGCATGTGGCCGGATTCGAGCTTGGCCAGATCGAGCAGATCGTTGAGCAGGTTGAGCAGACGCTCACCGCTGGTGGAGATGCGCAGGAAGTATTCGCGCAGACGATCTTCCGCTGCGCGGCCGACCTTCTGATCCCCCAGGCGAGCGAAGGAGAGGATCGCGTGCAGCGGTGTGCGCAGCTCATGGCTCATGTTGGCGAGGAACACGCTCTTCGCCTCGTTGGCCGCCTCGGCTGCCTCCTTCGCGGCGACCAGGTCGGCCGTCTGCTCGCGCACCAGCTCGGCGAGGCGGTCGCGGTGTTGCGCCAGTTCTGCTTCGGCTGCGCGACGCGCCAGTTCGGTACGGCGCGCGTTGATGATCTCGCCGAAGGAACGCAACAGCGGTTCGAGCTCGGCACAATCCTCCAACCCGTACCCGCCGGGGCGGTTGGCCACGCCCATCAGGCCCACCAGCTGCTTGCCGTAGCGCACAGGCAGACCGAGATAGCTCGTCAACGGCGGATGCCCCGGCGGCAGCCCCCCCGCGCGGGCATCTCGCGCCGGATCGTTCGAGATCACCGGCGCCCCATCGCGCAGCACTGCACCGATCAGGGTGTCGAGGTTGTGGAACTCCAGCGCGTGGTTTGCAGGCCCGGCGTAGAAGGCCTTTGCCGCCTCGTTGCGTTCGTCCAGCTTGATCGCGTGCATCACGACGTAAGGCGCATCGCCCTGTTGCTGCACCTCACCGATGAAACCCATGTCGCTGCGGGTGAGTGCGAGCACTTCGGCGAGCACGCCATCGAAGGCACGCCGCGCATCCGGCTCGCGGATGAAGGCCTCCTGCGTGGCACTGATCGCTGTCAGCATCGCGGTGCTGCGGCGCAGCGCTGCTTCGGCCGCCTTGCGCGCGGAAATATCGGTATGGGTGCCGATCATGCGCAGGGCGCGCCCGTCCATGTCGCGTTCGACTACCTGGCCGCGATCGAGAATCCAGGTCCAGCCGCCATCGCGGCAGCGCATGCGGTATTCGGTCGAATAGACCGCGCTCTCGCCGCGCAGGTGGGCGTCGATCTGCGCCATGGCGCCGGACAGTTCGTCCGGGTGCACACGCGTTTCCCACTCGGAAAGACTGTCACCGATCTCGTTGTCGGCGTAGCCGAGCATCTGCTTCCAGCGCGGCGAGAAGTACACGCGACTCGAACTCAGATCCCAGTCCCACACGCCATCGCCCGCCCCCTCAAGCGCAAACTGCCAGCGATGCTCGGACGCTGCCAGCGCCGCCGCCGCCGCAACCCGCTCGCTGATGTCCTCGACAATGGTCCACGCGTACTGAAAACCGGTACGCGTATGGCCAACCCCGGCGCCGGCAACGCGCACGGCCAGTTCGCGCACATCGCTGCGGTAGCGTGTCTCGAACGGCGCCAGCCGGCCACTAGCAAGCAAGGCGGCAAGCCTGCCGCGGTGATCGCGGCGCAGCTCCGGCGGGCTGAAACTGTCCAGCGTGCGCTCGCGCAGGGCCGCTTCATCGCAGCCAAGCATGTCGCAAAAGGCGGGGTTCGCCTGCACGAAGCGCCCGGCAGCATCAACCAGCGCCAGGCCAAAGGGCGCGTTGCGATACAGCGCATCGAGCCGCTCGATCACATCGCGCTGGCCCTCCTGCGCGGCGACGAGGTCACCGATATCGGTCGCAACGCCGGTGATCAGCGGGCGCCCGTCAGGATCGGCGCAGATCGCCTTGTGCACCCGTACCACGCGCGGCTTGCCGCTCGCCGTCTGAAAGCGCAGCAGGTGGCCTGTGACCTCGCCACCACCGAGGACCAGTTGATCGTCCTCATACTGCGCCTTGGCGAGTGCAGCGTCGCCATACACCTCAAACGAGGTCTTGCCGATGACCGCGTCGGCATCCAGTTCATACATGCGGCAGAAGGCCGGGTTGACCATCAGGAAACGCGAGTCGGCATCCTTGACGAAGAAGGCATGCGGCATCGCATCGATGAGCCCCTGCAGATACGCGCGGAAGCCCGCCTCACGCGCCTCGGCCTGAGTTTCGTCGGTGATGTCGACGTAGCTCGCGACAACCAGATCGCGGCCATCCGCCCCCTCGCACAGCGTGCGCGCCACGCGAAGGTGGCGATGCCCACCGGGCAGATCGAGCCACATGCGCGCCTCGACGCTATCGCCAAGCTGATGCAGGCGGGCTTCGAGCGCCGCAATGCGTGACGCAATCTGAGGCGTGGCGACTTCAGCCGTCGTACGGCCGACCGCGGTCAGTCGATCGACACCAATGGTGCGCTCGAACGCTTTGTTCACCAGCAGGATCTCGCCGTCGCGCAGCTTCACTGCAATCGGTACCGGCACCACATCGAGCACACGCCACAAGAAGGCCTGCTGCTGGGACAAGCGCTCCGCGAGACGACGATGGAGGCTGACATCCGACAGCGCGCCGATCACCGCCTGCGCAGCCGCCGTCTGCCCGCGCACGCGAATCCAGCGCATCGCTGCATCGAGCGAGGCGACGCGGCATTCCACATCGATCGGCCCGCTCACGGCCACCGCCGCCCGCAGCGCCTTTACCAGCGTCGCACGGTCTTCGCGCTGCACCCTGCGAATCAGCTCGGCCAGCCGAAAACCCTCGCGCCGCGGCGCCAGCCCAAGCATCGTGCAGGCCTGCGGCGAGAGCAGGCAGCGCCCCGCCTCGGGCAGGTATTCCCAAATGCCATCCTCGCTCGCCGCAACGGCGCGCTCGAAGCGACGTTCGGTATCCGCAAGGTCTCGCCGCACCCGCGCCACCACCCGATCAGCCAGACCTTTGCGCGCCGCCAGCGTGAACAGCACTGCAGCGAGCAGCAGGCTCGCCACAACCCCTGGCAGCAACAAGTTTGCGCGCTGCAGATAATCGGGCGGGGCGGACAAGGCAGCGACCTCGAAGGCCCAGCGCTGATCGCCGAGCGTGAAGACGCCCACCTCGGTCATCTCGGCATCCATCGGATAGTGCGCCGTCTCGGCGATCAGGCGATCCTGCGCAGGGCCGAGAATCTCGACCGCGCGCACGGCCGCATCCTGCGTGAGGATCGCACCCCGCGTGGTCAGCCAGCGCTGCGCGTCGATGAACAGCAAAAGCACCGCGTTGCGCGACACCGGCACCGCCATCACCGCGAGCGACACCCCGCCGGGGCGTGCGTCGCCGCCCACCGCCACGGCCGCCTCGTTGGCGAGCAGCGCCCGCGCGCTGGCGCCCTGGGCAAGGCGCAGCAGCCACGGTGCCGTGGCGGAGATCGTGGCATCGTCGGGCGCAACCAGATAGTCGAAGCGCACCCGCATGTCGGCCGCCTCGGGGCTTGCCATGTCGACCAGCATCAGCGCGGCAAGGGGCGGTTCGATGCGATCGACGCGCACGTCGCGCAGCAGGCTGCGCCAATCCTCCGCGCCAAGTTCAGGCAACAGGCGGATCGATGCCGCCATCGCCCGCGCAATCGCGAGCGTGCTGCCAATATCGGTGTTCATGCGGGTAATCACTTCCTGCGCCGTGGCATGGAAGTTCTGCTCGAAGGCATAGCGCTCGGCATCCACACGCTCGCGCCAGATCCAGCCCGTCAGCGCGAGCCCGGCCACCAATGCCGCAAGCGCAATCAGCAGCGCCGGCAGCAGCGAGCGCCGCGTGCCGGCTTCGGCAAGATCCCCGCCATCGTTGTTGTGCTGTGCGATCACTCGGCCGCCTCGTCAGGGCGCCGCCAAGCGGTGCGACGCGCCTCCCCCCTTGCGCGTCAACGGCAGGCTTGGTCGGGGCTTGAATTCGGCAAGCCCTGAAGAAGAACGGGAGGGAAACGCCGTGCCCGACGCGTGGCCCGGCTGAGGACTCCGAGGTGCGCTAGCCGGCGAGCCCAACCACGTGCGCCGCCATCGCGGCGATCACGGCCTCGGCCTCGCCCAGCACGCCGGAGAGCACGATCGTCACCCCCGGGTGCCGCGCGCGCGCGGCACCGAGCATTGCGGGCAGATCGCGTTTGACGTGGCCACCCGCGGCGAGAAACACCGGCACCACCTCGATGCGCTGAGCGCCCGCGGCGGCGGCATCGTCAATCGCCGTGGCCAGATCCGGCGCCATGAACTCCAGGAAGCAGGGCTGCACGGTGACATTGGGGCGCAACGCGCGCACTGCGTGAGCCAGCTTTTCGAGCGGCCGCGCCCACTCGGGGTCACGGGCGCCGTGGGCGAACAGCAGAATGGCGGTGCTCATGGGCTTTGCTCCGGGGGAAGGGTTCAGGGTTTGGCCGCCGTGAGGGCGTTCAGCACTTCAGCGGCGGCAAAGAAGCCGAAGCTCGCGGTCACGCACACGCTGGAGCCGAAGCCCGCACAATTGAGGCCTTGCGGCCCCGCCGCATCGGGCGCGCAGGCCGCTTCGGGGTAGCGCAGCGGCTCAGTCGAATACACCGCGCGGATGCCGAACTTCTTCTTCGGATCGCGCGTGAAACCATGCTGCTTGCGCAAGTTGGCGCGCACCTTGGCGAGCAGCGGGTCCTGCACGGTGCGCGACAAATCATCCACCGCAACGCGGGTCGGGTCGATCTGGCCACCGGCGGCGCCGCAGATCACCAGCGGCAGCCCCTGCGCCACGCAATGCGCGGCAAGCGCGGTTTTCACCCGCACGCTGTCGATCGCGTCGACCACGAAGTCGAAGCCGCTCACCAGTTGGGCAAGGTTTTCTTCGCTGACGAAGTCATCCACGGTCGTCACGCGGCAGGCCGGGTTGATCGCGCGGATGCGGCGCGCCATCGCCTCGACCTTGGCCATGCCCCAGTCCGGGTCGAGCGCATGCAGCTGGCGGTTGGTGTTGGATTCGGCGATGACGTCCAGATCGATCAGCGTGATCGCGCCGACCGCGCTGCGCGCCAACGCCTCGACCGCCCAAGTGCCGACACCGCCGACGCCGATCACACACACATGGGCCGCGGCGAGCCGCGCACGGCCGTCATCCCCGTACAGGCGTGCAACACCGCCAAAGCGGCGGTCGAGATCAGGCGCCTCGGTTTGTGGCAGTGTCACGGTGTCGCTCATTGAGTGCGTGTCTGCAGCCATACCAGCAGCCCCTGCGCGTTGAGATCGAGATCGCCTTCGAGCAATTGCAGCGCCGCGTCGCCCTGCACGCCCCACGCGGCCGACTCGGCTTCGGCGAGCGCGATCGCTTCGAGCCGTTTTACCAGCGTCGGGTGCGCATCGGTGGCAGCCGGGTCGATGCCATCGCAGGCCTGCACATGCGCATCGATCAGTCGGTGCAGCGTGGCGCCGAGGCGTGGCACGTCGGCGCTGCGGCTGTAATGCGTGGGGTAAATGCAGGCGGGCTTCAGCGCCAGCAGGCGGTCGATCGATGCATGCAGCGCGGCCGGGTCGAAATGCACCGGCGTGGTGGTGGCGAAGATGTTGGCGCGGCCATCGGCGCCATCCATCTCGCGATAGGTGAGGCCGAAGGTGTCACCGGTGAAGACGCCTTGGCTGGCAGGGTCGTGGTAGCACACGTGATGCTTCGCGTGACCCGGCGTATCGAGCACATGGAACACGCGCGAACCAAAGCGCACCGTGTCGCCCTCGCCCACTTCGACGATGCGCGCAGCGGGCACCGCGATCAGCTCGCCATACAGGGCTTCGGCATTGGCCTGACCGTAGACCGCGAGGGTGCCTTCCCACAATTTGGAGGGGTCAGCCATGTGGCGCGAGCCGCGCGCATGGACCGCCACTTTGGCGTTGGGCAGCACGCGCGCCAGCGCACCGGCGCCGCCCGCATGGTCCAGATGCACATGCGTGAGGCAGATCCAGTCGACCGACTCGGGTGCAAGCCCCTGCGCGGCCAGGGCTTCGAGCACCCGCGGCACCGCATGGACCGTGCCGGTATCGACCAGCGCGGCACGGCCGTCGTCCGACACGACGAGGTGAATCGCGTCGAACATCGGCCGCACATAGCCGGAATCGATCGCGAACACGCCCTGCCCCTGCGCAGTTACGAAAGCCATCCTGTCCCCCATCGCCCAATCCGAATGTCGCAATTCTACCGGTCAGCCGTCGCACCGACTGTCGCCCGCCGCGCGAGGCCGGGCTACCATGCAGCGCCTGCCCGAAGGGGCTGGCCGCCGGCGCGCCTGCAACCGCAGCAGCCAGCACCCGTCGCGCGGCCTGCGGCTACCCGCCTCAAGTCGTCACCGGCACACCGACCGAACCCAGGACCCGCAATGCCCGCACTCGACCAATTCGAACCCGCCGCCGTCTGGCGCCATTTCTCGACCCTGCTGAACACGCCGCGCCCCTCCAAGCATGAGGGGCCGCTGCGCGAGGTGATCCGCAGTTGGGCCGAAGCGCGCGGTCTTGCAACGCAGGTGGACGCCGCCGGCAACCTGATCATCCGCAAGCCGGCCACGCCCGGCATGGAAGAGCGGCCCGGCGTGGTGCTGCAAGGCCACCTCGACATGGTGTGCCAGAAGAACCACGCCACCGCACACGACTTTCACCGCGACCCGATCCGCGCCGAACTGCAGGACGGCTGGCTGGTCGCGCCGAACACCACGCTGGGCGCCGACAACGGCATCGGCGTATCGCTCGCGCTGGCCCTGCTCGAATCCACCGATCTGCCGCACCCACCGCTCGAGGTGCTGCTGACGGTGGACGAGGAAGCCGGCATGGGCGGCGCGCTAGGTCTTGAGCCGGGCCTGCTGCAGGGCAGCCTGATGATCAACATCGACACCGAAGACTGGGGCGAGTTCTACCTCGGCTGCGCCGGCGGTATCGATGTGAACGTGAGTTTCACCTACGCCTTCGAAGCGCTACCCGAAGGCTTCGCCTGCTACGAGATCGAAGTCGGCGGCCTGCGTGGCGGGCATTCCGGCGTCGATATCCATCTCGAGCGCGGCAACGCGATCAAGTTGTTGGTGCGCTTGCTGCGCGGGCTGGAAGGCCGCTTCGGCAAGGACGTCCGCTTGATCGAACTCGAAGGCGGCAGCGCACGCAATGCGCTGGCGCGCGAAGCCCGCGCGCGCATCGCGCTGCCTGCCGATCAGGCGGAACGCGTTGCCAGCCGGGTCGAGGATTTCGACCTGATGGTGCGCAGCGAACTCGCCGGCGTAGACGACGGTGTGAGCGTGCGCTTCGGCCCGGAAGACGGCACCGCCAAGCAGGCCATCAGCCCTGCGGACCAGCAGCGCATGCTCGCCGCGCTGCACGCCGCACCGCACGGTGTGCGCCGCATGAGCCAGCGCGTCACCGGCGTCGTGGAAACCTCGAACAACCTCGGCGTCGTCAGGATCGCGGACGGCCAGGGTTTCGCCAACCTGATGGTGCGCTCGCTGCTCGATTCCGGCGTGCAAGCGCTCGCGGCCGAGATCGAAAGCCTCTTCGTGCTGGCCGGCGCCGCCGTGCAGACCGAAGGCGGCTATCCGGGCTGGGCACCCAACCCCGATTCGGATCTGCTCAAGCTGTTCCAGCAGGTCTATCAACGCGAATTCGCCGCCGGCCCCGCCGCAGTGAAAGTGATCCACGCCGGCCTGGAATGCGGCATCCTCAAATCCAAATACCCGAACCTCGACATCATCTCCTTCGGCCCCGACATCCGCGGCGCCCACGCCCCGGGCGAACGGGTCAACATCGAATCGGTGGCGAAGTGCTGGAAGCTACTGACGGCGGTGGTGGCGGCAATACCAGCGGTGCGCTGAGCCCAGCCGCAGCGCCTCGACCTCGCGGCATTCAGGCGGCCTCAACCGCCTGAATGCCGTGGCCACATCTGCGTCTCAGGCTGCGACAGAAGCCACATGCGCATCGAGCGCATGGCGGCCATCCTCGTCCAGATGCGCCCGCATCGCCTGGTACCACGCCACCACGTCGGCGTCGCTCAAGCGTGCACGCAGAATCGGCAGGCTCTTCTCAAGAAAAGCGCTGAAGAACGGCAAGTGGCGCAGGTGAAGAAAGGTCGAATCCGTGCTCGGCAGGCTCTGATAAACGTCCCGTAGCCACTCGACGCTCGCAAGTGCTTCGCCCGGGTGGCCGGCATTGGCAAGCGCCGTGGCATAGCTCGTGTGCATGGTCGGCGGGGGAATTTCATGCGATTCGAGGTTGAGCGCCCAGGCGCGGTCGAACCAAGCCTTGCCCTCGTCGATGCGCCCGCTCATCACCGCCGTCGTCGCCACTTGCAATGCGTTGTGCGCAGAGGCTTCAAGCGCGAACAGTGCGGCGAAGCGCGCATGCGCTTCAGCCCAGCGTTCGAGTCGCGACGCTGCCAGCCCGCAAACGCGCAGTGCATCGGCTTTCAGCGCGACCGCCATCGCATCGATATGTGGCTCAGCCAGCTCAAGCGCCTCGTCGAACCGTTCCGCCTGGAGCGCCGCGATGGCCGGCTCCAGTTCAGGCGGATCGGCGGGCGCATCGCCTTCTACATTGGGCTGCGCAGTCGCCTCGTGCGTCTGTCCCCTCAGGTGCGTAACCAAGGCGCGATAGTCGTCCGGTGCGAGAAAGCGAAGCTTCGACACGGTCGCGCTGCTCGTGCTTATCTTGCCGTTGTCCTTGCGCGTGTGGGTGACACGGTCGACTCGGATAAGGCAGAACTCGGCATCACCCGGATCTGCAACACAACTCACCTTGAGCGTGTACCACGGTGAATAGTTGGGCGCTGCACCGTCTGGCACGACTGGCAAGGCCAGCAAGGGGGATGCGCCCTCGGCTTCGAGTCTTGCGCGCAACACTTCAACGCTGCTGTCATCGGCAGCAAGCGAGGCTTCCACCTCATCCGTCGTCCAGCAGCCGCTGCGTTCGCTGTACGCACTGCCATCCCCGCCCAGCGCCGCCACCAGCATGCTCAGCAGCGCGATCACCGCGGCCTCCAGCCCCCAGATCCAGTGCAGGTTACCCGGCGTCAGTTCAGCGCCCCGCCCGCGCCGGGAGAACGTCACATGCCAATGCTCGGAGAATTCGCGCAAGGTATCGAGCCATACGCTCGGCGCGCTGAACCCAAGGTGCAACAGACGGGCCCAGCTCTCCCCCGAATTCAGCGATAACCACACCAGCCACTGCGCCCACACCGCCGCACAGCCAAAGAACAAACCAAGCGCTGCGTTGAACTTGTGAGACCGCGACCGCGCCGACTGCGCCGTCATCACCGCCACGGCCCCTACCGCCGCGCCGAGCGCCAGCGTCGCGAGAAAGGAGAAATAGACGAACGGGTTGTAGTGAATCACCACCGCATACACGGAGGCTTGAACGACAACCCACGGCAAACCGGTCAGCAAGGGTCTGAACGGGGTATACCAAGCAATACGGCCGGAGGGCTTGTAATAGTCAGTCGCAGTCATTTCGGCACAAGAAGGCAGGATTGGAAGGCGCCGCGCGCTTGCGACGGGCAATACCTGAATCAATCCGACGGCGTCGCCAGCGTAACGAGATACATGACAACGCCATTCTCTGTACACACGAATCCGTCATGCCGCGTGCCGGACGCCACGCCCGGAACTGCGTGCCGCTGGCAGCGCGCATCGACCGGCAGAGCCGCCTCATCCACGACGCGTTTGATCAGCCGTTGCGACCACTGCGGGAGCCAGCTCCTTTGTGCGTTGGGTACGGCAAATGCGGGGACGCTTGCCAACGTGGGAACAAGACGCTGTGCGGCAGTCGGATCTACAGCCCGCCCAACAACGATGAGCGTTAAGAAATCCGTCGGCCCCGCCACTTCCAACCCAATCGGCGCTTCGGGCGTAGCAAACAACTCCCACTGCACGTTCTTCAAGGCAATGTCGGGAGCGAAATAGCGCCTCAGCGCAACGGCATCGCGGCTCGGGACCGTGTCTGGCGTATCGGAGCTGTCAGCTAGAACAGCTGACAGCAATGCGGCAGCGCCGGCCGCAAGCGCGACAGGCGCAACAAGGGCGCTCAGCCGAAGCCTATTGATCAAGTGAGCAACCGCGCCGAATCCGCTCAATGTCATTCTTGCTGGGCGCTACTGCATCGAGCGGATCGATCTGCGTCCCATCGTCCAGACGTTCCAATCGCAGCGGCATCCTGTCGGCATTGATATACACCCGGAACCGAGAAAATCCTTCGGGATAAGCTTTATCGAAATACAGGACCGTCCCCTTCGGCAACGCGTACTGGCCGCCACCATCCGAGGCACCAGCCAAGAGCAGGGGTTCTTCCAGGCGGTGAACCTTCGTCACGCGAAAGCAATACCACACAGCAACCGCCGAGGCTCCAGCGAACAGGCTCGCAAGGCACCCCGCGACGAAACCAACAGCGAATCGGCTCACTCATAAACCCGTGGGGCTTCAAGTCCTTGATGTCGCGCGGGACCAACCTTTTCGCTCCTGACACGATCCGCCGAAATGGCCGACAGCATCGAGTCGGCCAACTTCTTCACTGGCCGCAGCGGGTGATCGGCGGGAATCCGAGATTCGACTGAGAAGTAGTGAAACATCGAGGACTGGGGATCGACTTCGCCGCGCATCGTTGCTGTACCTGAGGTTGGACGGGTACGGCTAGGACAAATGCACGGCAGGTTCGTTCACTGGGTTTTGCTTCACCCTGTTAAGGCGCCATATCTCGTCACGGCTGAACCGGCACTCCGTACTCTCGGCTGAACGATACTGCGTGGCCAATCATAACTTCACGGCCATTGACTTTTGCCGTCTCCAGCGGACAACCCCAAGCCCTTTTGTTTGTTGGGACGATGTCCGTAATTCTGAACTCTATCTTTCTATCCAAGACCAATCTGTAGTCACGATCGACCGGAAAACGCTCATGACCGACGAACCGAACCCGAAGGTATCGACGACCGCTTTCATTAACGTCAATCGAACCAAAGAACCCTTCCGAAAACGTATTCTCTGGTTTTTCAAAGTTGCTCTTTGCTCTGTACTGTTCAAGCAGCGCGGACTTTGGCGGGTCTCCAGACCAGTCAGAGACCAGAAGTTCACCGTCGAAGTCCCCTGGGCAACCTCCTGCACCACATGAAGAACAGAGTGCCGTGAGCAATACAAGAATTAGAACGCTAGCGAACGAGGAAACACCCATAGCAGTTGCTCTTCCAAGAAGAAGAGAAGCAGTCATTATTTATTTCTTGGGTCCCGTTTGTCGATCAGCGTCGGGACACCGACCAAATCGATTCGCACCCATACCACCGTGGCTCCAGCCGTTCGGCATCAACCTACACTCAAACCGAATCACCGGATTAGCCAACGCCCTCCTTGAACTAGAACGTGCCGTCTAGTACCTCCGAAATTTGGGTGATCTAGCCATTGAAGTTCGAACGAACGTGGATCAGCAATAGTTGCGCTCCACTCCTTCAGCTTGAGATCGGAATCTCCTACAAGCGCCAACGACTTCAAACAACTCTGAACGAGGAGTGAATCGACGAATTTGAGCACGTCTCGTCTAGCGGTCAGTTCTAGTATCCAAAGGGACTGCTCGGTCCCCGCACCACAATAACCCGCCCCGTGGGAGTCTTCTGTCTTTGAATCAGTCGAAGTCGCGAGCACATAGTAGACACGGCCGCCATCACTGAAACCATTACCTACCTCTTTCACTTCACGCACGGGCCTAATCCGGCCGCGCAACGGATGATCGAGGACGGGATTAATGGCTCGCTCAACACCTGATGCGTCGACGGTAGTAATCCGAAGAGACCACCGTCCTCCCGGGCCAAGAACAGGGTCCAAACGACTGTAAGGCACTAGCAATGCGGAGTCAGAAGCTCCAACAGCCGCCACCAGCGCCATCGAAGAAGCACAGCCAGATACCAACCACCAGAGAATTCTATTCAGTATTGACGTGGTCCGCATAGCAGACTCCCGTATAACGCCATTTGTTCGCCTCCGTCTTGTCCTTCTTTGGGTTCGCATAAGTTCCCTTGTCACGCTCATGCAACTCCGACTCCGTCTTCCCCTTATTGTCTTTCTCCGTCGTATCCCATCCGATGTTGCCGGTCGCGGTATCGCAAAGCGTCGTTGAGCTCCGAACCCACGACTTGGTTTCCGCATCCCAAGTGTGATACCCACCTCCGTTCCAGCGAGACCAAGTCTCAAGCTTAAGCTGTTCGTCGGTGTAGGTTCGTTTTGACTGAGACAGAAATGCCTTGGCCAACTTCTGCTTCTGCTGATAGAGCTTCACACCAGCAAGCAGGTTCTCCTTCCAATTCCAAACCTGCTCGAATGACGGCGCCGGATTCGTCATTTGAGTAAGGCCATAGCCTTTATCAAACGCGACAACGGGTTGACCATCCGCATTGATTAGGTGTTTGAACCCGCTCTCCTGCTCCAGCAGTCGGTCAAAACCGGCGGCGTCTGGCTGTTTCGCTAGGAATGCCTTGATGTCGTCAGCCGAGGGGTTCTTTGCCTTTACCTCAACTGAACGGCGAAAAACCTCTTCTCCTGCCCGAACTTCGACCGTTAGGCGGCCGCCTACTATCTTTCCAACGTCAGCGCGCCACTCCGGCTTGTCACCACTGAATGAGCCCTTTTCTTCGAATGTCTTGAGCAGCGCTCCCCTTTTTGCGGACTCCTTCAGCCCACTTACTTTGGCATCCCACTTGATCTCCCATTTCCAATCAAACGGAGGAGGCTGGTTCGTTTTGAACTTAAACACGATTTCAGGAAATCCAGGCTCCGCAGAAATTTCAAAGGCAGCGTCCTTCTTGGGCGATAACCACTCACCCTTATCTTCATCGACGACAACCTTCACTAACGAGTCCTTCGTCTTATTGGTCGTTTGCTTCGGGGCCTGCGCCGCTTTCTTCTTCGTCATTCGATTACCTCACGAAGGGTCGCGTCGTCCACCACTAGGCGAAGACCAAGTGGCGTGCGAGTGTAGATGCGCTCCGTCAAACCATCGGCGTCCGTCACTCCACGCCAGATCTGCCCGTTGTCGGCATAGACAGAGTAGGAGCGAAACGCGAGCGGTGTTTCGCCATCATGTGCAACCACTCGGAACTGTTCATCAAACCAATCGAGCTCAGGAAGCTCGGCGGGCGAAAGTCTCCCGCCAGGCAACACTGAAATTGGGGCAGGTGAACTCCCGCCCCCCTCAAACGCATGGCTGGCGCCCTTCACCTCGAATTTACCGGGGCATTTGAAGGTGATGTTGGCGCCGTTGAGTTCGATCTGGCTTTGGCCGGCGCTGAGCACGATCTTCTGCTGGGCGAGGATGTCGATGCCTTCGCCGCTGCTGGTGACGGTTACGGATTTGTCGGCAGCGAGTTCGAGGGCGTCGGTGTGGGCGCGCAACGATAGGGGACCGGCTGCGGCGACGGCGGCCAGGTCCTCAGTTGCGGTGAAGAGGCTGACGTCGCGCGCAGCGGTGAGGCTGGCGCTGTGGCCGGCGGCGAGGTGGGTATCGCCGTGGGCGGTGAGGCTGGTGCTCTGGCCGCTCATCCAGCTGAGGCTGGCCGGGGTGGTGGTGGTGAGGCTTGCGGCGCTGTCGAAGGCGATGATGGGTTGCCCGAGTTTGTGGGCGGATTCCGCTTCGCTGCGGCTGCCGGGGGCGTGGATCTTTTCGCTCTGGCCGCCTTGCGGGCCGCTGTGGCGCGCTTCGAGCGTCTTGATCAGTTCGGGCAGCGGCTGTTTGTCTTGCGCGGCTTGCAGGGTGCCGGCGGTGTGAGTGCTGGCGTGTTGCGCGAGGGTTTCTACGAGCTGCTTGGCGCCCTTCACGCGCGCGAGGGCCTCGGCGGCGTCGAGTTGGGTCGATGTGCCCTGCGGCCGCGCCTGCGTGGTGAAGAGCAGCCCCTCGCCAGCACGCACGGTGGTCCACGCGTCAGCAGCAAGTTCGAAGCCTTCGCCGCGCCAGGCGCCGCGGGTACCGCTGGCGCCGCGCTGGGCGGTGATCCAGCCGAGCTCTAGCCGCGCAGCGGCAAGATTCGTCGCGAGCCGTGCGCGCTGCTGCCCTGGCGTGTCGTCGATCAGCCACTGCGCGTGGCCGGCGCCATCGAGCGTCGGTTGGTGGATGCCGCTCACCACGCCGGGCTGGCCGCTGGCCGCATCCACGCCGCCTTCGAACGGCGGGGTGTGGCTGCCGTTGAAGGTGCTGCCGATGACTTGCGGGCGATCGGGGTCTTCGTCGATGAAGCCGACCAGCACTTCGCTGCCGATCGGCGGGGTGAACTGGCTACCCCAGTTAGGGCCAGCAGCCCATTCGGCAATGCGCACCCAGATGCCCGAGGATTCGTTGCCGGGCGCGCGTTCGGTTTCGTGCGAGAGGCCGCCCGGCGTCGGCGCGGCGCCACGCTGCCACGGAAACTGGATCTTGATGCGGTGGTCGCGCGTGGTGCTGACCGCCTCGCCTTCGACACCGACGACGCGAGCGCTGTGACTGCCGGGGGCGCGCGGACGGGCGGGCATGTCCGGCACGATCGGTACGGCGGCCGGCAAGGCTGCGAAGCGGTTACGGTAGGTGCCACGTTCAACGCCCACCGCTGTCAGCAATTCGCGTGCGTCGGAATCGAGGTTGTTGGCCGCTTCGTGTTCCACCCACAGCACCGTGAGTTTCGGGTCACGTTCCGACAGGCCACCAAAGGCGTCGTGATCGACCAACGTGAAGCGCTGCGCCGGCGCAAACACCCGCACGGACGATTCCCCTGCCCAGGTCTTCACCGCGCGTTCCTGCGCCTGCATGCGCAAGCCGGCCATGCGTTCGGCAGCCGCAGAATCGGCGTAGCGGCGCTCGCCCTCTCCGAAATACTGTTCGAGCGCCGGCAACTCGCCAGCCGGCCAGGCGCTGGTTTGTTGCGCGGCAGTGGCGACCAGCGCAGTGTCGTCCCAGGCGGAGACGCTCACGGCAGTGCTGCGCACCTCGCGCCAGGCACCAAAGCTGTGGATCGCGTCGGCGCTGTCGGTCGCGGAAAGGCGCGTGAAGCGAACGCTGGCCTGCGGGCAGGCCGGCCAATCGGCGGCCGCATCGGCGATCACGAGACGGTGTTCTTCGCCGCTGTCGGCGTGCTCGAACCAGTACGACAGCCCCGCTTCGGCAAGCAGGCGTTGGACGAACTCGAAGTCGGTCTCGCGGCACTGCGTGATCAGCGCTCGCGCCTCGATGGCGCTGGCGTTCGCGACCCGCACATCGAAACGTGCGACGGGATAGTCACCGAACACGGCTTGCACGACGTCGAGCGCGCTCTGATCCTGAAAGATGCGGCTGGTGCGGCGGTGGCGCAGGAATGCGAGCCAGGGTTCGAGCACCAGGCGGTAGCGCGCCAGTCCACCGTCTGCGCCCAACTGCGCTGCTTGGGTGACATGGGCATGCCAGCGGCGCAGGCTGCCATCCGCTTGCCGCAAACTCAGCGTGACACACTCGCCGATCAGCGGCTTCAGATCAAGGTGCGCGGAGGGGGACAGGCAGTCCAGATCGAAACAGAACGTCTCCGACAGCGCTTCGCGACCGGCGAAGCGCTCCAGCAGCAGCGTGTCGGCAGCAAGCGGTGTCTTGAGTTCGAGAAGACGGGCGTGCTGCGACAGCGCGCGGTAGAAGGCATCCAGCCCCGGCAGAGCGGCGATGAGCGTATCGAGCGAAAGCATGCGGATTCCTGCTGGCTTGCGGGGTGCGCAAAGTTAGCAGTTTTGCATACGCACTTGGCATTTTCACTGAACACGCCAAGCCACCCGGGAAGCTTGTCACGCTACCCGGTCAACCGCGCCACGGGCGCCCCGCTCAGGGCGCCGGGTTGGGAATCTGCTGGTGGATCGCCTCGATGCCTGCCAGCACTTCTGGCGACAAGCTCAGTGCTGCACTTTCAAGGTTGCTGTGCAGTTGCTCCAGCGTCGTCGCGCCGATGATGTTGCTGGTCACGAAGTCGCGCGAGGTCACGAAGGCCAGCGCCATCTGGGCGGGGTCGAGCCCATGCTCGCGCGCCAGTGCCACGTAGGCAGCGGCCGCACGCGCGGTGTTGGGATTGGTGTAGCGCTGGAAGCGCTCGAACAGCGTGAGCCGTGCGCCGGCCGGCTTTGCGCCGTCGAGATACTTGCCGCTGAGCACGCCGAAGGCGAGCGGCGAGTAGGCCAGCAGGCCGGCCTGTTCGCGGATCGCGATTTCGGAAAGCCCGATTTCGAAGCTGCGATTCACCAGGCTGTAGGGGTTCTGGATGCTCGCCACGCGCGGCAGCCCGGCGACATCGGCCAGCGTGAGGAAGCGCATCAGCCCCCACGGCGTCTCGTTCGACACGCCGATGTGGCGCACCTTGCCCGCCTTGACGAAATCCGCCAGCACGCCCAGCGTCTCGACGATCGGCGTCGTCACCTCATCCGCAAAGTGCTGGTAGCCCAGCTGCCCGAAGCAATTCACGCTGCGGTCGGGCCAATGCAGCTGATAGAGATCGACATGGTCGGTCTGAAGCCGGCGCAGGCTGTCGTGCAAGGCTGCTTCGAGGTTGGCGCGGTCGAAGAAGGTGTTGCCGCCGCGGATATGGCGCGGGTTGTGCGGCTTGCGCACCGGTCCGGATGCCTTGGTCGCGAGCACCACGTCCTTGCGGCGACCCGACTTCGCCAGCCAGGTGCCGATGTAGGTCTCGGTCAGGCCCTGCGTTTCGGCGCGCGGCGGCACCGGATACATCTCTGCCGTGTCGATGAAGTTCACGCCGGCATCGAGCGCGCAGTCAATCTGCGCGTGCGCTTCGGCTTCGCTGTTCTGCTCGCCCCAGGTCATGGTGCCCAGGCAGATGGCGCTGACCTTGATGCCGCTACGGCCGAGTTGACGGTATTCCATGCTGGCTGCTCCTACTCTTCAATCTGCTGAAGTTCATACAGGCGCCGATAGATGCCACCTTCGATGGCCATCAGATCGTCATGGTGGCCGCGTTCGGCGATGCGGCCATGGTTCAGCACGGTGATCGCGTCGGCATCGCGGATCGTCGACAGCCGGTGCGCGATGGCAATGATCGTGACCCGGCCGCGAAGTTCCGCCAGCGCGGCCTGCACCACCTGTTCGGTTTCGCTGTCGATGTGCGAGGTGGCTTCGTCGAGCAGCAGGATCTTCGGTTGCCCTGCCAGCGCGCGCGCGATCGCGATCAGCTGTTTCTGCCCCACCGACAGGCGCGCGCCCCCCTCGCCCAGCAGCGTGGCGTAGCCCTCGGGCAGCGCGAGGATGAAGTCGTGCGCACGGGCAGCGCGGGCGGCGGCTTCGACCTCGGCATCGCTCAAGCCGCGGCCCATGTCGATGTTCTCGCGCGCATTGGCGGCGAGCAGGAAGGGCTCCTGCGGCACCAGCCCGACGGCGCTGCGGAAGGTGGCGTCACCCAGTTCGCTGATCGGCGTGCCGTCGATCTCGATCGCTCCGCTCTGCGGCGCGTAGAAACGCAGCAGCAGCGCGAGCAGCGTGCTCTTGCCGCTGCCGGTATGGCCAACGATGCCGTGGAAACTGCCGGCGGCGATCGTCAGCGACAGATCGTGGATCACCGGGTGTGCCGGGTCGTAGCCGAACGCGAGCTCACGCAGCGCGACTTCGCCGGCGCCGATGCGGCCGCTTTCGCCCGCCGGCGCGGCCAGCGGTTCAGCGAGCAAGGTACCGACGCGCGACGCGGCGATCAGCGATTGCTGCAGTTGCGAGAACTGCAGCGTGATCTGGATCAGCGGTTCGATCACGCGCGCCATCAGGCCGACGAAGGCATACAGCACGCCGACCTCAGCCACGCTGCCGCGACCGGCGAAGCTCGCCAGTACACCGACCAGCAACAGCACATTGAGCAGATCGAGTGCGGGGCGCAGCAGCCAGGCGTTGGCACGCAACTCGGCGCGGCGGGCGTCGTAGTGCGCGCGGTTGGCCTGCTCAAAGCGCGCGGCAAAGCGCCCGGCAGCGCCGGTCGCCTGCAGCACCGGCATGCCGGCGATCGATTCGGCGATCTGCGCGTTGATCTCGCTGCGCAGTTCGCGCGCGCGCGCAACCGCCGGCGCCGAGAGGCGCTTGTAGAACCACACGATTGCGATGACGGCGGGAATCAGCAGCGTCACCACGCCCATCAGGCGCAGATCCAGCCAGGCCATCGCGGCGAGCGATCCGCACAGCACGATCACGCTGTCGAGCATCACGAACAGCACCTGCACATACAGCGCCTTCACCGCCTCGGTGTCATTCGTCACCCGGCTGACAAGCTGGCCGGTGATCGCGCGGTCGAAGTAGGCGACCGGCAGGCGCAGCACATGACCATAGACCCGCTCGCGCAGCCGCTGCACAGAGCGCGCCGCGACGCCGGATAGGCTCAATAGCTGCAGGTAGCGCAGGCCGTTGGCGCACCACACGGCGAGCAGACTGCCGCCGATCAGCAGCGCGATGCCGCCGATATCGGCGCGGCGTGGAATCAGGTAGCCATCGATGAAGGCCTTGCCCAGCATCGGCCCCAGCACTTCCAGCCCGGCGGCGCAGGCGAGCCCGATCAGCGCAATCAGCAGCCTGCGTGATTCCGGGCGCGCAGCATGGGCCAACAGCGCGGCCGCGCGGGAAAGATCGCCACGCTTGTTGTGCTCAGGCTGCATCGAGGCTGGCCTCCAGTTGCTGGTAGCGCCACTGGCTGGCGTACCAGCCGTTGCGTTCGAGCAGTTCGGCATGCGTGCCGGCTTCGATGACGCGCCCCTGGCGCAGCACCAGCGTGTGCTCGGCATCCATCACGGCCGAGAGCCGGTGGCTGACGATGATCACCGTGCGGCCGCGGCGCGCATCGCGCAGATGGCTCAGGATGCGCGTCTCGGTTTCGGTGTCGACCGCCGAGAGCGCGTCATCGAGCAGCAGGATCGGCGCGTCCGACAGCAGCGCGCGCGCAATCGCCACCCGCTGGCGCTGCCCGCCGGAGAGCGACACGCCACGCTCGCCGACCGGTGTTTCGTAGCCCTTGGGCAGGCGCAGGATATCGTCGTGGATCGCCGCCAGCCGCGCGGCCTGCTCGATCTCGGTGCGACTCGCATCCGGTTTGGCGAGTGCGATGTTGTCAGCAATCGACGCCGAGAACAGGAAGGGCTCCTGCGGCACCCAGGCCATCGCGGCACGCAGCGCATCGAGCGAATAGTCGGCGAGCGGCCGGCCGCCCCAGCGCAACTCGCCCGATTCGGCCACGTCCTGTCGCAGCAGCAAGCGGATCAGCGTGGATTTGCCGGCGCCAGTGGCGCCTACGAGACCGAGCGTATGGCCGGCTTCGAGCCGCAGATCCACCGCATCGAGCGCAGGCGCCGCCTGCCCCGGGAAGCGGTAGGTCACCGCGGCCAGTTCCAGCGCCGCATCACCGGCGGGCGCTGCCAGCGTGCCGTGGTCCGGCATCTCCGGCGCGGCTTCGAGCACCGGCTGCAGGCGCTCCCAGGCGGCACGGCCACGCTCGATCAACGACAGCACATGGCCCGCCGCGAACATCGGCCAGATCAGTTGCCCGAGATACATCGAAAACCCGGTCAGCAGGCCGATCGTCAGCTCGCCCTGCCACACCAGCCAGCCGCCCAGCGACAGCGTCAGCGCGCTGGCGGCTGACAAGGCGAGGCCGACCGCCGGCTCATAAGCCGCTTCCCAGCGCTGCGCGGTGTCGCCGGCCTTTGCGGCAGCGGCGGTGAGTTCCGCGAAATGCGCGCTGCTGCGCGCCTCCAGACCCAGCGCGCGCACCGTGCGCACCCCGGCCAGCGTTTCCTGCACATGGTCGTTGAGCTTGCCGAAACGGGCGAGCGAATCGCGCCATGCATGGTGCACATGGCGCGAGATGCGCCAGAACGCGAAGGCCATGAAGGGGAATGGCAATAGCGCGGCAAGGCCAAGCCGCCAGTCGATGCCCAGCGTCATCATTGCAACGACCAGGACCAGCGTCATCGTGCCGTCGAAACCGGCGAGCAGCGCCTCGCCAACCGTGAGCTCCACCGCGTCGATGTCGTTGGTCGCCCGTGCCATCAGGTCGCCGGTGCGGCTGCCCTGGAAGAAGCGCGCGCCCTGCAGCGTGAACTGGCGGTAAAGCCGCGTACGCAGCTCCAAGCCGAGCTGGTAGGCCGCCGAGAACAGCGCCAACCGCCAGCCCACGCGCAGCACGTAGATCGTCAGCCCCATCGCGACGAGGATCGCGAATTCGCCGAACAAGGCGCTGGGGGTGACCTGACCATGCACCAGGCGATCGATGATCGCCGCAACGCGACGCGGTACCGACACGGTCAGGATCGCGATGCCCGCAAGCATCACGGCGGAAGCGGAATAGGCACGCCAGTGGCGGCGCACGAAGGCGGCTACGAGGGCTGCGAGGCTCATCGGGGTGTCCGGGGGCAGGAAGGGGCCAGTCGCGCCGTGTGAGCGCGGCGGCTGAGGCCATCATTCTAAGGGCCTCACGTATCCGGTTCGTGTCTGCCGGCGCAGCGCCTGCACAAATCCAGCGCACAAAGAAAAAGGGCGCCCGGTCAGGAGCGCCCTTTGCGTGCCGATTTGTGCGTTTCAGCGCATGCGGCGGCGGGTGATGGTGCCAAGGCCGACGAGGCCCACCAGCAGCGTCGCCCAGGACGAGGGTTCCGGCACCGCGCTGACGCTGACGTTGTCGAGCGAACCGCCGTAGCTGTTGCTCAGGCCACCCGCCTTGAAGCCCAGCGTGGACAAGTCACCGGCTGCGACGAAGTTGAAGCTGTATTCCTTCCACACATTGCCGGACGCGCCAACGCCGCTGCCGGACGCAGTCAGCGCGGTGGCGCCGTTGATCAGCGCAGTGATGTCGTTCGAATCCGCCGCAACACCAGCGCGCGGCGAGAAGTAGAACGACACTTTGTAGGTCTGGCCGATCGTGGTGTCGAAGGTCTGCGAAATCCACGAGTTACCGGTGGTATCGAGTTCGACGAAGTTCACGCCGTCGAACGCTGCGCCGGCCACGTTGTTGCGCAGCTCAACGCCGTAGGTCTTGTTGACCTGCCAGCCGGCGAAGTTCTTCGTGTAGATGTTCCAGGTGCCGTTGGCTTGCGTGACGTCCTCGAAACTGCCGTTCTCGATCAGGTTGATCGGCGCTGCAGCGGCCGAGCCGATCAGGGCAGAGGCCGCCACGCCGGCGAGCACGCCGCGGACAACTTGCATGGGGGTTAGCGTCATTGGTACTCCCAGGGGTTTTGGTTCGGTTCGGGTCGGATTGCCTGCAATCTGCCGCAGCAGCTTCACGCCGTCTTTTACAGATCGCGGGCATGGCAATGATATTTCCTTCAAACAATATGTATTTGTTGATTCCTGCTGCGCCGCGCAATCTGTCACGCGCGTGACACCGCGTACGAGCGGCCAGCGCTTACAGGGCGCGCGACAAACAACAAACGCCCCCGCAGGAGCGCTTTCGTTGATGCGCGCGGACCGATCTCAGCGCAGACGGCGGCGGGTGATCGCCCCCAGCCCCACGAGGCCGACCAGCATCGTCGCCCACGAAGCGGGCTCGGGCACTGCACTCACGCTGACCTTGTCGAGCGAGCCGCCGAAGCTGTTGCTGACGCCGCCAGCGGCGAACTTGAGCGTGGACGACGCGCCGGTGGCGATGAAGTCAAAGCTGTATTCCTTCCACACGTTGCCGCTCTGGTGCTGGCCGCTGCCGGTTGCCGTCAACTGAGTCGCTCCGTTGAGCGACACGATGATGTCGTTCGAGTTCAGCGGCACCTGCATGCGCGGCGAGTAGTAGAACGACACGCTGTAGCTCTGCCCAGCCACGGTCGCGAAAGTCTGCGAGATGGCGGAGTTCTTCTTGGTATCCAGCTCGACGAAGTTGGCGCCGTCAAAAGCCTCGCCATAAACGTTGTTGCGCACCTCGACACCGTTGGTGTCCACTTGCCAGCCCGCAAGGCTGCTGTAAATGGACCAGGTACCTGCACGCTGGCTCACACTTTCGAAGCTGCCGTTGGTGATCAGGTTGGTCGCCGCGTTCGCAGAACCGATCGATGCGCAGGCGGCCAGCGCGGCAAACGCGAGACGCAGGGGGGACTTCGTCATGGGTGCTCCCAGGGGAAATGTTCGGGTCATATGGCGAGGGCTGCGTGAGGCAGTTGTTTGCCCTCTTATGCTGACCATCGACACCCGAATGATATTTCCAATAGAGCTGTCGTATTTGTTGATTCTTGTTGCGGCGCGCAATCCGTCACACGCCGGCGCCCGCTTGTGAGCCCGGCGCAGTCAGAGTTCCCCGAGGAAGATCCGGTCCGATGCAAGGCGGGGCCGCATCAGTGCAGGACCCCGCTTTCGGTATCAACCCGCTGTGATAATGCCGCAGCCGACCCGCGGGCCGGCGTTGCCGAGCGGTTGTGAGGTGTAGTCGTCGGCATCGCGGTGGATGATCAAGGGTTTGCCGACGATGCCGTACTTGCCCGGCGTCAGCGTGATCGTGTCCACATCCTGCGACAGCACGCCGACCCCGCTCGCGTCGGTCTTCAGGTTGAACATCGCGCCAGCGTGGCGTGCCGGCGTGCCCGGGTGTCCGTGCGCATGCTGGTCCGGATTCAGGTGGCCGGCCGTCTTGGTGCCGTCGCCGGAGCAGTCGGCAACGTCATGCACATGGAAGCCGTGCTCCGCATTGGGCTTCAGGCCCGACACCCGCGCATCGACCTGCACCTTGCCGTTGGGCAGTTCGACGAAGGACACGGCGCCGCTCGGGCTGAGCCCCGCGGCTTCTGCGGAAGCGGTCGGGCGGATCTGGGCAACGGCGCGTAGCGGCGCCGGTGGCGTGCTGGCGCATGCCGCAAGCAGTGCGGCAGCGCCAAGCAGGGCGATGTTTCTTGTTTGCATCGATAATCTCCGGGGTTGGGGCGGGCGATACCCGCTTCCTGCATCGTAGATCAGCGCTCACCCGCTGCCACAAATGAAAACGGCACACCCGGGGGTGTGCCGTCATGCTTTCGCGCGGACGATCAGGCGGCCGGCTTCGCGTCGGCCTGGATCGCAGTCAGCGCGATCGTGAACACGATGTCGTCCACCAGCGCGCCGCGCGACAAGTCGTTCACCGGCTTGCGCAGGCCTTGCAGCATCGGGCCCACCGACACCACGTTGGCGGAACGCTGCACCGCCTTGTAGGTGGTGTTGCCGGTGTTCAGATCGGGGAACACGAACACCGTCGCCTGGCCGGCAACCGGGCTGCCCGGCGCCTTCTGGGCGGCAACGTCCTTCACCGTAGCGGCGTCGTACTGCATCGGGCCATCGAGCACCAGTTCCGGGAAGCTCGCCTTGGCCAGCTCGGTCGCCTTGCGCACTTTCTCGACATCGTCACCGCTGCCCGAGGCGCCCGTGCTGTAGCTGATCATCGCCACCTTCGGGTCGATGCCGAAGGCGGCTGCGCTGTCGGCACTCTGCTTCGCGATATCGGCCAGCTCTTCCGCGGTGGGGTCGGGGTTGATCGCGCAGTCGGCGTAGACCAACACCTGTTCCGGCATCAGCATGAAGAAGCAGGACGACACGATCGACGAACCGGGCGCCGTCTTGATCAGCTGCAGCGCCGGCCGCACGGTGTTGGCGGTGGTGTGCACCGCGCCGCTGACCAGACCATCGACTTCATCCACCGCCAGCATCATCGTGCCGAGCACGACGGTATCTTCCAGCCCGGCGCGCGCCTGCCCCGGCGTGAGGCCCTTGCTCTTGCGCAGTTCAACCATCGGCGCAACGTAGCGCTCGGCAATCGCATCCGGCTCCAGGATTTCGAGTTCCGGCGGCAGCACGATGCCCTGCGCATCCGCCACGGCCTGGATCGCTGCCCGCTTGCCCAGCAGCACGCAGCGCGCGATGCCCTTCTCGGTACAGATCACTGCAGCGCGCACGGTGCGCGGCTCGTCGCCTTCCGGCAGCACGATGCGTTTGTTCGCGGCACGCGCCTTCTGGATCAGCTGGTAGCGGAAGGCCGGCGGCGACATACGGGTGGACACGGCAAGCTCCAGCCCGGCGCAGATCGCTTCGCCGTCGATCTGTTCGGCGACGCTCTCGATCACGGTGTTCATGCGATCGCCGTCGTCCTGCGGCACGGCGTTGGGCAGGCGGCTGATGCGCGCGGCGGTTTCGTAGCTGTCGCCATCGGTGCGCAGCACCGGCAGGCCGCCGTGGAACGCCAGCGTGCCGAACTTTTCAATGCGCGGGCTGATGAAGCTGTGATGCGTCAGCAGCAGGCCTGCGAGCTGGATGCCGTTGCTGGCAGCCAGCGCGGTGGCCAGCATCACGTCGTCGCGGTCGCCCGCGCTGACCACCAGCGCGCCCGGCTTCAGACGCGGAATCACTTCCGACACCGAACGCGCGGCAACCACGGTTTCGAGCACGCGGCGGGAACGGATATCGCCTTCAATCATGATTTCGGCGCCGAGGTGATGCGCCACATCGATGGTGCGCGGTGCCGACAGCGCCGGATCGCTCTTGATCACGCCCCACACCGGCACACCGCCCAATTGCGCCGCCGCGGCAGCTTCGTCGAAGCCTTCCACCGCGCGGTTGAAGATCACCCCGACCACGCGGCGCCCGGCATTGCGCACCTGCGCAATCAGGTAATTCGTTTCGGCGATGCCTTCGGCGTCGGCCGCACTGGCGACCAGCACCACGTCGGCCTGCAGGCTGCGCGCGATGTCGCCCGACAGGCGCGGAATGAAGGCACGGCTCGGATCGGCGTGGATGCCCTCGACCACCAGCACATCAGCGCCTTCGGTCGCCGACATCGAGAGGCTGACGATGTCTTCCAGCAGGTCATCGGTCTTGCCGCTGGTGATGCGCTGGGTGACCAGGCTCATCGGCAGCGGGTCGGGCGTGTTCTCGACGTGACAGATGCTGCGGGCGAACAACACCGAAGGTTCGGTGTCGGGTGTGCGCTTGGTAACAGGTTTGACGAACGCGACCTTCAGGCCGCGACGCTGCAAGGCCCGCACCAGGCCAAGGGAAACCGAGGTAAGGCCGACATTGGGTCGCGTCGGCGCAACAAAATACGTACGCATGGGGGAGCTCCGCTTGTGGTCAGCAGCCCCTCCGGTAGGCCGGGGGGAAATTGTGCGGTGCATGATAATCGTCCGACTTAACTATTTTGTTGACGTGACAGGGATAACTTCTCAGTTTTCCTTCTTTAACCATGGTAGCGCTCGCGCGCTGATCCGGCTGTACACAACCGCCTGCCACCCGCAGGGCACACAGCGCCCGTTGGCGGGCGGCCACTGCGGTACCATCTGCGCCCTTCGCAACACGCAGCGCCCAGGTGGTCCCCATGCAACGCCCTGAACTCCTCGCCCCCGCCGGTTCGCTGGCCATGCTCGACACCGCCTTCGCCTACGGCGCCGACGCGGTGTATGCCGGCCAGCCGCGCTACAGCCTGCGCGCGCGCAACAACGAGTTCGGCAGCCTTGAGAACCTGCAACTGGGTATCGACCGCGCGCATGCGCTGGGCAAGCAGTTCTACCTCGTCAGCAACGTTTTCCCCCACAACGCCAAGGTGCGCACCTACCTGGCCGACATGGCGCCGGTGGTGGCATTGAAGCCGGACGCGCTGATCATGGCCGACCCCGGCCTGATCGACATGGTGCGCGAGGCGTGGCCCGAGATGCCGGTGCACCTCTCGGTGCAGGCCAATACGGTGAACTACGCCACCGTGCGCTTCTGGGGAAAGATGGGCGTGCGCCGCATCATCCTGTCGCGCGAGCTCTCTCTCGACGAGATCCGCGAGATCCGCGAAGCCTGCCCGGAAATGGAGATCGAGGTCTTCGTGCATGGCGCGTTGTGCATTGCCTACTCCGGCCGCTGCCTGCTGTCGGGCTATTTCAACCACCGCGACCCGAACCAAGGCACCTGCACCAACTCCTGCCGCTGGAAATACGATGTGAAGCCGGCGGAGATCGACGCGACCGGCGACGCCACCCGCAGCGACGCCTGCTGCAACACGCCGACGCCGGCTGCCGAAAACCCGGCCTCGAAGGTCTACCTGATCGAAGAGGAGACACGCCCCGGCCAGCTGATGCCGATCGAGGAAGACGAGCACGGCACCTACGTGATGAATTCGAAGGATCTGCGCGCGATCGAGCATGTGGCCAAGCTGGTCGAGATTGGCGTGCATTCGCTCAAGATCGAAGGCCGCACCAAGTCGCCCTACTACGTCGCGCGCACCTGCCAGAGCTACAGCCGCGCGATCGACGATGCGCTGGCCGGCCGCCCGCTGGACATGCGCCTGCTCGCCGAACTCGATGGCCTCGCAAGCCGCGGCTACACCGACGGTTTCTACGAACGCCACCACACCCAGGAATATCAGAACTACCTGCGCGGGCACTCGGAATCGGACCGCAGCCAGTATGTGGGCGACCTTACCGGCTACGGCATCGACGGGCTGGCGGAAGTGGTGGTGAAGAACAAGTTCTCGGTTGGCGACCGCGTCGAAGTGATCCACCCGGCCGGCAATCGCGAAGTCGCGATCGAGGCGATGTTCAAGGCCGATGGCACGCCGACCGCGGTTGCGCCGGGCAGCGGCCACCATGTCCGCGTGAAGCTGCCCGCCGGCTGCGAAGGCGCCTTCATCGCACGCTTCGTCTGAATGATCGGGCGGATCGCCGCCCTCAGCGCGCGTTCCAGCCCTGATACTTCGCGACGCTGTCGCGGGTCACCAGCGCCGTCTGCAACAGCACGCGGCCACGCTCGGACGTGCGTCCCTCGCGCAGCGCCAAGCCGGTGTCGACACCACGGCGGCCAATCTCGGCGGGCGACTGCGCGGCACTGGCCACGATCAGCCCCGGCCGCTTGAGCGCGACCTCCACCTCCGGCGAACCATCGACGCCGCCAATCAACAGCTTGCGCATGCCGCGCCGCAACGCGATCGTCTCAGCACCGAGCGCCTGGCGGTCGTTGATCGCGAAGATCGCATCGATCTGCGGATAGCGCTGCACATGCTCTTCCATCAACTGGCTGCCGCCCCAGGGCGAAGCAAGGCCATCGCCTTTGTCGGTCAGCAGGCGAATGCCCGGGTAGTCTTTCAGCGCCGCATGGCAGCCCGCAACACGATCCGTAACCGATGAGACCTGCGGCCCATTCTGGATGATGAAGTTGCCCTTGCCGTTCAGGCGCGCCGCGAGGTAACGACACACCGACTCGCCCGCGCCGCGGTTATCGGACTGGATCATCACCTCTGCGCCCTCGGTATCCACGTCCACAGCGACAACGGGGATGCCCGCTTCACGCGCACGGCGCAACACCGGCGCAAGCGCGCTTGAATGTGACGCGGCCACCAGAATCAGGTCGGCGTGCTCGGTAATGAAGCGCTCGATCTCGCGGACCTGCGCCGGCACATCGTATTCGGATGAGGTCACCATCACGCGAACACGCGGATTGATCTCTTCGGCGCGCGCCTGTGCAGCCCTGGCCAAGGCGCTGAAGTAAGGGTTGGCGAGGGAAGACACCGACACGCCCATCACATCGAGCCGACGTGGCGGGTCGGCCGCGTGGGCTGCCGCTACGTAGACCAGGGCCGCGGCGATCGCCGACAGCTTGAACAGGACTCTCATTGCCGCACCCTCTTCCTCATTGCGCCGCCGCGTGAAGCGGCTGCTCGACCGATTCACCACCATTGGGGGCCACGCGAGGCAGGCTAATGCGCACCCGGGTGCCCTCCGCCCCGGCACTCTCGAGCACGATCCGCCCGCCCAACACTCTTGTCACCAGCGTGAATACGATATGCAGGCCGAGCCCGCTGCCACCCTGCCCCAGCCGCGTCGTGAAGAAGGGATCGAACACCTTGCGCTGGTTCTCGGGCGGGATGCCGCAGCCGTTGTCGGCCACCATCAGCTCCACGGTGTCGTCGCTGATGACGCGGCCGCTCACAACGATGCGACCGCCCGCGCCCGGCACGAAGGCGTGCACGCGCGCGTTGTCGACCAGGTTGGTCACCACCCGCGCCAGCGCACCGGGGTAGGAGTCGAGCCGCAGATCGCCATCGAGCTCCAGCTCCAGGGCAATCGCGGTGGCGCGCAAGGACGGCCGCAGCGTCGCGACGATCTCTTCGAGCGAGTGCGCAAAGCCAAACACGCGGCGTGCTTCACTCGTCTGGTCCACGGCCACCTGCTTGAAGCTGGAGATCAGCTCATGCGCGGCGGCAAGGTTACGTGTCAGCAGGTAAGCCGCTTCGTCGCAGGTGCGCAGTGCGTTGAGCAGTTCACTGCGACGCAGCCCGCCACTCTGCGCCGCACGCAGGATCACGGCAGCTTCATGCGAAACGGTGGTCGCCAGCGTCACACTGTTGCCGATCGGCGTGTTCAGTTCGTGAGCCACGCCGGCGACCATCGCGCCGAGCGAGGCAAGCTTCTCCTGCCGCACGAGCTCATCCTGCGCACTGCCCAGCTCGGCGACCGTTCGGATCAACTCGCGGTTCACCTGCTCCAGCTCTGCGGTGCGCTCGGCAACCTTCTCCTCCAGGCTGTGGTTGAGTTCGGCAAGCGCCTCGCGCGTGGCCCACTCGTCGGTGGTGTCGCGCGAGCTGGTGATCAGGTAGCGCATTTCGCCCACCGCGAAGACCCGCGCCGACATCGAACAGCGCCGGGTCTCGCCGTTGCGCCGTTGCAGCACGATATCGAGCTGATCGACCGCGCCCCCGCCGGCCTGCAGCGCAGCGCGAATGCGCAGGATATCCTGCTCGCTGCGCACGATACCTAGCTCCAGCGCGGTATGCCCAATTGCCTCGGCGCGCGCGTAGCCGGACCAGGTCTCCCAGATGCGGTTCACGGCCAGGTAGCGGCCCGTCGCCAGATCGTTAAGCGTCCAGGCGTCGGGCGACACCTCAAACGCCGCCGCCATGCGGCTCTCACTTTCGCGCACGCGCTGCTCGGCTTCCTGACGCGCAGTGACGTCGACGAACTGTGCGATCACGACCGGCCGACCACGCACGCTCACTGCGCGGGCGCTGAGTTCGCACACCAAGCGACGCTGATCCCGTGTGTTCAGTATCAGCGGCCGCCCCTCGATCGGGGGCGCACCTGCGGCCAGCGCCTGGCACGCCGGCACCTGCAGCTCGCCCTCAGGCAGCAGGCCCAGCGCATCGAGCCGGGCGCCCTGGGCGTCCGCTGCGTTCATGCCGGTGAGGCGCACGAAGGCCTCGTTCACCTCGCGGATCAGTCCATCGTCCGGTGACAGGATCAAGGTCGCGAGCGGCCCCTCGCGGAACAGCGTGGCGAACTTGTCTTCGGATTCGGCCAGCGCCTCGCTCGCCAGTTGCTGCGCTTCGGCACTTCGGTCGCGCTCGCTGAGCGCCTCGATGTAGTGCTGCCGCACGATCACGAGGATCGCGTAGAGCATGATCGCGAAGAAACTGAAGGTCGCGGCCTGATTGAAGACCAGTGCGCGCGAATCGCTGGCACTCCCGTGCGCGAGCTGCAGCAGGCCACCGCCCCACACAAGCGCGAGCACCATCAGCAACGCAATGCCACCCGCACGGCGGCCCAGCACGAGTGTGCCAACCACCACCGCAACGAACACGCCGGACATCTGCAGCGTGCGGATCGTGCCGAGCCGCAGCGCGATCGACACCGCGATCGCGCAACACAGCAACATCAGGATCACGACCACCGGCCGCACCACGCGGCGCCGGATCAGCACAAAGAAGAGCGGCCAGAACAGCAGCGCGCCGAGCAGGGAATACATCGCGGCATGACTGGAATGCCAGCCAGTCAGCAGCATGAAACTGGCGAATGCGAACACCAGCAGGCCGACGACCACCAGCAGATCGCGCAGCACCGGCACGAGCTGATCGCTCAGCCCGAACGCCGGCCCGGTCGATTCCCCCCCGAATAGTCGTTGCCAGGTATCCCGCATGCGCTGTGCCCGATCCTTGCCGCTTCTGGCAATTACGGCAGCTTGCGCGCTTTCCGTAGGCTTTGGCGAAGTGTTGGCGCGTAGCGCCGCGACGACTACTGCGGATTGCGCGCAGCGCGTTGCCAGGCAATCACGGCCTGTGTCGCATGCGCCATGATGCGATCGCGCTCATCTTTCGGCAGTTCCTGCGACAGGGCCGAGAACAGCGCCTGCGTTGTTTCCTGCGCGATGCCTTCCGTCGCAAGCCCGTGCGAGAGGCAGCGCAACTGGATGTGCGCGAGCGCATCCGCCACCAGGCGCCAGCCGTCGGCGGGCATCTGCCGCGTCAGCGCAACCATCAGGCCACCCAACGTGCGCAGCACTGCAAAAGCTTCGTCGCGCTCGCCCGAGGCGATCATCGCGTGCCACAGCGCGAGGTGGATGCCGCGCCGCAATGCAACCTTGAACGCGAAGCCGCAGCCTTCCTCGTCGTTAAGGCGCGCAAACCAGTGCTGGCAACGGCCTTCCTGCGCCACATCCATCGTGTCGCGCAGTGCGCCGACCAGCGCGGTAATGCCGAGCATGCAGGCGGGCCCGAAGGCCTGGCTCCATGCCAAGCCCCACTGATCCAGCCCGGCGAGCAGCAGCGCCTTGCGCGCAGCGGCGCCCTCGGCGTCGGCCATAGCCGCCCACTCCGTGAGCTGAGCGCAGATCGTCACGACCGCAGCGGCCCGCTCCTGCTGCGCCGATTCGAGTGTGTGGCGAAAGATCTGAACGAAGGCATCCTGGACCAGGCGGGCAGCCTGTTCCTGGGCGTCGCGGGCCACCGTGGTTTCGAGGGCATCAAACGGGGTGTTCATCGGTGCAGCGTCCGGCAAAGAAAAAGCGAGGCGCGATTGTGCCCGAGCTGACGACCGCCGTCAGTCCGGGCAGACCCCGCTGGCAAGTGCGCGGTCGCGTGCATCACGCGACTGCGAGGCGATCTGCTTGACGCCCTTGTAGAAGCGCGGCAGCGCGTCGCCGCAGGCTGCCAGCATCTGGCGAAAAGCCGGCACCTTGCCGGTGTAGACGCCCACCGAAGCCAGCAGCGCGTTGTTGATCGGCTGCGCGAACCAGCGGTCGTAACCCGCGTATCCGCCCCAACGCTCAGCCTTGATCTGGCGGTAACGTTCGCCCATTGCGGCGATCAGGGCCGACTTGCGCGCGAGCTTGTCCGAAGCAGGCAGATCGCTCGCATAGAGCGCCTGCAACTGGCTGCGGAAATCCAGCACCAGTGCGCGAAAGTCTTCGCGCATCATCTGTGCACGGGCGAAGCCCTCACGCAGCGGCGCCTTCCCCGGCTGCGCCATCCAGCGCTCGACGCCGGCCTCTTCCACCGCGGTGGCGAAGGATTCGTTGAACTCGGTGTCGTCCTTCACGTAGGCGATCTGATGCGTCAGCTCGTGGAACAGCAGGCGCGCGAATTCCGTTTCCGGCCATGCGATGAAGGTCGACAGCAGAGGGTCGGAAAACCAGCCGAGCGTCGAGTAGGCCGGCACGCCGCCCACATACACGTCGTAGCCCTGCGCGCGCAGTTCGGCGGCTCGCGCATCGGCATCCGCCTTGTTGAAGTAGCCGAGATAGCCGATGCAGCCGGCCACCGGCACGCACCATTCCTTCAGCCGCACTGACAGCGGGTCGGCGGCGAAGACATTCCACGACACATAGGGGCGATCCAGCGCCGTATAGCGCGCGTAGCTGTCGTTATCCGGCAGGCCCAGCGAATCGGAAGCAAAGCGGCGGATCTGGCGCGCACGTTCGAGATTCGCGCGCAAGGACTGCGGCGTTTCGCTTTCCGCCACCACGTCGTCGATCGGGCGGCTGTGGCTGAGCAGCGCGATCTGCCCGCCAGCCGCCTGCAAGTAGTAACCCGGCGATACCGAACACGCCGACAGCCCGCACAGCAATGCGGCAGCCGTAACGACCACCGCCAGCCCCGCCCATCTCGCGCGTCTGCTCATGCGGATCAGATCGGCCGCGTATTTGCCTCAAGCCAGGCGAGCGCATCGCCGGCGAGCAGCGGCGCAACGCGCTCGCGCACCGTGGCGTGATAGTCGTTGAGCCACGCCACTTCGTCGTCGCGCAGCAGGCTGCGGTCGATACAGCGGGCATCGATCGGGCACAGCGTGAGCGTCTCGAACGCCAGGAACTCACCGAACTCGGTCGTGCCGGCTTCGACGTTGAGCAGCAGATTCTCGATCCGCACCCCCCACTGCCCGGGGCGATAAATGCCCGGCTCGTTGGACGTGATCATGCCCGGCTCCATCGCCATGTCGGCATTCGGAATCGCCTTGGAAATCGACTGCGGGCCCTCATGCACATTCATGAAGTAGCCGACGCCATGGCCCGTGCCGTGGCCATACTCGATGCCCTCAGCCCAGATCGGCGCGCGCGCCAGTGCGTCCAGCGCGGGCGACAAGGTGCCACGCGGGTACTTCACGCGCGACAGGTTGATCATGCCTTTGAGCACCAGCGTGAAGTCCCGCTTCTGCGCTGCCGACGGTGTGCCCACCGCAACGACGCGGGTGATGTCGGTCGTGCCGCCGAGGTATTGGCCGCCCGAATCAATCAGCAGCAGGCCGTCGCCGGCGATCGTGGCATGCGACGCCTCAGTGGCATGGTAGTGCGGCATCGCGCCGTTGGCGTTCCAGGCCGCGATGGTGCCAAAGCTGGCACTGACGAAACCGGGGCGACGCGCACGTGCGGCGGTGAGCTTTTCATCCACCGTCAGTTCGGTGATCGTCTCGCGCCCGATCGCCGACTCAAACCACGCGAAGAACTCGGCCAGTGCTGCGCCGTCCTGCGCCATCGCCTCGCGCACATGCGCCGCTTCGGCGGCCGTCTTGCGCGACTTGGCGAGCGTGCTCGGGTTGATCGCCTCGATCACCCGCACGCCGGCCGCCACCTTCTCGCGCAGGCCCAGCGTCACACGACGCGGGTCAAGCAGCAGTTGTGCGTCGGCAGGCAGGGCGGCCAGGGCGGCCGGTGCGGCGTTGTAATCGGCCACGCGCACGCCGTCGACGGCAAGCCGCTCAGCCAGCGCGGCAGGTACCTTGCCGGCGCCAACAAACAGTGTTGCGGCATCCGCGCCAATCAGCGCATGGGCGATGAACACCGGGTTGTAGCTGACGTCGGAACCGCGCAGATTGAACAGCCACGCGATGTCGTCCAGCGTGGAAAGGAAATGCCAGTTCGCGCCGTGCGTGCGCATCACGCTGCGTACGCCAGCCAGCTTGTCGGCGCGCGAAGTGGCCGCATGCGGCGGCAGATGCTCGTAGACCGCGGCGGCCGGCAGCGCCGCGCGATCGGCCCAGACCTCGGCGACCAGATCCAGATCCGCGCGCAGCGTGATCGCGCGCGGGCCAAATGCAGCACGCAGTTGCTGTGCGGCCGCAAGGCCGAGCGAGCTGCCATCCACCGCCAGCGATCCGCCTTCCGGCAGATTGGCCGCGAGCCAGTCGACATGCTGGCTGCTGTTGCCGGTTGGAATGCGCATCAGCGAGATGCCGGTCCCTGCCAGCTCGGCTTCCGCCTGCACCCAGTAACGACTGTCCGCCCACACGCCGGCAAACTCGGTGGTGACAATCAGCGTACCCATCGAGCCGGTGAAGCCCGACAACCACTGCCGCGCCTGCCAGTACTCGGGCAGGTATTCCGACAGATGCGGGTCGGCGGATGGCACAAGGCAGGCATCCACGCCATGGCGGCGCAGGGCGGCGCGCAAGGCTTCGATGCGTGCGCGGATCTCGGTTTCGCGTTGGGTGCAGGGGCTGTTCATGTTGTCATCCGGCTTGTGGCGGTTTCGGTGAGCGGGCAAACGGTCAGTTCGCTCCGGCGAAGCTCACGCGCAGCGCATGAGCTTGGCCGGAAAAACTGCCGTCGTCCCGATCGGCACGACGGCCAAGCGCCACCAGCAGCAGGAAGCGGTCGGCGCGGCG